>DATCMB010000021.1 GCA_036563615.1 Candidatus Binatia bacterium
GCGTCGCGGATCTCGTCGTGGATCTGCTGCACGAGCGCGCTTGCCAGCTCCGGGTCGAGGTACGCCCCGCTCGCGTCGCCGCTCTCGCCGCGCACCGCCTGCGCGCGCAGCACCTCCGGCAGCTCGCTCCCGGGCGCGCTCGCCGCGCGCGCCGCGGCGGCAGGCGCGCCGTCGAGCAGCCCCTTGCCCTCGCACTCGAGGACGAAGTGCCCGGGGATCTCGTCCGCGACGAAGAAGTCCGCGACCGCACCGTCGACACAGGCTTCGTTCGTGGGAAACACGCCGTGCGTGTAGGAGCGCGTGTTGTAGATCAGGCTCGCGTTGCCGAGCAGCTCGTAGGTCGCGAGCGCGCCCGCGAGCGGCGTCGCGGGGTCGTACTGGTCCTGCACCATGAGGATGTTCGGCACGCGCCGAGCGCGATCCACGTCCGGCTGCACGACCGTCGGCCCGCCCCACTCGTCCGTGCAGTTGAGCCCCCCGAAGAACGCGGGCGCGACCTCACGCAGCTCCGCGATCTGCTGGTTCCAGTACGCCGGATCGGTGGGCGACGGGGTGTCGTTGCAGACCACCGCAATGTTGACCGCAGTGTCCGCAGGGACCTCTACCGGCTCGGTGTCCTCCTGCTCGAGCTCGAGGGCCCAGAAGAACAGCGCTTCGGCTGCCTCGCGCATCTGCTGATCGATCGCATCGTCCGGTGCGAAGCGGCGCTCGGCGATGCGCCGCATTACCTCGTCCGGCGGCGCGTCGGGGAACTCGCGCATCACCTCGGCGACGCCCTTCGCCGCACCGAGCTGGACGACCACCTCGTCCGCGCGTCTCTGCGAGAACAGCCTCAAGTAGAGCTCGCCGCTCAGCACGGTCTGCAGCTCGACCGGCAGCGAGCCGAAGATGCCGCGGATCTCCTGCGGCGACGTGCCGAGCCCGAAGGTCGCGTCCTTCGTCGCGGCGTACGGGCTGACGATCTCGTCAAGCACAAATTGCAGTGCAGGCGGCTGATTGAGGCCAATGGTCGTGAGCGTCCCCGTCGCATAGTCGAAGACGCTGTCGATCACCATGCGGTCGACGCGCTCGGGAAAGCGGCTCGCGTACCAGATGCCGAGCCAGGTGCCGTACGAATAGCCGAGGTAGCTGAGCTTCTCGTCACCGAGCGCCCGACGGACGAGGTCCATGTCGCGCACGACCGCGTCGGTGTTGATGTACGGCGTGAGCGGGTTCGCCTGGCACGCCCGCGCGTTGAGAAGCTGGTTCTCGTAACTCGCGGCCAGGTTCTCCGGCGTGAAGAGGACCGTGGGCAGGAACGCCACGCGATAGGGCTCGTCGGAATGGCAGGTCAGATTCGTGCTCGAGCCCACCCCGCGCGGCGAGAAGCCGATCACGTCGTACTCGTCCGAGACCCGCCGCAGCTGGGCGCCGAGCGGCGTCGACGGATCGGCCAGGGCGAAGAGCGCTCCTATCCTCACCCCGAGGCGGAGGCCGTCGCCGCCCGGGCCGCCGGGGTTCACGAAGATCGCGTTGCGTCGCCGCGACGGATCGCCCGCCGCGACGCGCGACAGCGCGAAGTCGATCGTGCCCTTGCGCGGGTCGTCGTGATCGAGCGGCACCGCAACCGTCGCGCACTGGAGCCGCTCGCCGAGCTGCTTGATGCTGTCCGGATCGCTGACCGACGGATCGCAATCGTGCCACGCGATCTCCGGCGTCGGCGGCGCGGGTGCGTCCGAGCACGCGGCCAGCATGGCCGCGGCCAGGTAAGTCGCGAGGATCCTCGTCTTGCTACGCGCGCCCATGCCGACCTCCGAGCGATGGCCGCGCCCGCCGCGACCGTGTTCGCAAGACATCGGACGGCGCTCGACGAGACTTGAGCGCGCTCGAAGCGCGGCTCCGGCGGCACGATCGACCGCGACTGGTATGCTTGACGGTCCTCCGCTCAGCGTGCGCGGACACCGAGTCCGGCGGCAGCCGCGGCGCGGACCTCCTCGCGGATGTGCCGTCCGAGGTCGCGCGCCAGCTCCGGGTCGAGGTAGGCGCTGCTCGCGTCCCCGCGCGCGCCGCGCACGGCCTGAGCGCGCAGCGCCTCCGGCAGCTCGCTCGCCGACTCGCTCCCCGCGCGCGCCACGTCGGACGACGTCTCGTCGAGCAATCCCTTGCCCTCGCACTCGAGGGCGAAGTGCCCCGGCACCTCGTCGGCGGCGAAGAAGCTGAGGACCGCGTCGTCGACGCACGTCTCGAAGGTCGGGAACACGCCGTGGGTGTAGTCGCGCGTCCGGTAGATCAGGCTCGCGTTGCCGAGCAGCTCGTAGGTCCGGAGCGCACCGGGGAGCGGCGTCGCGGGATCGTACTGGTCCTGCACCATCAGGATGTTCGGCACGCGTCGCGCGCCGTCGACGCTCGGCCGCACCGTCGTCGGCCCGCCCCACTCCTCCGTGCAGTTGAGCTCCAAGCGATCGTGGAAGTACGCCGGCGCGACGTCGCGCAGCTCCGCGACCTGCTGGTTCCAGAACTCCGGATCGGTGGGCGCCGGTCCGTCGTTGCAGGTCACCGACTTGTTCACGGCATCGAACGGCTCGAGGGTCACGGGCTCCGTGACGCCGCTCGCGAGGTCGAGGGTCGCCTCGAGCAGCTCGGCGGCGGCCTCGCGCATGGCGTCGTCGACCTCGTCGTTCGGCGCGTAGCGGTGCTCGGCGACGCGCACCTCGAGCTCGTCCCGCGGCGCATCGGGGAACTCGCGCAGAACCTCGCCGACGCCCTTCGCGGCGCCGAGCTGCACGATCACCTCGTCGGCCCGATCCTGCGAGAACAGCAGCGAGTAGAGCTCGTCGCTCAGCACGGTCTGCAGCTCGACCGGCAGCGACCCGAAGATGGCGCGGATCTCCTCCGGCGACGAGCCGAGGCCCAAGATCCGGTCGTAGGTCGCCGCGTACGGGATCACGAGCTCGTCGAGCACGAACTGGAGCGGCACGGCCTGGTCGTTCCCCAACGCCGTGAGGCTTTCGTTCGTGTAGTCGACGGTGCTGTCGAGCATCCAGCGGTCGACGCGCTCGGGGAACCGGCTCGCGTACCAGATGCCGAGCCAGGTGCCGTACGACGTGCCGATGTAGCTGATCTTCTCGTCGCCGAGCGCGCGACGGGCGAGGTCCATGTCGCGCACGACCGCGTCGGTGTGGACGTACGGGGTCATCGGGTTCGCGCGGCACGCGCGCGCGTCGAGGAGCTGGTTCTCGTAGATCGCGTTTAGGTTCTCCGGCGTGAAGGCCGTCGTCGGCAGGAGCTCCACGCGGTAGCTCGCGTCGAGCGTGCAGGTGAGACGCGTGCTCGAGCCGACGCCGCGCGGCGAGAAGCCGATCACGTCGTACTCGTCCGATACTTGACGTGCCTTCGCGCCGAGCGGGGTCGTCGGATTGCCGGTGGCGAAGAGCGCGCCGTAGAACGCTCCGAGCACGAGCCCGTCGCCGCCCGGGCCGCCCGGATTCACGAAGATCGCGTTGCGCCGCCGCGCGGGATCGCCCGCCGCGACCCGCAGCAGCGCCATCTCGATCGTCCCCTTGCGCGGATCGTCGTGATCGAGCGGCACCGCGAGCGTCGCGCACGCGAGCCGCTCGCCGAGCTCGGTGCGGAATCTTTCCGGGACGAGCGACGGATCGCACTCGTGCCACACCAGCTCCGGCGTCGGCGACGACGCGTCCGAGCACGCGGCCAGCACCGCCGCGACGATCCCCAAGGCGACGATCCTCGTCCTGCTCCACACACCTGCCACGTCAGTACCTCCGAACGATCGAACGAATGGCCGCGACCGCGGCTCCAGCTCTCCCGAGGGGTCGGCGCTCAGCGCCCGCCGACACCTCGTGCGGCGAGCGCCGCGTCGCGCACCTTGTCGTGGATCCGCCGTGTGAGCGTGCGCGCCCACTCCGGATCGAGGTACGCGCGGCTCATGTCGCCGCTCGCGCCGCGCAGCGCTTGCGCGCGGAGGGTCTCCGGCAGCCCGCTTCCCGAAGCGCTCGCCGCGATCGCCGCGTCGGCAGGGATCTGGTCGCGCAGCGCATCGAGCAGCCCCTTGCCCTCGCACTCGACGACGAAGTGCCCGGGGATGTCGTCGGCGACGAAGAAGTCCGCGACCGTCACGTCGACGCACGCTTCGCCCGAGGGGAACACGCCGTGCGTGTAGGAGCGCGAGTTGTAGATCAGGCTCGCGTTGCCGAGCAGCTCGTAGGTCCGGAGCGCGCCGTCGAGCGGCGTCGCAGCGTCGTACTGATCCTGCACCATGAGGATGTTCGGCACGCGTCGCGCGCCGTCGACGCTCGGCCGCACGACGGTCGGCCCGCCCCACTCCTCCGTGCAGTTGAGCTCCAAGCGATCGTGGAAGTACGCCGGCGCGACGTCGCGCAGCTCCGCGGCCTGCTGGTTCCAGAACTCCGGGTCGGTCGGCGCAGGTCCGTCGTTGCAGGTCACCGACTTGTTGACCGCGTCTTCCGAATGCAGCGTCACCGGACGGGTGATCCCGCTCTTCAGGTCGAGAGCGTTCGAGAGCAGCTCGCCGGCCGCCTCGCGCATGGCGTCGTCGACTTCGTCGTCCGGTGCGTAGCGCCGCTCGGCGACGCGGACCTCGAGCTCTTCCCGCGAGGCGTCGGGGAACGCGCGCATCACCTCGCCGACGCCCTTCGCCGCCCCGAGCCGAACGACCACGTCGTCGGCCCGCTCCTGGTCGAAGAGAAGCCCGTAGACCTCGTTGCTGAACACGGCCTGCAGCTCGACCGGCAGCGAGCCGAAGATCGCGCGGATCTCCTCCGCCGACCGGCCGAGCCCGAACAGCGGGTCCAGCACCGCGGCGTAGGGAATGATGAGCTCGTCGAGCACGAACTGCATGGGCACCGCTTGAGCGTTGCCCGTCATTGCCAAGCTCTCGAACGTGTAGTCGACGGTGCTGTCGAGCACCATGCGGTCGACGTGTTCGGGAAAGCGGCTCGCGTACCAGATGCCGAGCCAGGTGCCGTAGGAGAAGCCGAGGTAGCTGAGCTTCTCGTCGCCGAGCCCGCGGCGGACGAGGTCCATGTCCTGAACGACCGCGTCGGTGTTGATGTACGGCGTCAGCGGATTCGCGCGACACGCGCGCGCATCGCGCAGCTGGTTCTCGTAGATCGCGGCCAGGTTCTCCGGCGTGAAGACCGTCGTCGGCAGGAGCTCGACCAGATAGTTCTCGTCGAGCTGGCAGACGAGGTTCGTGCTCTGGCCGACCCCGCGCGGCGAGAAGCCGAGGATGTCGTACTCGTCCGAGAGCTGGCGGAGCTTGGCGCCGATCGGGTCGTTCGGATTGGCGTTCGCGAACATCGCTCCGTAGTCGGCTCCGAGCTCGAGCCCGTCACCGCCCGGACCGCCCGGATTCATGAAGATCGCGTTGCGCCGCCGCGACGGATCGCCCGCCGCGACCCGCAGCAGCGCGAGGTCGATCGTGCCCTTGCGCGGGTCGTCGTAGTCGATCGGCGCCTCGATCGTCGCGCACGTGAGCCGCTCGCCGAGCTGCTCGATGTAGTCCGGATCGATGACCGACGGATCGCACGCGTGCCACACGATCTCCGGCGTCGGCGGCGACGATGCGTCCGAGCACGCAGCCAGCACGGCGGCGGCGATTCCCAAAGCGACGCTCCTGATCCTGTTCTGCACGTCCCCCCGTACCTCCGAACGATCGAACGAGGCCGCGGCCGCGACCCAAGTTCCGGAAGGATCGGCTGACGCAGAGCGGCGCTTTAGGCGTCGAAGCGTCAAGCGTCGGCCGCTGCACGCGCCTGCTCGAATCGCGAGGATCCCGGCGCGGTCAGCGGTCGTACAGCACGCGGATCACGACGAACCACGGGTAGCGCGCGTCGAGGACGCGGCCGTCCGGCGTCGCGAGCGTGCCGGAGTCGGTCACCGGGACGTGCTTCAGCGTGACGCTGTCGCCGACGTTGCCGCCGACCACCGTGAGCGACCCGGGCATCGCCTCGACGACCAGGTCGCAATGCCCTGCGAAGTCGGCCGGCAGATCGTCGAAGCGGATGCCCTTCGAGCGGTCGCGGCCCATGCAGATCAGGTCGCCGGGCTGCGGCGGGTACTCCTCGGGGCGCTCGGCGCGGATTCGCAGACCTTCCGGGTCGGTGAGCGCCGCGTTGACGTAGGTCGCGTGCGACGCCGCGTAGGGGAAGCCGTCGCGCGCGCCCGCGATGCGCATGACGTAGGAGACGAACGCCGCCGACCACGCGTACCTCGCGTCCTCTTCGGGCGGGAAGACCGCGCCGCGCGCGTCGTGCCGTCCCGTCCATCTGGACTCGCGGCTGCCCGCGTCCTGCCCGAGCCACCAGTACTCGCCGACGCGCTGCCAGAGACCCGAGGTGCGTTCGGGGGTCGCGTCGCTCGGCATGTCGCGCTCGGGGTCCGGCGGAGCGTCGTCGATGCGCGAGCCGAACGCGCGCCACTCGCGAAGCGCGACGCCGATCGCGGCGTCGCGCGAGAACGGCTCGTAGGGAACGCGCGCGAAGGGTGGCACGTGCGCGTCGGGCGCCGGCGCGAGCGCCGCGCAGCCAGCGAGCGCGGTGAACGCCGCGAGCGCGAGCAGCGCGGCGAGGCGTGCTCCTACGCGCGGAGTGCTTCGAGGTAGGTCCACGCCTTCGGCAGCGACACGTCGCGGTGGAAGTGACGAGGCGGCACCCGCACCGCAGCGTCCGGGCTCCAGCGCATCGGCTTCATGACCTCGACGATGTCGTATCGCGCGCCTCAGAGAAACGGCACCCGCCGCCACAACCGACGCACGCCCGCCTGCATCACCCCCGGCGCGAGCCGCGTCGCGACGTCGATCGCGCGCGTGTCGCGTCCGATGAGCACGCGCGCGCGACCTGCGTCGACGGCGCGCACGATGCGGCGCGCGACCTCCTCCGGCGGCAGCCCCTGCGCGAGGAACTCGGCCTCGCGGTCGCGCTTCGCGGGGTCGACGGCGTGGCCGCGGCGCACGATGTCGGTCGCGGTCGCGCCGGGGTAGATCGCGCTCACGCGCACGCCGCTGCCCTGCAGCTCCGCGGCGAGCGCCTCGGTGAACGCCTTCGCGGCGTGCTTCGACGCCGCGTACGCCGCCTTGGTCGGCAGCGACAGCAGCGCGAAGTCGCTGAGCACGATCGCGAGATGCGCGCGCTCGCCGCGCGCCGCCGTCGCGCGCAGCGTCGGCACGAAGCTGCGACACGCGTGCACGACGCCCCAGAAGTTGACGTCCATCGTGCGGCGGAAGACGTCGAGCGGCAGCGCCTCGACCGGACCCGCGGCCGAGATGCCGGCGTTGCACACGAGGAGGTGCACCGTGCCGTGCGCGGCGAGCACGGCGTCGCGCGCCTCGTCGACCGCGGCGACGCTCGCGACGTCGCAGCGGTGCGTCGTCGCGTTCGCGAGCCCGGAGGCCGCAGCCTCGAGCGCCGGCCCGTCGACGTCGAGCAGCGCGACGCGCGCGCCGCGCGCCGCGTACGCCCGCGCGAGAGCACGCCCGATGCCGCTCGCCGCGCCGGTGATCACCACGGTCGGCGACGCCGACCAGCCCGCCTGTGCCATCGTCCGCATCGGCGAAGGCCGCTAGCATGCGCGCGCCGAGCGCGCCGCGTCAGCTGCAGACTCCGGAGGACGCCCGTCGCCGACCGGCTCGCGAACGGCTCGTTACGCGCGACCGCTACGGCACGCCCGCGACCGGCTGCATGTCGACGTCGCATGCGCCGCCGACGGTCGCGGTCGCGATCTCGACGCCGCTCGTGCACTCCGGGTCGCGCGCGCGCACGCGGCAGGTGATCGCGAGCGGACGTCCCGTCGAGAGCCAGCTCGGCACCTTGCGATGCCGTCCGACCTCGCCGCGCGAGCAGCCGGGCGGCGTTCCCCACGGACGGCAGCTCTTGCTCGGCTGGAGCGTCACCTTCCGCGCATCGAGCAAGAATCCCGGGTAGCGGTCGGCGGTGCGCAGCACGTCGCGCCGCGGCGTCTCCTCGACCGTGACCGCGCGGAACGCGTAGCCGCTGCCGCGCTTCTCGCCGACCTCGACGCGCGTGCCGGCGATCAGCACGAAGTCGTCGCCGCGACGCGCGACGGCGCCGGAGATGTACTCGACGCGCGGCTCGTTCGGGAAGCACTTCCCCATCGCCGGCGGATGGTAGTAGTGGCGCAGCGTCGCGAGCGTCGCGGGGTCGATGCCCGGGAAGAGCTCCGCGAGCTCGGCGTCGTCGGCGAACAGGATGCGCTCGACGTCGAGCACCGACTGCTCGTACATCGCCTGCAGCTTCGCGTAGCGCTCGTCGCGCGCGAGGTCACGGCGCAGGAAGCACGACGCGAGCCCGGTCACCTGCGTCAGCACCTCGTCCCAGATGTTGTACTGCGAGACCTTCGACGCCACGCCGACGACGTCGCCGGGAAAGCGGCAGCCCTGCGCGCGGCTGCAGGCGCGCGCGCGGTTGCGGATCGAGAGCGCGATCACGTTGCGCTCGCACGCGCCGTAGGCGCCGCAGCCGCGATCGAGGTGCGCCTCGTAGATCGCGGTGCGCATCGTGTAGTCGAGGGCGCGCGCGCGCTCGACGACGTCGGCGCCGAAGCGCCGTCCCTCGCCGCGCGCGAACGCGTCCCAGGCCTCCTCGAGCGCCGCGCGTCGGCCGATCAGGCGACGCTGCACCTGCGCGCAGTGCTGCGACTCGTGGAACGCGCGCACGACGGGGTCGAGCGTGCTGCGCGCCGCGCCGCCTCCGCCGCTCGCTCCGTCGTCGCGCGCGGCGGCGCTCGCGGCGCGCGGCGGGTCGAACCACGGTGCCTTGTCGAGCGTCGCCAGGTGACGCACGTCGATCACGCGGTCGACGCCCGGCGGGCAGTGGTGGTTCTCGACGGTGAGCGTCTGCCGGCGGGCGAACGTCTCGCGGTACGCCGCCGTGTCCTCGGGCACGGCGCGCCGCGCGTCGACCACGACCTCGAAGCCGACGAACGGCGTCCCGGACGCGTCCGTGAGCGGCTTGCCGTCGCGGATCACGAGGCACGGGATCACCGACGTGCCCTGCGCGAGCGAGCCCGCGACGGCGCCGACGCCGCGCTCCGCGAAGACGTCGGCATCGTAGGTCGGGACGTCGAGCGGCCCGTCGAAGCGGTAGACGGTCATGAGCGGCGTCGCGGGGACGCGCGCGTGCGCGGCGGACGCGAGACACGTCGCCAGCGTCGCGAGCGTCGCGACCGACAGCGTCAGCGCGGCGAGCGTCGTCCGCGCACGCGCTACCGCCCGGTACGCCGCCGCCAAGAGCGAGAACCCGGTCGACTTCCCCTCGAACAACCAGCGCGTCGGGTGCGCGCGATCAACCCTTCCCCCCACGCACGACAGCGTATCGGACGGCGCGCCCCACGAGCCAGCCGTCGCCGCGGCGCCCAGAATCGGCCGTGGCAGCAAAAATCAGTTTTTTGTCGGAAACGATCATCGACCCGGCGCGCTCGCCGCTGCTACGCGTCGCCCCGTGTCGTCGCGGAGCGCTCACGCGCGCTCGCCGATCGAGAGGGAGACGTGGGCATGACAAGGACGTCAGGCACTGTTTTCGCGATGGCGCCGGGCGGCGCCGCATGGCTCCGTGCAGGGCTCGTGGCGGCAACCGTCGCGCTCGGCATCGGTACCGGCTTCGCAGCATTGCCTCCGAACTGCACGGGGAAGAATCCCGTCACGTGCACCTTCGCATACAACGGCACGGACGGCACCGACGGCAGCGTGCAGACGTTCACCGTGCCGGAGAAGGTCCGCGTGCTCACCATCGACGCCTGGGGCGCGCAGGGCGGCGGCGAGCTCGGCGGGCTCGGCGGTCACGAGCGCGCGATGATCGGCGTCACGCCCGGCGAGACGCTGTACATCCACGTCGGCGGCCAGCCCGGCGGATCGACGGGCGGGTACAACGGCGGCGGAGACGCTCACCTCGGCCTGGCCGGAGGCGGTGGCGCGAGCGACGTGCGCCGGGCGCCGGGCGGCCTGAATGACCGCGTGGTCGTCGCCGGCGGTGGCGGCGGCGAGGGTGAGAAGAGCCCGTTCGCCATCGGGTTGCCGACGACCCCCGTCGAAGGCGGCGCCGGCGGCGCGATGCCGGGGACGCGCAGCCCCGCCTGCACGGAGTCGATCTTCGCCGTCTGTGGCGGCGGCGGCAGCACCACCGGCGGCGTGGCCGGCTTCTGCGTCAACAGCACCGGCAAGCCGTCCGCCGGCGCCGAAGGCGTGGGCGGATCCGGCAACACCTGCGGGGCCGGAGGCGGCGGCGGGTACCTCGGTGGCGGCGGTGGAGGCCTCGACGGCATCATCGAGAACGGCGAGACCCTGTTCTTTGGTCCGGGCGGCGGCGGCTCGGGCCACGTCCTGGATGGCGTCCGCCAGCTGCAGGAGCAGGGAGTGCGCTCGGGGCACGGCTTGGTGACCATCACGTACGGCACCAAGCCGGTGGTGCCGGTCGGCAACGTCGTGTGCCCGTGGATCTCGGGCACGGCGAAATTCGCCAAGCCCCTGAAGAACACGCCGAGCACCAAGCCGGTGAAGCTCACGCTGAAGCTCACGGGCAGCTGCGACGGCTCGGGTGTGGTGGGAGGCAAGGCGCCGATCACCGACGTCACCGTGAACGCGACCCTGCAGCTCGAGGCGGGCGCGACGTGCTCCCTCGCCCCGTACGCAGCGAGCAAGCCGCAGAAGCTGCAGGTGAAGTGGCAGGGGCGAAATGCCCGCAACAAGCCGATCATGGTCGCCACGACGAAGACCACGATCGCGGAGCCGTTCCAGTACTCGGTGAACGCATCCGAGTTCCAGCTTCGCAGTCCGGTGCTGACCGATCCGAAGAAGCCCTTCGTCAACGACAACGTTCTGATGGTGATCGGCGTCCTGGTCCCACCGGCCGTGCAGCAAGCGATGTGCGAGTCGCGCGAGGGCTTGAAGCAGGTCGACGTCGTCGGCGGCATCGCCGCGTTCGACTTCGTGCCGTAGGCGCGCACGGCCCCGACCCGTCACGACCCGCCGCGCGCGGCACGGACGCGCGCGGCGGGTTTCCCTCGCTGCCGCTCGAGCGCCGCCCCCGACGGCCCGCGAGGTTCGCGCTGCGCCTCCCGCTCGCGCGCTCGTCTTCCGCGTCGGCGCGTGTGATGATGCGCGCCGGCCGAGCGTCGAGACGGACGACCGGCGTCGGTGCGCAGACCGCGGGTCCGCGCCCACAGCACGTCCGCCGACCGCTCGCCGCAACGAGCCATCACCAGCAGCGGAGGAGCAGGACATGGCGGATCACGTCGCAGGCAAGTCGATCATCGTCACGGGCGCGGGCAGCGGCTTCGGTCGGCTGGTTTCCGAGCGCCTCGCCGCGCGCGGCGCGAAGGTCGCCTGTGCCGACGTGAACCTCGACGCGGTCGAGGCGGTGAAGAAGGCGATCACGGAGCGAGGCGGCTCGGCGCTCGCGCTGCACGCGGACGTCGCGAACCTCGCCGACATGCGCGCGCTCGCGAAGGCGACCGTCGACGCCTTCGGCGCGATCGACGTGCTCGTGAACAACGCCGGCATCATGCCGCTCGCCTTCTACGCGGACCACGCGGCCGCGGTCGACGCCTGGCACCGCTGCATCGACGTCAACTTGAAGGGCGTCCTGAACGGCATCGTCGCGGTGTACGACCAGATGATCGCGCAGGGCCGCGGCCACGTGGTCAACCTGTCGTCGATCTACG
Source organism: Candidatus Binatia bacterium (assembly GCA_036563615.1). NCBI lineage: Bacteria > Candidatus Binatota > Binatia (SeqCode) > Binatia bacterium. Next base: position 11,695 of record DATCMB010000021.1, read on the forward strand.
GCAACTACCCGGTCGTCGGCGCCGCGGTGTACGGCGCGACCAAGGCGGCGGTGAACTTCCTCTCCGAGTCGCTGCGCGTCGAGACGCGCGGCAAGATCAAGGTCACGATCGTCAAGCCGACCGGCGTGCCGACCACGGGGCTCGCCGGCACGGTGATCAACCAAGCGGCTGCCGTCGGCATCCTCGGGCAGAACACGAACGAGTTCATGGAGATGTTCGCGCAGATCACCGAGGGCCGCTTCCCGGCCGAGAACCTCGACCCGGAGAGCATCGCCTACCCGAGCCTCGCGCCCGAGTTCATCGCCGACGCGATCGTGCACGCGATCGACCAGCCGTGGGGCGTGTCGATCGGCGACGTCACGGTGCGCGCCGCGGGGGATCACTTCATTCTGTAAGTGCTCCCGAAGTCGCAGCGGCCGCGCGCGCCCAAGCTCGGCCGCCCCTACGCCACGGCGAGGAACGCGAACGGCGCCGCCTCCTCGAACGCGCCGCTCGCGTCGCCCGCGTAGACCATCATCTCCTCGTCGCCGAGCCGCAAGCGACGCGTCGGCGCGCCGGCGCCGAAGTCGAGCTTCTTCATCTCGACCCAGAAGGTGTTCGGCGACAGCGCCGACTCGAAGAAGTAGCGCCGCGCCTTGTGGTCGAAGACCGTGCGCCAGCGCGTGGTCGAGATGTTAGGCTCGTTCGGCGTCGAGATGCCGTACGGAACGGAGACGTTGCGCAGCACGCTGAACACGCCGGCCACGGCGAGCCGCTGATCCTCGGTCTTCGGGATCGCGTCGATGTAGAACGACGCGCGCACGAAGCGGTCTGCCGCGCGGTTCGTGCCCGGCAGCATCACCGTGCCGCCGATCTCCCGCCAGTACTCGTTGATCGCGAGCTGCTTCTCGAAGATCGGCGAGTTGGTCATCACCTGGTAGCGGCGGTCGTGGTGGATGGTTTGACGCCCGTCGACGTACTCGACGATCGCGCTGTCGCCCGACGCGTCCGAGATCGCGAGGTGCAGCGTCGCGAGCCGGTCCTCGCCGGGCACCTCCGCAGTGGCGATGCGCAGCGGCGTCAGGGTCAGAGCCTTCACCGCCTCGGCGACGGTCGCGAAGTTGTCGAGGACGTACTGCGCCCACAGCGAGAGCGAGATCGCGGGGCCGCCTGCGTCCCGGTCGGGGTAGCGCGATTCGGCGAGCCACAGCAGGTTGGCCGCGAGCCCGGCCTCGTTGGCGCCGTCGGTCGTGCAGACGTCGTAGGCGGTCGCGACCAGGCTGCCGTACTTCGCGGTCCATTCGATCGAGCCCGGACCGGCGAGCCCGCCGCGCCGCACGCCGCGCGGCAGCGCCCACAGGTTCGTCGCGAGCTCGGTCTTCCAGTCCATGCTGCGCCCGGTGACGATGCGGTCGTCGACGCCGAGGTACACTACCCGCGTGCACATGACGGCACTGTAGATTGCGGACCGGCAGGATTGCGAACCGGGCCACGGGTCGCGTCGCCCCGGGACGACGCCGCAGCGCTCGCCAGGGTGCACGGTCAGCCTTCTCTGCCCTTGACGGAGTCTTTGCCCCGTTCCGCTGGCGTCGGCGCCGCGGACGCGCTCTGATCCGGGCGTCGTGGTCGACCAGAGCATCTTCTTCCAGACGCCCGCCTGGGTCCTGGCGGTCTTGGTTATTGTTACCTTGACGATCGCGATCGAGATCGGCTTCCACCTCGGCAAGCGGGCGGCCGAGCGCCGGGCGCGCGAGGAGGGGGACGCTTCGATCGGCATCGGCGCGATCCAGGGAGCGGTGTTCGGCCTCTTCGGCCTGCTGCTCGCGCTGACCTTCTCGTTCGTCATGGGCCGGGTCGACGCCCGCCGCCAGCTCGCGGTCGCCGAGACCAACGCGATCGCCACCGCGTACCTGCGCTTCGACGTGCTGCCGGAGGCGTCGCGCACGGCGCTGCGCAGCCAGCTCCGCGAGTACGTCGACCAGCGCGTCGCGCTCGCACGGTCGAAGAACGATCCCGAGATCGTCGAGAGCGCCACCCGGCGCGTGTCCGAGCTGCAGGCGTCGATGTGGTCGATCGCGGCGGCGCACGTCCGCGAAGCCCCGGAGGCCGGCGCCTACGTCTTCGTGCTCGACGGCCTGAACGACGCGTTCGCGCAGAAGACCGCGTTCGACGCGGCGATGTTCGGGCACCTGCCGCCGTCGGTGCTGGCCTTCCTCGTCCTCACCGCGACGGTCGCAGCCATCGTCGCCGGCTACGCGCTCGGCCTCGCCGGACGCCGCCACCAGGCCGCGACCGCGTGCTTCGTCGTGCTGACGACGCTGGTCGCCTACGTCATCCTCGACCTCGACCGTCCGCAGCGCGGGCTCTTCCGCGCGCCGGTCCGGGCGATGCTGCAGCTCCAGGCGTCGATCCGTGCCGAGCAGCCGTGAGCGCAACCGCGACCGCGCTCTGAGCCGCACGCGCGCCGAACGCGACCCGCGGCAGCGCCTGCTCGCGCGTCAGCCAGCTCGGGGCGCGCTGGTCATGCCGTCGCGTGGCGGCCGGCCGTGCGCCGGCTCAGGCAGAGCAGCCCCCACGCCAGCACGAGCTCCAGCATCAGCTTCGAGCTCTGCGTGACCAGGATGTCGTGCGCGATCGGCTCCGCGGCCTGCTCGGGGTGAAGCATCCGGCCCGTGCTGCCGAGCCCCGCAGCTCTCCCAGCTCGCGAACGCGAAGAACAGCGTCGAGCCGAGGAGCAAGCTTCTGCTCAGTCGGTCGACCGTGCCCGGCGCCTGCTGCACGAGCACGCCGACGATGAACACGAGGATCACGCCGCCGAGAGGAGGTAGAACCACGCGCCCGGCTTCGGCAGCGAGGGCCACGCCAGAACACCAGCCACGCGAGCCCCGCGACCGCGATCTGCTTCGTGTGCAGGCCCTCGCGCGCGGAGTACGCGAGCGCCAAGCACAGGACGCCGAGCTGAAACGAGTACATCGAGACGAGCGTCTCGACGGCGCCGATCAGCACCGCGAGGTCGAAGCCGTTGCCGCTCGCCGACGTGCCGCCGCGCTCAAGGAAGCGCACGTAACCCGGCAGGGCGACGTAGTTGCCGAGCACCGCGTAAAGCAGAAGAAGGATGCCGTCACGCCCAGCGCCGTGCTCGGAACCTTGCGATCCGCCTGGCTCATAAGGTCCTCCTCGCAAGAGGCCTCGAGCCGCGCCGCCACCTCGCGGCTTCGCGACGACACGGGACGTCGGGCGACGAAGCGCCGCAGCCGACGGCAGACTTCCGCCGGCGGCCCGGCGTCAAGCGGAGGGAATCCACCGACTCCCCCGTGGGACGCCCGCGCTGGGAAGGCGCAGCGCCGAGGCCCTCCTCAAGTGTTTCGCCAGATCGCCGAAGGCCCTTCGGGAGGGCTGTGCCATGGGGTCGATCCGGAGCTCGCTGCGGTACGGCGTGGCGGTCGCGGCGCTCGCGCTCGCGACGGTGCAGAGCGCGGGCGCGACGATGTCCGAGCTCCACTTCCTCGAGCTGGAGCCCATCGGGACACCGTGGTTCGGCGCGCGCGAAGCGGTCCCGAGCCCGGACGGCGCCTACCTCTACGTGGCGACGACGGAAGACTTCGGCTCGGGCGGCGGCGTCGCGGTCTACGCCCGCGATGCGTCGAGCGGTCTTCTCGATCCCGTGCAGCTGCTTCACACGGGGCGCGCGCACTCCATCGCGATCAGCCCGGACGGCGCTCACGTCTACGTGGCCGTCGCCGGCGGATTCACGATCTTGACGCTGGCGCGTGACGCAGAGACCGGCACGGTGAGCCAGATCTCGTCCGTTGCCGGTCCGGAGGCCGGCACCGACGGGAACGACCTTCTCGTCGTGAGCCCGGACGGACGGCACGTCTACGCGGCCGGCTCGGGGGTGGTCTGGTACGAGCGCGACCCGGAGAGCGGCGCGCTCGGCTTCGGCGGCCGCATCGACGATCCCTTCCCCGAAGTCCCCGGGTCCGAGCTCGGCTTCGCGAGCGCGCTGGCGATCAGCCCGGACGGGAAGAGCCTCTACGTCACCGACGACGACCGACACTCGCTCCTGGTCTTTACTCTTGACGACGTGACGGGCGAGCCGACCGCGGTGCACGGCTTCGTCCAGGGCGATGACGGCATCGATGGGCTCACTCAGGCGGCGAACGTCGAAGTGAGCCCGGACGGCCGGAACGTCCACGTGAGCGGACTGCTCGACGACGTGGCGTCCTTCGCACGCGACCCCGACGACGGAACCCTCACCTTCCTCGGCGTGGCCACCGGCCGCGGCGGCGACGCCACGACGCTCGCGATCGCGATCAGCCCCGACGGCGGGCGGCTCTACGCGCCCTCGATCTCCCCGCCGCCCTGCTGCGTCAACGAGCTCTTGGTGTTCGCGCGCGATCCCGAGACCGGCGAGCTCGCGAGGGTCGAATCCGTGCGCGCGCAGCAGGCGCCCGACTCCAACGGGCTCTCCGCCCTCAGCTCTGCGGTCGTGAGCCCCGATGGACGCCACCTCTACGTGAGCGTGGGACTCCTCGGCGTCGCCGCGTTCCGCATCGACCCACTGTGCGCGCCCGAGCCGCTCGCGTCGTGCGCGGAGCAGCCGGCCACGGCGAAGAGCGCGCTCGTCGTCCACGACCGCCCGGGAAGCGACAAGGATTCCCTCGACTGGCGCCTGCAGCGCGCCGACGTCGCGCGCGAGGCGCTCGGCGATCCGCGCACGGACACGGACCTCGCGCTCTGCGTCTACGCGGCGCAGGGCGACGCGTGGCGGCAGATCTCGCAGATCCACGTGCCCGCAGGCGGCACGTGCGGCGGCAAGCCCTGCTGGCGGCCGCTCGGCGGTGCCGACGCGCGGCGCGGCTTCGTGCGCCGCGACCCGCGGGCCGAGCACGGCGGCCTGCGCGAGCTCGCGCTGCGCGTCGGCACCGGCGGACGCGGCAGCGTCGTCGCGCGCCTCAAGGGCGACACCGACGGGGTGAGCGTGCCGAACCTGCCGCTCGCCGCCGATCGCGTGGTCGCGCAGCTCGCGACCGAGGGCGGCGCGTGCTGGCAGAGCACGTTCTCCGCGCCCGCGCTGGCGAGCGACGCGCGCCGCTTCCGCGACCGCGGCGATTGACGCCGCGGCGAGCGCAGCGCGATCCGGAACGCGTGTCCCTCGCCCGGACGTAGGAGCTCGGCCGCGGCGTGACGCCGGGAGCGCTCCCGCGCTTGGCGTCCGCCGTCCCCGGACGGCGCCGAGACAGGCGCTTGCGCGTCGGTGAAAGTGGCACTAGTAGTGTCACTTTCGCAGCGAGGTCACGATGCAGCCAGCTCCCGATCGCGCGCGCCGGCGCTTCCGGCGCACCCCTCACGCTCGAAGCACGCTCGAGATCGTCGTCCTCGCAGGCGGCCGTTTCGTCCGGCCGCTCGCCAGGTGAGCGCCGTCATGCGTCGGCGCTTGCTCTGGCTCCTCGCGGCGGTCGCGGTGCTCGGCCTCGCCGGCGCCCTCGCCTTCCAGCGCTACTGGTACTACCTGCCCGGCCTGCTCGCGGAGCTTCGCGATCCGGTGCAGCCGAACCGCGAGGTCGCGTGGGAAAGCGGCCCCGAGACGCCGGGCGCCCCGCCCGGCGAGCGGCCGCCCAACATCGTCCTCATCGTCGCCGACGACCTCGGCTACAACGACATCACGCTCTCGGGCGGCGGGGTCGCGAACGGTGCCGTCCCGACGCCGAACATCGACGCGCTCGCGAAGGAAGGCGCGAACTTGACGCAGTCCTACGCCGGCAACGCGACGTGCGCGCCCTCGCGCGCGGCGATCATGACCGGACGCTACGCGACGCGCTTCGGCTTCGAGTTCACGCCCGCACCGCTCCAGTTCGCGCGTCTCCTGGGCCACACGCTGAACGGCGAGCACCCGCCGATCTACCACGCCGAGCGCGAGAAGGACGTGCCGCCGATGGCGGAGATGGTCGTGCCGGCGAGCGAGATCACGCTGCCGCAGCTCCTGAAGACCCGGGGCTACCGCACGCTGATGCTCGGCAAGTGGCACCTCGGCGAGACGCCGACGGCGCGGCCCGAGGCGCGCGGCTTCGACGAGTTCCTGGGCTTCCTCTCGGGCGCGTCGCTGTACGCGCCGGTGAACGATCCCGACGTCGTCGAGTCGCGGCAGGACTTCGACCCGATCGACAAGTTCCTGTGGGCGAACCTGCCCTTCGCGGTCGTCAAGAACGACGAGCCCGGCCGCTTCGCGCCGTCGAAGTACATGACGGATTACCTCGCCGAGGAAGCCGCGAAGGCGATCACCGCGAACCGCAACCGTCCCTTCTTCCTCTACGTGGCGTTCAACGCGCCGCACACGCCGCTCCAGGCGCTCAAGTCCGACTACGACGCGCTCGCCGGCATCGAGGACCATCGCCTGCGCGTCTACGGCGCCATGATCCGCGCGCTCGACCGCGGCGTCGGCACCATCATGGAGAGCCTGCGGGCGAACGGCCTCGACGAGAACACGCTGGTCATCTTCACGAGCGACAACGGCGGCGCGCACTACGTGGGCCTGCCCGACGTCAACAAGCCCTTCCGCGGCTGGAAGGCGACCTTCTTCGAGGGCGGCATCCGCGTGCCGATGCTCGTGCGCTGGCCCGCGCGCATCGCGCCCGGCACCGTGCTCGGCGGCGCGGTCGGGCACGTCGACATCTTCGCGACCGCCGCCGCGGCGGCCGGCGCCGAGCTGCCGCGCGACCGCGTGGTCGACGGCGTCGACCTGCTGCCCTTCCTCACCGGCGTCGAGAGCGGCGCGCCGCACCAGACGCTGTTCTGGCGCTCGGGCGGCTACTGGGTGCTGCTCGACGGCCGCTGGAAGCTGCAGCGCGCGGAGCATCCGGACAAGGTGTGGCTGTTCGACCTCGAGAACGACCCGACGGAGAAGACCAACCTCGCCGAGACGCGCCCGGACGTCCGCGACGCGATGCTCGCGAAGCTCGCGCAGATCGACGCCGAGCAGGCGAAGCCGCTGTGGCCGTCGCTGCTCGAGGGCGCGATCGTCATCGACCGCCCGCTCGACACGCCCGCGGTGCCCGGCGAGGAGTACGTCTACTGGTCGAACTGACGCCGCCCGCCGTGGCTTGACGCCCGGCTCACATCCTGACGCGCTCACGTCGTTCCGCTGCGCGCGCGCGGCGCGCACGAGACGCGGCGTCGTCGCGGTTGACAGCCTTCTCCGACGCGCCCTAAGTGTCGTGCCCTCGTAGGAAGCGTCCGACGAGAGCACCGAGCACGATGGCGATCCTCTACCGACGCAGGACCGTCCTGCAGCTCCTCGCCGCAACCGGCGCCGCGACCGCGCTGCCGTGGCTGCCCGGCTGCAGCGACCGCGCGACGAGCAGCACGCCGGCGCGCTTCTTCACGCCGGAGGAGCGCGCGGTGATCGAGCAGCTCGCCGCGGCGGTGGTGCCCGAGGGCGGCACGGTCGGCGCGCTCGGCACCGACGCGGTCGAGTACATCGACCGCTGGCTCGCGGCCTTCGACGACGATCCGCCGCAGGTCTACCGCAGCGGACCGTTCAGCGGCCGCACGCCGTTTCCCGATTCCGCGACCGGCCAGCCGAGCGAGCGCTTCCCAGAGAACGACTTCCTCGACGTCCTGCCGCTGACGCGCCTGCAGGAGCTGTCGTTTCGCATCGAGCTGCTCGGCGCGGCGTCGGTTCCGAACGGAGCGGTGAACGCGGCGCTCGCGGCGAGCGATCCCGACGCGCCGCTCACCGGCACGTGGCCCGGGCTGCAGGCGCTCTACCGCCAAGCCGTCGTCGATCTGAACGCGTACGCCAGAGAGCAGGGCGCGCCCGACTTCGCCGCGCTCGACGACGCGCAGAAGCTCGCCGCGCTGAACGCGACCGACCATCGCTTCGTCGACGCGTTCCTCGCGCACCTCGCGGAGGGCATGTTCTCGGCGCCCGAGTACGGCGGCAACCGCGGCCTCGCGGGCTGGCGCGACTACACCTTCGACGGCGACAGCCAGCCGCTCGGCCACACGCTCTTCGACGCGACCACCGAGACGCTCTACGACCGCCCCGACCAGCCGAACCAGACGCTCGATCCCGCACGGCCGAACGACGGCCTCGAGCCCGAGGTCGAGAGGTTCGTCGACGTGATCACGCGCGTCCAGGGCGGCGTGCGCTTCTTCTGAGCTTGACGAGGCCCGCGATGGCGCTTCCCTCCCGCGTCCCGAACGTGCTCGGCGAGACGAGCCTCGACCGCTTCGACGCGATCGTGATCGGCTTCGGCGCGGGCGGCGGCGCGGCGACGCGCGTGCTCGCGACCAACGGGCTCAAGGTCTGCGTGCTCGAGGCCGGCAACAACTACTTCCTCGGCCTCGACGACCCCGCGCCCGGCAACCCGGTGTCGCTGTTCTCGAACGACGAGCTCAAGATGACCGCGCGCGAGCTGATCCGCCAGCAGGCGCGCATCGAGCCGCGCACCTTCCGCGAGTCGGAGGCGGACGGTCCGCGCAAGCTGATCGGCGCGGTGCAGAACCTGCCGAAGACGGTCGGCGGCGGCTGGGTGCACGCCGACATGAAGACGCCGCGCTTCACCGAGTTCGACTTCCACCTGGGCACGCTGCTCGGCGACGTCCCCGGCGCGAGCTTCGCCGACTGGCCGCTCGATTACTGGGAGCTCGAGCCGTTCTACGGCGCGGCCGAGCGCCTGCTCGGCGTCGCGGGCGACGCCGACGCCGATCCGTTCGCCTCGCCGCGCTCGGGGCCGTACCCGATGCCGCCTGGCGCGCGGATGTACGTCGACAACCTGCTCTCGGAGGGCGCGCGCAAGCTCGGGCTGCACCCGTACCCGTTCCCCGGCGCGCAGAACACGCGCTTCTACCGCGGCCGTCCGCCGTGCAACGACTGTGGCTTTTGCAGCGGCTACGGCTGCCCGATCAACGCCAAGGGCTCGGTCGCGATGCAGCGCGACGCGCTGCTCACCGGCAACGTGCAGGTGCGCTACAACTCGATCGCGACGCGGCTCGTGACCGACGCCTCGGGTCGCCGCGTCGTCCGCGTCGAGTACCTCGACCCCGACGGCAACCCCGCGAGCGTCGCCGCCGACCACGTGCTGCTCGCCGCGAGCCCGATCGAGTCGACGCGCCTCTTGCTGCTGTCGGATCCCGGCGGACCGGGGCTCGGCAACTCCTCGGGGCTCGTCGGGCGGAACCTGATGTTCCACCACCAGACGATCGGCGTCGGCATCTACCGCGAGGACCTGCACGGCGAGCGCGGCAAGTCGGTGTCGGGCGGCTTCTCCGACTTCCGCGGCGTGCCGAACGATCCGAACCGTCCGCTCGGCGGCGTCGTCGAGTTCGGCACCAACTCGGAGAAGATCGTCGACGCGCTCCAGTACATGCGCCTCGGCTTCCGCGGCGAGACGCTCAAGAGCTTCCTGCGCTCGAGCCCGTTCGGACGCCACATCGCGGTGCTGATCATGCAAGGCGAGGACGCGCCGCAGCCGACCAACCGCGTCGACCTCGACCCCGACGTCAAGGACATCCACGGCCTGCCGGTGCCGCGCATCACCTACGCGCCGCACCCCTTCGAGATCATGGCGCGAATGTTCTACGGCCCGAAGCTGATCGAGCTGCACGGCGCGGCCGGTGCGCAGTTCGCCTTCGTCGCGCCGAACTACGACGGCGGCCCGACGCCGACGACGTCGCACATCATGGGCACGATGCGCATGGGCAACGACCCGAAGCTGTCGGTCACCGACCGCTTCTGCCGCTTCCACGACGTCGAGAACCTCTACAGCGCCGACGGCGCGCCGTTCCCGACCGGCTCGGGCTACAACCCGACCTTGACGATCCAGGCGCTCGCGATGCGCACCGCGGGCGCGATCGTCGACCCGTTGCGCCCCGAGGCGGTGATCGAAAAAGACGCTTGATTCGACCGCCGGAGGCCGCACCACCACGCGATCGCGCCACTCGAGGACGCTCGACCTTGCGCCGCGGCCGCGCGTCGTCCAAGCCTGCTGCGTGAGCCGGCTCGCCCATCACCTCCGTGACGTCGGCGCCTTCTGCTGGCGCGTCACGCCCCCGCGCCTGCGCCGCACGGAGCTCCTGCGCAAGCTGTTCGGCAGCGCCGCGCTGCGCGTGCGCTACCGCACCGGTCCGCGCTTCACCGAGGCGATCCTGCGCTGGATGGAGCCGAACCGCGGGCACGTGATGTACGACACCTGGCTCGACTACGCGCTCAGCACGAACCTGCGCGGCGCGCAGGTCGTCGAGATGCTGCAGCAGTACCAGCCGGTGCGCGGACGGCGCGCGCTCGACGTCGGCTGCGCCTACGGCGGCTTCAGCGTCGCCTTCGCAGAAGCCGGCGGCGAGGCGGTCGGCATCGACCTCAACGACGAGCTGCTCGCGTTCGCGGCGCTGAACGTCGCCGACCGGCGCGCTCCGGTGACGCTGGCGCGCGTCGACGTCACCGACGTGCAGCGCATGGCCGATCTCGGACGCTTCGACTTCGTCACCTGCAGCGACGTCATCGAGCACGTGAATGACGTGCCGGCCGCGCTCACGAGCCTCGCCGCCGCGCTGCACCCCGGCGGCATCCTGCACCTGCAGATCCCGAACGGCGAGTCCTCCGCGGCCGTGCTGAAGGATCCGCACTTCCAGGCGTTCGGCATCACGCTGCTCGAGGGCGAGGACGCGCAGCGCTACTTCGCGGAGGGGCGCTTCGGCCAGGCGTACGACGTCGGCTTCTACCTGCGCCTCGAGGACTACGCGGCGATGCTCGCGCAGCGCGGCGTGACGCTGGTCGGCGGCGACGTGCGCAACCCGCCGGCCGATCCCGAGGCGGCGCGCCAGCGGGTCGAGGGCCACCTGCCGGAGATCGAGGCGGCGCTCGCGCGTACGGCGTCCGACGAGCGCCTCTCGGAGACGACGCGACGCACGCTGCACGACGCGGTCGCGCGCTGGCTCGACGGCGTGCGCGCCGGGCTCGCGGGCATCGCGGACGAGCGCGATCCCGCGCGGCGCGCCGAGCGGCTCGGCGCGTTCGTGCGCCGCTTCGCGATCGACTGCTGGGACATCGTCGCGCGCAAGACCGCCTGACGAGTTGCAGCTCGTGCGCACGCTTCGCGCGCGCCGCTCGCTCTCGCCATCGTCATCGGGCTCGCGACGACCGGGCTCGAGCCGTGGCCCGGTCCGGCACGCGATCGCCCGCCTCTCGAGCCAGCGCTGCTGGTTGCTCTTTTTGGTGCCGCTCGGAAAGAAAGCTTCGCGCGCCGCGCGCGCTCTGCACGACCGCAAATCCAGCAAGCAGCGTGAGCGCGTCGAGCATCGGCCAGCGGTAGCGGTCGACGACGATGAAGATCGACGTCATCGCCGGGAAGTAGGCGGTGAGCCCGATCAGCGTCACCGCAGACGCCATCCAGTAGCGATCGGCCGTCCGCCAAGCCTTCCACGCGAGCAGCACCGCACCGAGAGCGCCGAGCCCCAGGAGCAGCCAGTACGTCTCGCGCAGCACGTCGGCGACGAGCTCGGAGTTCTCCTTGAGCGGGTGCGGGCCGGGCAGCGCGTCCCCCGCCGGGGAGCCCGGCGGCGACACGTCGGTCGCGAAGATCGCCCAGTACGCGATCTCGAAGTTGGTGAAGACGAAGAGGTACGTCCGCAGCTTCGCGAAGTAGAGCTGCGCCGCACGCAAGGGATTCGCCTTGATCCAGCGACGTCCCTCGTCGGCCGCGATCGCGTCGACCTGAGCCTCCGTGGCGCCGATCGCGTCGGGGCGCACGGCCGCGAGCTGCTCGAGCCAGTCCTGCGTCCAGCCTCCGGTCGCGCGATCGTTGTTGCCCATGAAGAGGTTCATGCCGGCGTTCATGCTCGACACCGTGAAGCGGTCGAGCACGATCGCGTTGCGGGTGCCCCACGGCAGCAGCACCGCGTAGAGGCCGATCAGAACGAGCGCGGTTTCGGCGAGAAGAGCGCGCGGCCGCTTGCCTGCGACCAAGGACGCAACGGGCCAGAAGACCCACACGAAGCCGCCGACGGGCCGCGACAGCGCCGACACGCCGAGAACGACGCCGGCCACGAGCGCGCGTCCGAGCGCACGCTCGCTCCGCCACGAGGTGGCGAGCAGCCACACGAAGACGAAGAGCGTCGGCGCGGCCAGCAGCTCGGTCGCGGAGAGCAGCGAGAGCAGAATTTGCCGGGGATCGAGCGCAAGAAGCACCGCCGCGGCGAGCGCCGCGCCAGCGCCGACCAGCGACCGCGCGGCGAGCGCCCCGACCACCACCAGGAGCACCGACAGCACGATGCTGATCGCCTTGACCAGCGTCGCCGAGTAGCCGACGACCGCGAACGCGGCGGCGAGCAGCAGCGGGTAGCCCGGTGCGAACATCGCGGTCGGAGCGCGGGGCGCCCAGTGGTAGCCGCCCTGCTCGACGATCCCCCGCGCAAGATGAACGAAGCTCCAGAAGTCCGACACCGGCTGCGTCGGGATCCAGAGCACTGCCGCGACCCGCAGGGTCAGGGCGAGAAACGCGACGCCGGCGAGACGCACCGCGAACCTCCGGTCCGGGTCCGCGCGCGTGCCTCGCGGGGCATCTGCGAGCATCGCGCGTCCCTACCCAGATCGCGTAGCAACGTCAAGAGCCTACCGTTGAAAGCCGCGCGTCGCTTGCCTATCGCAGCGCGATGCCCGAAACGCCGACCACGAGCCCACGCGCGACGGTGGTGGTCGTCGCGGGGGCGGAGGGCGCAGCCTGCGCGCGCTCGCTGCGGAGCGTGCTCGCGCAGAGCGAGCGCGCGCTCGAGGTGATCGTCGCCGCGACGCGCGACGCCGACCTGCCGCGCGACGTCGTGCCGAGCGACGACGCGCGCGTCCGCACGCTGGTCGCGCCCGGCGCGCAGCCGGCCGAGCTGCGCAACCGCGCGCTCGCGGGAGCGCGCGCGCCGTGGGTCAAGCTGATCGCGGCGGGCGACGAGCTCGAAGCCGCGTGCCTCAAGCGCGAGCTCGCGGCGCTCGCCGCCGCGCCGCACGCGCGCGCCGTGGTCTCGCAGCCGCGGGTACTCGGCGAGGACGGACGACCGGTCACCGATCCGGCTACGGTCCGGCGCTGGACGCCCGCCGCGCGCACCGGCGACGAGCTCGCGCGCGAGCTCTTCGAGCGGCGCACGCTCGCGTCCGCGACGGTGCTGTTCGCGCGCGACGCGGCGCTGGCGCTCGGCGGCTTCGACGTCGAGCTGACGTCGATCCACGAGCACGACCTCTGGCTGCGGCTCTGCCACGCGCACGACGTCGTCGTGCTCCCCGAGCCGCTCGTGCGCGTGCACGCGCGCCCGGCGCCGCCGGACCCCGCGGGGGCGCGCGCCGAGCGTGCGGACTCGGCGTTCCGCGTCCTCGCCGAGCTGCGCGCGTGCGGCTGGCGGCGCGTCGTCGACCGCGGCGGCGACGCGGGCGTAGCGGGCGACGGAGGAGCAAACGGTGGAGCGCTCGCCGCGCGGGCGGACGACGTCGCAGCGAGCGACGCCGCGGCCGATCGCGCGCGCGCGGCACGACGCCTCCTCGCGCTCGCGCGCTCGGTCGAGCGCGCTGGGCTCCGCGAGCTGCGGCCGTTCGCGCTCGAGCTGCTCGCGCACGCGCGCGCGCTCGACGACGCCGCAGCCCGCGAGCCGACGCTCGAGGCGCTGCGCGGCGTCACGCCCGAGCTCGGCCGCACGCCCGCGTGGCGCGACGGAGCGCGCGCCGAACCCGCGACGCGCGGCGCGCTCGTCGTCGCCACCACCGCGCTGCGCACGCACCTCGAGCAGCTCGGCGAGAAGCTCGCCGACGCGTCGCGCGCCGGCACGCGCAACGTCGACCGCTTCGAGGACCTCGGCGTCGAGGCAGCCTCGGCGCGCGTGCTGGTCGAGCGCGGCCGCGGGCTCACCGAGCAGGTGCTCGGCAAGCTGCAGATCAAGCGACGCTTGACGAAGACGGCGAGCGCGCTGCTCGGCCGCTCGCGTGCGGAGCGCCCCGTGTCCCGGCGAGAGCCAAGCGCTGCGCAGCCGAGCGACGACGCCTGGGCGAGCGCGGCGAGCCCCGCGACGCGCGCCGAGCTGGAGCAGATCCTCGCGCGCCACACCGACCGCCGCGGCACCGTGCTCTTCGCGCCGACGCTGCGCTGGAGCCACGAGCTCTTCCAGCGTCCGCACCAGCTCGCGCGCGAGCTCGCACGCCAGGGCTACCTCGTCTTCTACTGCGAGAGCCTGTGGCCGGAGCCCGACGAGCCGCTCTTCCGCGAGATCGGCGAGCGCCTGTACGTGGCGCACGCGCCGCTTCCGACCTACGCGGAGATCGAAGCGCCGATCGTGTTCTTCCTGCCCTACAACGCCTTCGACACGAGCAAGCTCCGCAACGCGCGCGTGGTCTACGAGCTGATCGACGAGCTGCACGTCTTCCGCGGCGACGCCGCCGAGATCCGCCGCAACCACGAGCACCTGCTCGACACCGCCGACGTCGTCGTCGCGACCGCGCGCAACCTGCACCGTCAGATCGCCGAGCGTCGCCCCGACGCGCTGCTGAGCCCGAACGCGGTCGACTACGAGCACTTCCGTCAAGCACGCGATCCGTCGCTACCGGTCCCGCCCGAGCTCGCCGCCGTGCTGCGCCCGGGACGCCGCGTGATCGGCTACTACGGCGCGCTCGCGACCTGGTTCGACTACGAGCTCGTGCGCTTCGCCGCGCTCGCGCGTCCGGACCTCGAGTTCGTGCTGATCGGACCCGACTACGACGGCTCGCTCGCGACGACCGACGTGCTCGCGCTCGACAACGTGCACCGCCTCGACAGCCAGCCGTACGAGGCGCTGCCGCGCTTCTTGCGCGCGTTCGACGTCGCGACGATCCCGTTCGTGGTCAACGACATCACGGAGTCGACCTCACCGATCAAGCTGTTCGAGTACGCGGCGGGCGGCAAGCCGGTGGTCAGCACGGCGATGCAGGAGTGCCTGCTCTATCCCGGCGTGCTGGTGGCGCGCGACGGCGAGGAGTTCGTCGCGCAGATCGAGCGCGCGCTGACGCTCGCTGGAGACCCGGAGTACCTCGCGACGATCGACGCCATCGCGCGCGACAACACCTGGGCAGCGCGGGTCGCGCAGATCCGCGCGGTGCTCGAGGCGACGACTCCAGGCGCTGCGCCGCGGCGGCCGCACGACGCGGCGCGGAGGGCCGAGGCACGATGAGCACCGTCGAGCGGCCACGCGCGACGATCGTCGTGCCGGCGTCGAGCAACGACCCCGCGCTCGGCGCCCTCGTCGCGGGCTTCCTCGCGCACGGCGAGGCGCGCGTCGAGGTGCTGGTCGTGCACGACGGGACGACCGTCACGCCGCGCGCGCTCGAGGAGATCGACGACCCGCGCCTGATCGCGATCCCGCTCCCCGGGCTCGGCGTCGGCGCACGGGCCAACGTCGGGCTCGCCGCCGCGCGCGGCGCCGCCGTCAAGATTTTGCTCGAGCGCGACGCGGCGCTCGTGCCCGGCGATCTCGAGCGCGAGCTCGCGGAGCTCGAGGCGCACCCCGACTGCGCCGCGGTCGCAGCGCTGTGGTGCGCGGAGGGCGCGCTGCTCGCGAGCCTGCTCGAAGGACGCGCGCCGCGCGTCGCGACCGCGACCTTCTGCACGGGCGTGCTGCGCGCGCTGGGCGGCCTCGACGCGAGCTTGACGCACGCCCTCGGCTACGACCTCTGGCTCCGCCTCGCGCTCGACCACCGCGTGCACACGCTGCCCGGTGTCGGCGGCGAGCAGCCCGTCGCGTGGGACGGCGCCGGCGTGCCGAGTCGTTCGGAGCACGCCTGGGTGCTGGTACGCACGCTGCTGGAGCGCGGCCTCGACTGGTGGCGCGACGCGACCAGCTCGTGGGCCGCGGACGTCGACGCCTGGCGCGAGCTCGCGCTGCGGCTCGTGCGCTCGGGTCTGCCCGAGGTGCTGCCGGTCGTGCGCACGATCGGACGCCGCGCGCGCGCCGAAGGCCGGCCGCTGCCGCCGCTCGACGAGCTCGAGCGCCTCGCGTCCGAGGACGCTGCGCCTGCCTCGCCTGCGGATGCGCCCGCGCCGCCGCACGGACACGCGCCCGCCCCGCAGATCGACGCGAGGCGCGCGACGGACGCCGCCACCAGCGACGCGCCGAGCCCGCACGACGCCGAAGCGGCGAACGTGCTCGCGCTCGCCCGCGCCGCCGCACGCGACGAGCGCACGCTGCGCACGCTGCGCGCCGACGGCCAGCGCCTCGAGGGCTACGAGGCGTGGCTGCGCAGCGAGCTGGGGACGCTGCGCCGGACCAGCGAGGAGACGCTGCTGCTCGCGACGCGCGTGCTCGACAAGCTGCGCTTGACGAAGCGGCTCTCCGCGACGCTGCAGCAGCTCGGCCGCGCGGCGGGCGTCCGCAAACGCGGCGAGCGCGACACGGCCGCCACCACGCCCGAGCGCCACGGCTCCCATCGCGTGGCCCCCGGAGCGCGACGCCGCCAGTGGCTGATCCTCGCCGCGGTGCCGCTCGACGACGTCGGTGGCGGGCAGCGCAGCGCCCAGCTCGCGCGCGCGCTCGCGCGCCGCGGCGACCTCGTGTGGTACGCGGCCCGCTTCCCGCGCCACGAGTCGGTCGACCTCGGGCTGCGCGACGCGATTCCTGGCTTGACGTCGCTCGACTGGAACCCGGACGAGCTGCGCCGCCGGCTGCGCGCGGCCGACGACCGCGTGCTCGTCCTCGTCGAGCTGCCGGAGACGCAGGTCGTCGAGCTCGCGCTCGAGGCGCGCACGCTCGGCGCGCGCGTCCTCTACGACAAGATCGACCACTGGGCGGCGTGCGCGTGGGCCGACTGGTACGACGCCGCGACCGAGCGCCGGCTGATCCGCGAGGCCGACGACCTCGTCGGCTCGGCGCGTCTGCTGGTCCAGCAGCTCCGCGGCGGCCCGCGCGCGCCGCACCTCGTGCTGAACGCCGTCGACCGCACGATCTTCGCGCCGGACGCGGTGCGCTCGGGCGAGCCGCCCGCCGACCTCGTGCGCGGCGAGCGGACGCTGCTCTACGTCGGCTCGCTGTGGGGCGACTGGTTCGACTGGGGACTCGTCGCCGAGGTCGCCGCGCGCCGCCCGCGCTGGGCGGTGAACCTGATCGGCGACCGTCCGCGCCACGTGCCCGAGCTGCCGTCGAACGTGCACCTCCTCGGGCTCAAGCCGCAGGCGGCGCTGCCGCCCTACCTCGCGGCCGCCGACGTCTGCTGGATCCCGTTCATCCCCTCGCCGCTCGTCGACGGCGTCAATCCGCTCAAGGTCTACGAGTACCTCGCGATGCACCGCCCGGTGGTGGCATCGCCGATGGTCGAGCTGCGCGACGTGCCGTACGTGTTCGCCGCGCGCGGCGCGGAGGCGACGGTCGCCGCCGTCGAGCGCGCCGCGGCGACGCCGCCGCCGGTCGAGACGCTCGAGCGCTTCCTCGCGGCCAACGACTGGGAGGCGCGCGTCGCGACGCTGACCTCGCTGTGCGAGCGCCCGACGATCACCGTCGTCGTGCTGTGCTACGACAACCGCGACGTCATCGGCGCGTGCATCGAGTCGCTGCTGCGCAACCGCGGCGACGCGCGCTACGAGATCGTGGTCGTCGACAACGGCAGCCGCGACGGCTCGCTGGAGATCCTCGCCGCGCACGCGTCGCGCGGCGAGATCCGGCTGCTGCGCAACGCGCGCAACGGCTGCTCGTCGGGGCGCAACCTCGGCGTGCGCGAGAGCGCGAGCGAGCTCGTCGTCTTCCTCGACAGCGACCAGCGCGCGCTCTTCCCCGGCTGGCTCGATCCCGCGCTCGAGGTGCTCGCGCGTCACCGCGAGATCGGCGCGGTCGGCTGGAGCGGCGGCTGGTTCAGCGCCGGTCGCGGACGCGGCGCCGTGGTCGACACGCTGCCCGACCGCGGCGCCGGCAAGCTGCGCGACGGCTTCCGCACCGACGTCGCCTACCTCGCGACGAGCGGCCTCGTCGTGCCGCGCTCGGTGCTCGCGCGCACCGCGGGCTTCGACGAGCGCCTCGACCCGACCTGCTTCGAGGACACCGACCTCTCCTTCCAGATCAAGGAAGCCGGCTTCGAGCTCGCCTACTGCCCCGGGCTCGGCGTCGACCACCGCCCGCACGCGACCACGTCGGCGCTCGCCGCGTACGACGAGGTCTACCGGCGCAACGAGCGCCTCTTCCTCGAGAAGTGGCGCCACCGTCCGGAGTACTTCTTCGACGTCCCGGATTGAGCGGCGCCGCGCGCTCGCGATTCAGGCCGCTCTGCCTGCGGTCGCGGCGCCGAGCACCTCGTCGGCGAGCCGCGCCGCGTCGCGCTCCTGCCAGCCGGGCTCGAGCCGGACGACGCGGCTCGCGTCGGGGAACCACGCGAGCGCGAAGCCACCCGGCTGCGTCGCGACCACGAGCGGACGGCGCACGTCCTCGAAGGCCTCGAGCGGCACCGAGGCGACGATCAGACGCTCGTCGGCGTGCACGAGCCCCTGGTGCGCCCCGCCCTCCGGCTCGGCGTGCACGAAGACCAGCCGCCCGCGCCGCGCGATCGCCCGGCCGAGCGCGAGCGCCGCACCGCCCTCCTCCGCGTCCCGCGGCTCGGCGAGAACGACGACCGGCGTCGCACCGACTGAGCGCCGTGCGGCCAGGGACGCGACCTCGTCGCGCCAGCGCCGCGTCTGCCGCCGGTCGCCCCGGTAGGGCCGCCAGGCGGTGTGCCACTTCGCCTCGAACTTCGCGCGATTCGCCTCGTAGATCGCGTCACGTTCTTTGAGCTTGTCGAAGCTCACCTGACCCACGTGGCGGATGAACACCTCTTCCGCGCAGACGAGGCGGAAGCCCGCGAGGCGCACCCGGTGCGCGTAGTCGTCGTCCTCGAACATGCCGACGCCGAAGCGCTCGTCGAGCGGCCCGACCGACTCGAGGACCGACCGGCGCGCAGCGACGCAGTACATCGCGAGCATGCGGATCGGGTAGACCTCGCCGCGGTGCGCGCGCGCCCACGCCTCGGCGAACTCGGGCAGACGCGCGAGCTCGTCGTGGCTGATCCGCTCGCGCGCCTCGTTGAACGTGCCGTCCGTCACCGGTCCGACCAGCCCGACGCGCTCGTCGCGGCGCAGCACGTCGATCAGCCGCGGCAGCCATCCCGAGGTCACGACGGTGTCGTTGTTGAGCAGCACGACGTACTCGCCGCGCGCGGCGGCGATGCCCTGGTTGTTCGCGGCGGCGAAGCCGCGGTTCTCCTCGTTGCGCAGCAACCGGATCTCGCCGCGCTCCGCGAGCTGCTCGAGGTAGGCGACCGTGCCGTCGGTCGACGCATTGTCGACCACGAGGATCTCGCGCCGCGGCCACGTCCGGTCGTCGAGCAGCGCCGTGAGGCAGTCGCGCGTGAAGCGGAGGTTGTTCCAGGTGACGATGACGATCGTCACCAGCGGGAAGGTCTCGTCCGCGCGCTGGAGCAGCTCGCGCGCGCGGCTCGACCAGGTGTTCTGCGCGGCAAACGCGCGCCGCTCGGCGACACGCTCCGGCGACGTGTCGCGCAGCGCCCGCTCGAGCGCGCGCGTGAACTCCTCCGGGCTGTCGGCGAGCTCGACCAGTCGCGCGTGCGGGACGAGCTCCGGCAGCCGGCTCGCCACGACCGGCTTTCCCGCCGCGAGGTACTCGAAGAACTTGACGGGGCTCGTCGCCTCGATGAGCGGCGTCAAGCGAAAGGGGATCGTCGCCACGTCGAAGCGCGCGAGGTAGGACGGCAGCGCGCCGTACGGCTTCTCGCCGAGAAAGCGCACGTTCGGCGCGCGCACGAGATCGTCGTGCGGCGGCGCGCCGAAGGTCGAGCCGATCAGCACGAACGTCCACTCGGGGTGGGCACGCGCCGCGTGGCGCACGAGGTCGAAGTCGAACCACTCGGAGATCGCGCCGAAGTAGCCGATGATCGGCGAGCGCAGGCCGGCGAGCTCGGCGGGCGAAGGCTCCGCCGCGTCTACGCGCGCGAAGTGCTCGGGCTCGCATGCGTTCGGCACGAGCACGAGCGACCGCGCGCGTCCCTGCGCCGACGCTTCGAGCTTGCGTGAGGTCACGACAACGAGATCGCTCTCCGCGACGAGCCGCTCCTCGGTCGCCAGCATGGCGGGAGCGTTGGTCGAGAAGCCGGCGTGGTCGTCCATCCAGTCGTAGACCACCGGCCAGCCGAAGGCGTGTCGCAGGTGCAGCGCGAGCGGCGTCCAGAACGGGAGCTGCACGACGACGATCGCGCTGACGATGCCCGCCTCGGCCCGCAGCTCGTCGAGGGCGCGCGCCATCGTCGCGACGTCGGCGATCGCGAGCGCGTCGCGCCACTGGTCGAGCGGCCGTGCGCCGGCGATCTCGACCTCGAAGATGCGCTCGTCGAGCGGCGCGACGCGGACGAGCGGCGACTCGCCGTCCGCTGCGACGCGCTCGGCGAGCCCCGCCGGGTCGACCCAGAAGACCCTGCGACCGTGCGCGGCGATCGCGCGCGCCATCTGCTGCGGACGCTGGTGGCGAAAGCGCCACGCGATGATCGGCAGCACGACGACGTCGGGATGGCGGCGCGTGCGGAGGATCTCCGCGATCCGCTGCATCTCCTCCGGCCCGCGCCAGCGCGGAGCGGGCAGCGGCGGGCGGCCGAGGATCCGGCGCCAGACCGCGCGCAGCGGCCGCGGCAGCCGCGGCCCGACGTACGCCTCGAGGCGCCGGTAGAGCTTCATCATCCCGGCGTCCCCAGCTCCGCCCGCATGGCGGAGCGCGATCGCAGCCGCCGCACGCTCATCGCGCGGCGTCCCCGCGCGACCGGCGGGCGAAGCCCTCGAGCGCGGTGCGGATGCGGTGCCCGATGCGCAGCTTGTCGAGCGCGCGCGCGAGCAGCGAAAAGGTGTCGGCCAGCGCAAAGCGCGCCGTCGCGAGGTCGGTGCGCGTGCGCTGCACGAGCGCCGCGGCGCGCTCGTTCGCGACGGCGTTGAGCAGCATGCGCGCGAGCGCATCGAGCGTTCCCTCCAGCGCTCGACCCGCGCGGCGCTCCTCTTCGACCTGCTCGATGCAGCGCCGCGCCACGGTCGCGAGCGCGCGCTGACGGTGCGCCGCACCCGACGTCGCGACCCTCTCGAACAGCTCGACGTGCGCCGCGAGCCAGCGCTCGTGCGACAGCTCCTGCGCGAGCTCTGCGGCGCGCTCGCGGGCGCGCGCGCTGCGCCGCGGCAGGTCGTCGAGCACCTCGGCGATCGCGCGCGCGAGGTCTCGTGCGTGCGGCGGCTCCTCGCTCGCCGCGAGCGCGTTCAGCGCCTCGCTGTCGACGTGCACCGGGAAGGCGGGACCGTCGACCAGCGCGCCCGGCAGCACCGCGGCGTCGCCACGCGCGCCGCCCTCGCCGAGCAGGAACGCTGCGTCGCCGGTGCGCGTCAGCACCGCCGGCACGCCCGCGGCCATCGCCTCGATCGCGGCGAGGCTCAACCCCTCGAGCACCGACGGCATGACGAAGACGTCGGCCGCGGCGAGGATGCGCGCGACGTCGTCGCGCTCGCCGGCGAGCGTCACACGATCGGCGAGCCCGGCCGCGGCGATGCGCGCTTCGATGCGGTGCGCGTAGGCCGGGTTGCCGACGCCGCCGACGAGCCAGGCCACGACACGCGGCCGCTCGGAGGCGAGCAGCCGCAGCGCCTCGACCAGCGCGAGCTGGCACTTGATCGGGTCGAGGCGTCCGACCTGGACGAGGAGCTGCGCGTCGTCGCCGATGCCGAGCGCGCGCCGTGCAGCAGAACGGTCTTCACTCGACGCAGGACGCGGCGTGACGCAGTTGCGGATCACGACGATGCGCTCGCGCTCGAGCGCGAAGCGCTCGGCGCAGAACTCCGCCACCGACTGCGACACCGCGACGTAGCCGTCGATCACCTCGTCGGTGGCGCGGATCGCGTCGAGCACGCCGGCGCCGAGCCAGGCGTAGGCGTTGTGCAGCGTCGACACGACCGGGATGCCGAGCCGCGCTGCGACGCGGCTGCCGAAGGTCGAGAAGTGCGCGTTGACGAGCTCGACGCCGCGGGTCGCGAGCACGCGCGCGAGCTCGGCCTCGCGGTCCGGTCCGCGCAGCACGACGACCTCGACGCCGCGCGCGCGCAGCTGCTCGGCGCGCGCGCCGCCGCCTTCCGTGCAGAGCACGGTCGGCACGTGGCCCGCGTCGCGCAGCGCGAGCGCGAGATCGTGGACCACGGTCTCGAGCCCGCCGCGGTCGAGGGTCGCGACCTCGAGCGCGATGCGCAGCCCGCCCGTCGCCGCATCCTGCGCGTCCGGACGCGCGGGCGCTGCGACGGCGGACGCGACGCCCGGCGCGGGCGCGTGCGTGTGCCCCGCAGCTCCCGCGTCCAGCGCACGTGGCGTCGCGAGCCCCGGGTGCAGCGCGCGCAGCGGCGCGAGCTCGGCGTCGTCCGCCACCGTCGCACCGAGCGCGCACGCGCGCGCGACGAGCTCCGCCGCGACACCGAGCGCGGCGCGCACTCCGCCGCGTACGACGACGCGCGCGAGCTCGAGGCACGCCGCCGCTTCCGCCTCGGGCGCAGGCAGGTCTCGCGGCGCGAGCCGCACGAGCAGCTCCTCGAGTCGCGTGCCGCTGAGCGCGCGCAGCAGAACGCGCGCGCGCTCGATCTCCTCGGCGCGCGCGTCCGCCGACGACACCGGACCGCCGCGTACGGTCACGTCGACCAGGCGCTCGGGAACGACGACGGCGCGCCCGTGCAGCGCGAGGCGCAGCCACAGATCCTGCGCGTACGCATGGCGCAGCGACGGATCGATTCCGCCTGCGGCGAGCGCGCGCGCACGATCGAGCAGCACGCCGGAGAGCGGCGGCACGTCGCTCGCGAGCACGGCGCGCAGCGACGGGTCCGGCGCCGGCGCGGATTCGCCGAGCTCGGCGCCGCTCGGATCGCGGCGGCGCGCCGCAACCAGCACCGCGAGCGCGTCGGGCTCGCGCTCGAGCGCCGCGAGCAGAGCTGCGACGCAGCCCGAATGCAGGACGTCGCGCGCGGCGAGCAGCACGACGTGCGACGTGCGCGCGAGCGCGAGACCGAGATTCAGCAGGTGCGCGACGCCGTACCGCGGCTGGCAGACGATCCGCACACGCGGATCGGAGAGCCGCGCCAGCACGGCCGGGCCGTCGTCGACCGAACCGTCGTCGAGCACCAGCACCTCGGCGGCCTCGGGCTGCGCGAGCGCCGAGTCGACGGCCGCCGCGAGGAACGGGCCGTCGTTGCCCGTGGTGACGAGCACCGTGACGCTGCGCTCGGTCGTGCTCATCGTCACACCGCCGCGCGCGGCCGCGCCGCGCCCTCGACCACGCTGCGCACCGTCTCGAGATAGCGCGCCGCGATCGGACCCGCCGCCCAGCGCTCGTCGATGCGCGCGAGCGCCGCGTCGACGATGCGGCGGCGCAGCGCTTGGTCGTCGAGCACGGCCGCGACGCCGTCCGCCGCGCCGCGCGTGTCGTTGACCTCGAAGGTGATCCCGGTGCGACCGTGCTCGATCAGCTCCTCGAACGCGCCGGCGCGCGACGCGACCACGGGACAGCCGCACGACATCGCCTCGATCACCGACATGCCGAAGGGCTCGATCACCGACGTCGGCACGAGCGCGCCGCCGCTCGCGGCGAGCAGCGAGTAGAAGCGCGGCATGTGCTCGTAGGCGAGCGACGACACCCAGCGCACGCGGTCGATCAGCCCGAGCGCCTTCACGGTGGCGAGGAAATCGCGCTTGACGTCGTCGGTCACCGCGAAGCCGCCGAGCACGATGAAGTCGACGTCGTCGCGCGTGCGCGCGAGCTCGGCCGCGACCTCGAGGAAGTGGCGCCAGTTCTTCTCCGGCTCGAGGCGCCCGACCCAGCCGAGCAGCTTGCGGCGCGGCGCGACGCTCGGCGGCACGAAGCGGAACAGCGAGCGGTCGATCGGGTTCGGCACGATGCGGATCGGGATCGGCCCACCGCGCAGCCACGGGAACTCGCGGTAGATCAGCTCCTCCTCGTAGCGCGACGGCGTGATCACGAGGCGCGTGCCGGTCGACGGCAGGTCCTGCAGGTACTGCAGGTTGTCGAGGCGGTTCGAGTGCACCTCGGTGACCAGCGTGCCCGCGAAGCCCGCCCGCGCGAGCACGGGATACGCTTGCGGCGTGTCGATCGCCGCGACGACGTCGAAGCGCCCGCGCTCGACGATGCGCTCGAGCTGATCCGGCGCGCACGGATAGGTGACGCCCGTGAAGCCGCGAAAGATCTCGCCGCCGCCGATGTCCTTGAGCAGCACGACCTCGGGCGCGAGCCCGTGCTCGCGAAACCCGACCAGACGGTTGCGCAGCACCGTCTCGCAGCCGCCGAGCGAGCAGTACTGGTAGACGAAGAGGATCTTCATCCCGCGAGCGCCTTCAGGACGTCACGCGACGCGTCGGCGCGCTCGACCAGATCGAGCAGCGCGTCGACGCGCCGGCTCCAGCGGCTTTCCGCGACGAAGGCCGCGACGCGCTCGCGATCGAGCGGTGTCGCGATCGCGGTCTCGAGCGCGGCCTCGAAGCCGTCGCGCTCGCAGACGACGACGCCCGGCACGTCGCGCAGGTGCGGCATCCCGACCGCGACCACGCGCAGCCCGAGCGCCAGGTACTCGTAGAGCTTCACCGGATCGACCGCCTGCGTGAGCCTTCCTTCGCGGAACGGGATGATCGCGACCGTCCAGTGCGCGGCGCGCGCGGCGAGCTGGTCGTGCGCCACCATGCCGGGCAGGACGACGTTCGGCGGCACGACCAGGCCCTCGTCCTGGCCGTAGCCGATGATCTCGAAGCGCCACTGCGGACGCCGCTCCGCCGCCTCGCGGATCAGCTCCCAGTCGAACCACGACGGCGTCAGGTGCCCGAAGTAGCCGATCACGACCTCGCCGTCGCGGCGCGCGGGCTCGACGACGCGCAGCGAGTCGAGGTCGACGCCGTTCGGGACGAGCGGCACGTCGCGCGCGGCGACACGCTCGAGGTCCGCGGCGAGACGCGGGTGCGTCGCGACCACGACGTCCGCGTTGCGCGCGAGATAGCGCTCGACCGCCTCGTCGTACCAGTACGCCTGCCCGACGCGCGCGAACTCCGCCCAGTCGTCGATGCAGTCGTAGATCGTGACGAAGCCGTGCGCGGCGAAGAGCCCGAAGCGCTCGTACAGCGCGACGTCGGGGAACTCGGCGAGAAAGACCTTGCGCAGACCGGGCGTCGCCGTGCGCAGCAGCTTGCGCTGGATCGCGGGGATCTGGTCGATCGGCACCGACAGCACGCGCGGGTCGCCCGACGCGAGCACGTCGTCCGCGAGTCGCCAGCGCCAGTAGAAGTAGACGACGTGGTGGCCGCGGCGCGCGAGCTCGCGCGCGATCCAGGTCGAGCGCTGGCCGCGCGTCTCGGAGTACGGGTCGGTCGCGTAGATCGCCCAGAGCCACCCCGATCCGCCGCGCGCGGAGGCCTCGGCGCTGGCGAGAAACGCATCGAGCACCTGCGTATCGAGCGTCTTGACGCGCTGGTCGTCGCCGCGCAGCCGTGCGCGCAGCGCGCGTACGCCGGAGGTGACGCGGTGGGTGAGGCGCAGCTTGTCGAGGATCCGCTGCGCGTGCACGTGCAGGAGCGGCGCGAGCGCGGCGAGCGCCTCGGCGTCGCGCGCGACGGTCGCGAGCTCCTCGCGCTGCGCATCGCCCGAGGCGGCGCGCGCCGCGAGGCGTCCGGTGACGCTGCCGGGCTGCGTCATGCCCCGTGCGGCGACGGCGAGCGCTTCGCGCCTCGCGCGTGCCGAGAGCAGCTCTCGCGCCGCGGCGTCGGCCTGGATCGTGGCCGTCGTGGCGCCTTCGCGCGCCGCGGTGCGCACGCGCGCGCGCAGCAGGCGCGCGAGCGCGGCGGCGTCGGCGCGTGCGCCGTCGTCGATCTCGAGCTCCGGATCGAGGAGCACGACGCCGCAGCGCCGCGGGGCGTCCGCGAGCGTCGCGTCGGGCGCGGTGAGCAGCGCATCGAGCGGACGGCGTGCGAGCAGCGCCGCGAGCTCGTCGGCGACCAGCTCGGCCTGCAGCATCTCGACGCGTACGCCGTGCCGCTCGAGCTCCTGCGCGCGGTCGGTGCGCTCGCCGAGCAGGACGACGTCGACGCCGTGCTCGCGCAGCGCCGCGGCGCGCTCGAGGAGCGCCGCGACCTCGGGACGCGTCCGCTCGGCGGCGCGCACCGCGAGCGTGAGACGCGGCGGCATCGCCGGGCTTCGCATCGCGGGCAGATTGCGGCTCGCGAGCGCCGGCTCGCGGCCCGCGGCGCTCGCGACGAGCACCGGCGCGAGACGCGTCGCTTCCGGAAGGATCTCGCGCAGCGCCGCGAACGCCGGATCGTCCGGTAGCGCGCCGCCGCGGCGCAGCGCGTCCTGCACCAGCTCCTGCGCGAGCGGCGCCGCTTCGGCGACGCCCGACTCGAGCAGCGAGCGCGCGATCTCGAGCCGTGCCTGCGCCGGGTCGACCCAGGCGCCGTCGGCGATCGCGGCGCTCAGCTCGTCGACCGAGACGGTCGCAAAGGCGCGCACCAGCGCGCGCCCGAGCTCGGCGGCGACGACGTCGTCGGTCGGCGCATCGTCGCCGGCCGTCCCGTCGCGCGTCGTCTCGGTCGGTGCGGTGTCGTTGGTCGCCGCGGGCCCGCCGGGCGCCGCGCGGCGCAGCAGCACCGCGTCGACGCCGCGCACCGCGAAGCGGCTCGCGAAGCGCAGCCAGAAGTCGTCGGCCGCGCAGGCCGTGAAGGTCGGATCGAAGCCGCCCGCGGCGAGCGCGTGGTCGCGTCGCACGAGGCAGGCGCCGAGCGGCGGCGGCGCGCCGCGCAGCACGGCGTGCAGCAGGCGTCCGCGCGTCGGCGCCTCGGGTTCGGTCGGCGTCGCGCCGCCCGTCTCCGCCCCGCCGTCAAGCATAGCCCGCGCGAGCGTCGCCGCGGGCGGCGGGTAGGCTTCGATGCTCGCCAGGTGCCGCGCGATCGCGTCGGGCGCGAGCTCGTCACCCGCGTCGAGCACGCAGACGTACGGCGCGCGCGCCGCGACCAGCGCCGCCTGCAGCGCGCCGCCGAGCGTCGTCGCCGCGGGCAGCGGCGCCACGCGCACGCGCGCGTCGTCGCCCGCGACGTCGCGCAGCACGCGCTCGTCGCCGACCAGCAGGACGTCGAGCGCGGGCTCGCTCTGCGCGAGCGCGCTCGCGACGCTGCGCGCAACCGCGCGCGCAGCGCTCGCGTCCCGCGCGACGATCGCGATCGACGCGCGCGGCGACGCTCGCCGCGGGGAAGCGGCGTCGATGGCTACTCCCCCTCCTCCGGCACGCGGAACTGGTCGTGGCAGGACTTGCAGGTCTTGAACAGCGCGCCGCTCGCGGCCTTCAGGTCACCGCCGCTCTTCGCGGCCTCGGCGAGCGCCAGCGCCGCCTGACGGGACTCGGCGTTGAGCTCGTCGAATTTCTGCTTGTTGGTCCAGACCTCGGGCTTGGCGCGCGACAGCGGCGACTCGCTGCCCGCCGGGAACATGCCGGGGAACTTCTCGAGCGCGGCGGCGATGTTCTCCGCCGGCTGCACCGCGTCCTCCGGCTTGCCGGCCTTGGTCGCGGCGCCGATCTTCTTGGCCTCGGCGCCGACCCCCTCCATGAGCTCGTGGCGGTCGTGGATCGGACCCGGCGGCAGGTGCTTGCCGTGGTCTTCGTCGGCCAGCACGGGCGTCGTGCTGGTCACGAGCAACGCCACGGCGGCGAGCGCGCCGCGGCGCACGCGGCGCGCGGTTGTCGAGATCCGGTCGTGCTGCATCATCCCTCCTTCCCCTCCGCCCCTTCGTCCTGCTTCGCGACCACGTGGTGGATCGGAGGCACGGTCTTCAGGTAGGCGGCCATGGCCTCGAGATCGTCTTTCGGCGCCTTGCCGAGGCCCGGGGCCCCGGCGATGCCGTCGATCAGTTCTGCCATCGTGCCCTGCACGTTGTCGAAGTCGGGCTTCATGCCGAGCTGCAGCAGGCTCACGATGTCGCTCTCGTCCCAGTCGCCGATGCCGGTCGCGCGGTCGCCGGTGATGTTCGGCACGAGCGTACCGTCCGGCAGACGCGTGCCGGCGAGGTACATGTCGCCCTCCGGCGCGCCGAACTGGTCGCGCGGCGTGTGGCAGTCGCCGCAGATGCCGACGTGGTCGGTGAGGTAGCGTCCGCGCTCGAGCCGCTCGGTGGGCGCGCGCTCCGGCGCCTCGACCGAGCCCGCGAAGAGAAAGCGCCAGGCGCGAAACGCGAGCCGCGGCAGCGGCAGGTCGACCTCGTGCGGACGGTTCGGCTGCGCGGCCGGCGGCAGCGTGCGCAGGTAGGCGATCAGGTCGCGCAGGTCGTCGTCCGCCATGCCGGCGTAGGCGAAGTACGGCATGACGGGCGCCTCGACGCTGCCGTCGCGCAGCTCGCCCGAGCGGATCGCGCGCGCGATTTCGGCGTCGCTCCAGGCGCCGATCCCGTGCTCGGGGTCGGAGGTGATGTTCGTCGAGTAGAAAGTGCCGAACGGCGTCTCGATCTCGACGCCGCCCGCGCCGATCGGCCCCTTCTCGGGCGTGTGGCAGCCGCAGCCGCCCGCGAGCGCGAACACCCGCTCGCCGCGCTTCGGGTCACCGGGCGTCGCGACCGCGCGCTCGTCGCGGTCGGCGTCGCACGCCGCGAGCACGCCGGCGAGCACGAGCACCGAGAGCGGCGCGCAGCGGGTGAAGCTCACCCGGCGTTGGGGAAGAGGTCGTCGCGGGTCTTGCCCGCGAGCGTCGTCTGCAGCTGCGCGAGCGCCTCGTCCTGCGACGGCGCGAGCGCCATCAGCGAATGATCGGCGCGAACCATTGTCAGGTCGCAGGGCACCGCGGTAAAGAAGCCGTTGGGCAAGCTCGAGACCATGACGAAGAAGGCCTTGCCGTCCGCAGAGCGGAACTGGAACCACTCGACCTTCTGCACCACGTACGGCGTGTCGCTCATCGAACATCTCCTCGCAGGTGCGGTGTGGCTAGCGTGCGACCCGCCCCACGCGCAACCGTAAAGCCGGCGACGCACGCGCGTGTTCTTCGACTTCTACAAGAGCGACGTCCAGGCGGTGTACCTGCTGTGGGTCGTACCGCTCGCCTTCCTGGTTTACCTGTTCTTGACGCAGCAGGGCTGGCGCGCGTCGCCCGCGGCGCGTGACCAGGACGCCGTCTTCGTCCGCGCCTACGCCTGGCTGTTCACCTTCGAGACGCTGCTCGACTCGTTCGCGACCACGCCGCTCGTCCGCTGGCTCGGGGTCGCGGACGGGCCCGTCGGCACGGTGGTGATGATCGCCTTCGTCCTGCTCGGCGACTTCCGCGTGCTCTTCCTCCTGCAGCGGCTCGCGCGCCCGCGTCTGGGAATGCAGCAGGTGATCGCGGAGTCCGCGCTGTGGACGCTGCCGGTGCCGCTGGTCGCGGTCGTGATCGACTGGCTGCTGCGCACCGTCGCCGGACCGCTGCCGGCGCAGACCATCTGGCTCGTCTACGAGATCGCGTTCGTCGTCTTTGCGCTCTTCATCCGTCAGGTGCTGCTGCCGGACTGGCTCGAGGGTGCGAGGGGGCCGCGCCTCGCCTACCTGCAGACGGTCACGACCTACGTCGCGGCCTACTACTCGCTGTGGGCGATCTCCGACGTGATCGTCCTGATCCTCGGACTCGACGTCGGCTGGCTCCTGCGCGTCGTGCCGAACCAGCTCTACTACGCGTTCTACGTGCCCTTCGTTTACTTCTGGTTCTTCTGGTCGAGCGACCAGGCGGCGACGAGCACGTCGACCCAGGCGTCGAGGTAGGCGTCGGCGCGCGCCGCCGACGCTCCGCGCGGATCGCCGACGGTGCCGTCGGACGCGTGGCGGCGGAGGTCGGGATAGAAGAACTCGTGCGCGGGCGGCAGCGCGCCCGTGAGACCTGCGCGCAGACGCTCGCGCCGCACGAGCGCGGGCGCGAGTGCGGCGATGATCGAGGTCTCGGTCTCGCCGGCGTGCTGTCCCGCGGCGTCGGGCGCGACGCCGAAGCGTGCGCTCGCCGCGAGGAGCGCGCGCGTCAAGCGCTCGGAGTCGGTGAACGGCTCGACGCGCAGCGCGCCGGTCGCGCCGGCGAGGCGCGTCGCGAGCGTGCGCAGCACGCCGTAGTTGCCGCCGTGCGCCGAGAACACGAGCAGGCGCTCGAAGCCGTGCCCCGCGAGCGAGCGCGCGAGGTCGCGCAGCACCGCGACGAGCGTCTCCTCGTCGAGCGACAGCGTGCCGGGAAACGACGCGTGCTCGCGCGCGCAGCCGAGCGCGAGCGTCGGCAGGCGCACGACGCCGGCGCAGCGCGCGCACAGACGCTCGGCGACCGCGTCCGCGATCAGCGTGTCGGTCGCGAACGGCAGGTGCGGTCCGTGCTGCTCGGTCGAGCCGAGCGGCAGGAGCGCCGTGCGGCAGCCGGACGCGAGCAGCGCCTCGACGTCCGGCCAGGTCAGGCGCTCGAGCGCCGCCGCGCGCGGCGACGCGAACGCACGCGGATCGGCGGGCTCCGACGCGCGCTGCGCGGCCGGCTGGTCACCGTGCGCGAGATCGTCGCGCCCGACGTCGTACAGCGCGCCGTCGGCGCCGCGTCCGGGCCAGCGCGCCTGATCGATCTCGCGCTGCGCGATCCAGCGCAGGACGAGCGCGTCGAGCAGCGCCTCGTGCTCGAGCAGCGCGAGCGCGCCCGGGAGCGACGCGCGCAGCCGCACGAGACGATGGCGCTCGGGCACGAGCATGCTTTCGAGCCGCGCGAGGAGCTCCGCCTCGCCGGGCGCGTCGTCGCGCGCGAGCGCGAGGAAGGTCGCGCGCTCGTCGTACGCCTGCTGGAACGCGCCGTGCGCGACGTCGAGCACGTCCCACGCGGGCGGCGCCGGTAGCAGCGCGCCCTCGACGATCTTCGCGCGCAGGTTCTCGAGCAGCTCGACGTAGCTGCCGCTCGCGACCAGCAGAAGCGCGCCGAGCGCGCGCACGTCGAGCTCCGCGTGCTCGCGCGCGACGCGTGCGGGCGCTTCGGCGACGCGGGCGCAGGTCGCGTCGACGTCGAGCGTCGCGGGCACGAGTCCTTGCGGGGCTCGTCCCGCCGCCGCGCAGATCGACTGCGCGAGACGGATCGTCGCCGCGCAGCCGACGAGCGGACCGGTCACGCGCAGCAGGGTGCCGTACTCCTCGGGCGCGGGCAGACGCACGACCGCGACGCCGCGCTCCGCGAGCCGCGCGATCTCGCGTCGGCGCTCGGCGAGCGGACCGGACGGCGGCGCGTCGCTGCTCGACGCGTCCTCGCCCTCGCCCGGCGGCACCGCGGTGACCAGCGTCACGCCGGCCCAGCGCTCGACGTCGCGCAGGGCGAGTCGCGCGTTCGGCGACAGCCCCTGCGAGAAGACCACCAGCGCGTCGGCGCGCGCGTCGTCGGGCGGCGGCGCGACGAACGCGCTGCCGGGAAGAAAGCGCGCCGCGAGCCCGCAGTCCGCGAGCAGCGAGACGAGCAAGCGCGCGTGCGCCGCCGAGCTGCCGATGCCGGTCGCGACCACGCGCCGCACGCGCGCGGGGTCGCAGGCGAGGCGCGGCGGCGGCGCGGCGAGCGTCGCGCGCAGCGCGTCGGGCAGCGCGGCGATGCGCTGCTCGAGCAGGCGATGCGCCTCGCGCCAGCGCCCCGCGGCGTCGCTCATGCCGCGGGCGCCCGGTACGGCTGCGTCGCCGGCGCCGTCTCCGCCGCTCCTCGTTCGTCGTCGAGCACGACCGGCTCGCGCAGCTCGACGCCGCGCCGCGCGAGCGCCGCCATCAGCGCGCGCTCTTGCTCGAGGTCGCGCGCTGCGAGCAGCGGGTGCACGGCGCGTCCGCGGACGTGGTGCGCGAGCAGCGCCACCGCGGCGTCGGCGTCGGCCGTGCGCTCGTGCAGGTCGGGCGCGAAGCCCGCGACCGGCACGAACGCCGCGAAGCCCGCGCCGTGCGCGACCATCGCGCGCACCGCCGCCTGCCAGGTGCGCTTCTCGGCGCCGCCGCTCGCGAGCGGGAAGCGCTCGAGCCAGGACTCGCGCTGCACGCGGACGAGCGGCGTCGCGGCGTCGCGCGGTCCGTAGGACAGCACGACCTGCTCGCGGCCGCCGACGAGATCGAAGTACGCGTGCACGCGAAACCAGTGCGGCCGCGCGTCGATCGCGTCGCAGTCGCGCAGGCGCACCGGCAGGAGGTAGGTCGCGAGGTGCACGAAGCGCGGCTCGTCGGCGAGCGCGTAGGGCGCGAAGTCGACGACCGCCTCGGGCAGCTCGGCGGCGTGCGCGTCGTCGCCCGGATCGTCGAGCGCGTGCCCGGAGCGCGACTTCGCCGTCAGGTAGTGCAGGTTGTACGGCGACGCTTCCTTGCGCAGCGGCACGGTGTCCTCGACCGCGACGTCGAGCCCGCGCAGCGCGTCGACCTTCTCCGGGTTGTTGCTCAGCAGCCGCAGCGGCGCGCGGATCCCGAGCGCGCGGCAGACGTGCGCGACCTCGTCGTAGCGTCGGTGGTCGCGCCCGAGGCCCATCTGCTCGTAGGCGTCGAAGGTCGTGAGCCGGTTGCGGCTGGCCTGCACGATCATCCGGTCGCGCGCCTTGGCGGTGAACCCGGCGCCGCGACCCTCCTGCATCAAGTAGAAAACGACGCCGCGACCTGCGTCGGCGATGCGCTCGAGCGCGAGGTCGAGCTGGTCGACGCAGTCGCAGTCGCAGCCGCCCCAGGTCTCGCTGGTGACGCAGGACGAGTGCACGCGCGCGAGCAGCGGCTCGTCGCCGGCGAGGTCGCCGCGCGCGACCGCGAAGGCGTAGGCGCCGGTCGCGACGTTCTGGAAGACGTGCGCACGGAAGGGCCCGTGCACGGTCTCGAGCGGCACCGCGCCGCGCGAGAGCATCTGGCCTGCGATGACGTGCGCGCTCACGGCATCCGTCCCGGGTCGTGCTTGAGCGTGCTCATGACGCGGAAGTAGGCAATGAGTTGGTCCAGTTGCTCCGGCGTCAAGTGCGTGTGCGCAGGCATGCTGGTGTGGCGGAAGGTCTCGGGGTCGCGCACGTAGGCCTTGATCTGCTCGACCGGCCGGTACTCGACGATGCTCTGCGGCACGTTCAGGTCGGGCCCCACCTTGCCGCCCTGCCCGTTCACCGCGTGGCAGGCGACGCACTCGGTCTTGAAGATCTCGAAGCCCTTCCAGGCGGCGTCGCCCGCGGGAGCGGTGCGCGGCACGATGTTCGGGTACTGCTGCGCGATCTCGCCGATCTCGATGCGCACGAGCTGGTAGGGCCAGGGGTAGACGTTGGTGTCGCGCTGCCCCGGCTGCTGCCAGACGACGTAGAACGGGCTCGGATCGACTTGACGCCGGTCGATCGGATCCCAGCCGCCCTCGCCCGACTTCGCGCGCCGAGCGTCGGCGAGCGCGAGGAAGCCGCCCGGCTCGGTGGCGCGCTTGCCGGTCGACGGCTTGACGTAGCCGTCGCGGGCGCGGAACAGCAGGTCGTGCGTCGCGAGCTCCGTCGGCGCCTCGCCGAAGCCGAGCTCGAGGACGCGCGCCAGCGGGCAGGCGACGTAGGACATCGTACGTCCGTAGTACGGATCGTCGACCTCGATCGTGCGCACACCGCAGTCCTTCTCCAGGGTGGCGCGGTCGAGCCGCGTCACCACCTTGCCGTCGCGCACGAACTCGAGGACGGCGTCGTCCGCCGTCGCGACGAGGGCCGCGGCCAGCACCAGGCCCATGACCACCGCCGCCGACGCCACCGGCCCGATTCGCATCATCCGGGGAAGCTTAGCGCGAATCGCGAGAAGAGCGGAGTCTGCGGGCGTCTCGCGACGCCGTCGCAGGCGTGGCGACGGACGGAGCCGGCGGTCAACCGAAGGCTTTCGCGATCGGACCGCCGGCCTCAGCCGACCAGCGTCACCACGCGCTCGCACAGCCAGACGACGGCGAGCGTGCCGATCGCGTACGCCGGCACGAGGCGGATCCAGGCCGCCGGGGCACGGTGCGCGAGCGCCGCACGGGCGAGCGCCAGGACGCCCAGCACCAGCGCGACGAACGCGAGCTGGCCGAGCTCGATGCCGACGTTGAACGCGAGCAGCGCGAGCGGGATCTCGCCCGCCGGCAGGCCGACGTCGGCGAGCGCGCCCGCGAAGCCGAGCCCGTGCAGGAGACCGAAGGCGAAGGCCACGAGCCAGGGCCGCCGCGCGAGCAGCGACGCGGTCCCGACGTCGGGCTCGCGCAGGTGCGCGACCTCGAGCGCGACCACGACGATGCTCGCCGCGATCAGCGCCTCGACGAGCGCGGTCGGCGCGTCGACGAAGCCGAGCGTCGCGAGCGACAGCGTGACGCTGTGCCCGACGGTGAACGCGGTGATCGTCCAGAGCAGGGCGCGACGCCCGCGTACGAGCAGCACGAGCCCCAGCACGAACGCGAGGTGGTCGAGCCCGCCCGCGATGTGCTCGATGCCGAGCAGCAGGTAGTCGGCGAAGACGTCGAGCGGCCCGGCGCGCTCGGGGACCGTGAAGAGCGGCGCGTCCGCGCGCAGCACGGCCTGCACGCGCCGGCCGTCGGCGAGCTCGATGCGCAGCAGCGCGTCGCCCTGACGCGCGGCGAGCCCGCGCACGCCGACCTCGCGACCGACGAGACCGCCCGCCTCGCACGTGACGCTCCAGCGCCACAGCACGCTGCGACGCTGCACGCGCGCGCGGCGCTCCGAGGTGTCGCGGCAGTCGTCCGGCAGCACCGGCTCGAGCACGCCCTGCGCGGCGCGCGCGGTCTTCCACGACACGTCGAGGACGCCCGGTGCGCTCTCGCGCAGCTCGAGCAGCGCGGGGTCGAGCGGGTGCGCGAGCGCGGCGGGCGTCGCGCCGAGCACGGCGCACGCGAGCGCCGCGGCGAGGAGACGTGCCAGCGCCCGCACTGCTCGCCCCGTCGTCTGCAGCGTCGAGCGCACGCTCGCGCGCTCCGTCGCGCGCGCCGCCGCGCGCACCGCGGACCGCGTCACGAGCGCGCCCCGCTCGCCCCGGCGAGGGCCGCGCGCAGCGCCTCGTCCTCGATGCGCACCTCGTAGAGCGCGCGCAGCCGCGCCACGCCGCGCGCGAACGCCTCCTTCGCGAGCTCGCGCTGCACCGCACGCGTCAGCGCCGGGCGCACCTCGTCGACGGTCGGCAGGCGCGCGGGCTCCTTCGCCTCGACGCGCACCAGGTGCAGCCCGTACGGCGACTCGAGCGGGCCGTGCCAGACGCCCGGCTCGAGCGTCGCGACCTGCTCCGCGAACGGCTTGCCGAAGCGACCGATGAGCTGCCCGCGCGTGTAGGCGCGCAGCTCGTTGCCGAGCGGGAACGGATCGGACAGGGCCGCGACGTCGGGCGTGCCGTCGGCGGCACGGAGCTTCGCGAGCGTCGCGCGCGCGTCGTCCGCGACGCGTGCGCCGCGTGCGTCCGCGCTCAGGTAGACCTGCGTCAGCGTGATGCGCTCGGGCAGGCGGTACTCGTCCGCGTACCGCTCGAGGTAGGCGGCGAGGTCCTCGTCGCGCACGACGGTCGGGCCGTCGCCCTGCTGCAGCACGAGGCGCATCTTCTCGATCAGCAGCCGGCGCACGACGACGTCGTCGTCGAGCTCGAGCTCGATCGCCTCGTGCACGAGCTCCTCGGGGTCGCGCAGCGGACGGTCGCTCACCGTGCGCATCTTCTCGACCAGGCGCCGCTCGACGCTGCGGTCGCCGTGGCCGAGCGCCAGCACGCGCGCCTCGCGGAACAGCATCTCGTCGAGCACCGCCTGCTCGACGAGCGCACGGCGCTGCGCCTCGGTCGGCGGCGCGCCCCACTGCGCGACGAAACCTTCCTCGAGCGCGCGGACGCGCTCGCGCGTCACGACGATCGGCTCGCGCACGACGGGCTGCGGCGCGCTGCGCTCATGCCGTGCGATCAGCTCGCGCGCGGCGAACAGCGTGCCGCCGAGCAGGACGAAGTGCAGCAGCCGGCTTCTCGCCAACCTGCGCAGCCGGCTCATGACGCCGCCTCCGGAGAGGTCGGGTCGTACCAGATCGGCGAGGTCCAGGCGCGCTGCTGCACGGTCGACGGCACGAGCCCGGAGCAGCACTGCTGGTACTCCCACGTCGTGTAGGTGATCGGCAGCTCGCACACGCCGTCGCCGCACTCGTCGTTCGAGTTGCAGCCCTTGCCGTTGATCGCGGGATCGAGCGAGCCGCAAACGCCCATCGGCTTCGAGCAGTCGACGCCGCGCGCGTTGCAGTAGTACTGGTTCCAGCGGCAGCTCGGCTGCTCGAGGACGCGCGCATAGTAGAACGCGCGCTCGCTGGGGTCGAACTCGGGATCCTGCCATACGACGCAGAGGCTCGCGTGACCGACGCCGGTCGGGCGGCAGGTGCGCAGGTCGACGGCGCCGCTCGGGTCGGTGCCGTCGCCGCCGTCCACGATCGGCAGGCGACGCTTGCCGGGCGTGATCGGCTTGACGCCGCCGCCCTGCCCGCCACCCGCGACGTCGAACACCTTCTCGTGCGTCTCGCCGTTCGCGTCGACCCAGCCCTTGATGATCTGGATGCGGTCGAGCTTGTTGCCCGGCTGGTTCGGCGCGCCCGGGTCCATGAGCGCGCTCACCGCGAAGCGCGGCGCCGTGCTGCTCGCGGAAAGCGTGCCGCCCATCGGCACGCCGGTCGCGTAGCCGCGCGCCGCGAAGTCGCCGCGCGAGCACAGGTCGGCGGGGACGTTCGGTCCGCCGAAGAAGCGCACGATCGGACGCGTGCCGCTCGTCGCGTAGGTCTCGCGGCGCTTGAGCGCCTCGAAGATCGAGTCGCGCGAGTTCTCCTCGGCCCACGCGACCGTCAAGCCGCCGCCGTTGGTCTCGAGGCCGAGCAGGTACTTCTCGTTCAGGATCTGCGCCGACACGGCGAAGCTCTGATCGCCGTGCGCGCCGTTGCGCGCGTACTCGAGCTCCTCGCTCTGGCCGGGCGTGCCGTTGTGGTTGTCGAGCCCGCCGACGAAGCCGAGCTTGAACGGATTGACGCCGAATCGATCCTCGAACGCGATGCCGTTCTTGAGCGCGTTGCGCAC
Organism: Candidatus Binatia bacterium; assembly: GCA_036563615.1. Classification (NCBI taxonomy): domain Bacteria; phylum Candidatus Binatota; class Binatia (SeqCode); species Binatia bacterium. The sequence continues at coordinate 48,747 of DATCMB010000021.1, forward strand.
GTACGCGGCCGGCGGGAGGTTGTCGGGCGTGCGGTCCTCGGGCGCGAGCCAGCCGCCGTTCAAGCGGTTGAAATTCATGGTCTCGAAGGCGCACTCCTCGTCGGTCGCGCCCCACGCGCCGGGCAGCGACGCGGAGAAGCGGCACTCCGACGAGCCCTTGATCTGCATCATCTCGACGAGCGGCTCCATCTCGTTGCGCACGCGCGCCTCGTCGAGGCTCTCGGGCATGAGGAACATCGCGCCGGCGCTGATGTTCGAGTTGTGCGGGATCGACAGCGCCTCGCAGCGCGGGTGCTCGGGCGGATGGTCGTTGCAGCTCGCGCGCAGCTCCTCGAGCAGCTGCTGCGGCGAGCCGATCGGGTACCCCGGACGATCGCACTTCTCGCCGTCGCCGCAGCCGACCGGTGCCTCGAGGTTCGTGATCGGCAGGTCGAGCACGTCGTCGTTGCGGAAGATGATGTTGCGGTGCAGGTTCGCGCCGCCGCCGCTGCCGGGGAAGTCGGTGATGCAGGCGCCGCCGCTGGGATCGCAGTCGCTGTCCTCCCAGCACGGCGTCTGGGGCGCGTTCTCGCAGCGCCCCGTGCTCATCATCGCGGTGTACTCGTAGGCGATGAACGAGGTGAAGGTGCACGCCGAGGTGCGGTCGTACGCTTCCTCGGCGTCGTGCTGGATCTGCTGCCAGACGTGCTTCGCCTGCTCGAGGCAGAGGTGGCCGTCGCCGCCGTTCGGCGTGGCGTCGCAGTAGCTGACGCGCGTCGGATTCTCGTCGAGGTTCTCCGGCACCGCGACCAGCACCTGCACGGTGCCGCCGTGCAGACGGGTGAGCTCGTCGCGCGCGAGCGTGCAGAGCGGGCTCGTGTAGCCGCGCGGGACGCACATCGTGTCTTGGTCCATCAGCCGACCGAGCACCGAGCCGCACTCCTGACCCGGCGGGCACTCGGCGTTCGACGTGCACGGCTTGACGGGCTCGAAGAGACAGATGTTGGTCTCGCCGAGCTGCTCCGCGTGCTCGGTGACCGCCACCCAGTCGAGCGCGCGGCCCTCGGGGAGCTGCGCGGTGCGCGACGCCGTGAACTCGCAGCGCTCGGGCGGCAGGCAGTACGGATGCTGGGCGACGAGCGGCGACGTCGCGGGCGTCTGCGGCGCGGGATCGAACTGCTCGCGCGTGTCGACCCACGGCGGCAGGCCAACCACGCCGCCCTTCGCGTAGCGGTACGCGTCGGCCGGCGTGTTGCGCGTGTCGAGCGTCCCCGAGTCGAAGGAGTACGCGGTGTGGACGTGCGTCTCGCCGAAGAACGGTTGCCGCAGGGGATCGTAGTGATCGCACGGCGCGCGATCCTCGGTGCGCGCGAAGGGCTGCGCCCAGGCTGCGCCGGCGCAGGACGTCGATACGACCATCGCGCACAGCACGCGCGCGACGACGGAGCCTCCGATCCGCATGTAGCTACCCTCCACGTCGCCCCGGGGCGGCCGTCCGGGACGTTTGATGCGCCGCGGGGCCTGTACTGAGAAGCGTTGGTCGCCCTCAGCAACATTAACGGATAATCGGTTCGATGTCCCCGAGTCCTAAGGAATCGGTTCGATTTCGGTTCGATTGCCGCCCGTCCACGGCGTGACGGGCGCGGCATCGTGAGCGACGAAACCGTGCACCGGCGCGGCTATCGCTTCGTCGGGTGTCGTGCAGCGCCGCAAGGAAACGGCGCCGCGGCCGCGACGACGCAGAGCGCTCGCGCCACCTTCGTCGGCCGCGCGGCGGCGCACGGCGAGCTCGAGCGCGCGCTCGCCACCGCGCTCACGGGACGCCGCCAGATGGTGCTCGTGTCGGGCGACGCCGGCCTCGGCAAGACGACGCTGCTCGAGGTCTTCCTGGCGGAGGTGCGCGAGCGCAAGCCGCGCGCGTGGACGATCCGCGGGCAGTGCATCGCGAGCTACGGCGCGCGCGAGCCGTTTCTACCGGTGCTCGACGGGCTCGGCCGGCTCTGTCGCGCGGCGAAGGAGCGTCGGCTCGTCGAGCGCCTGCGCGCGCTCGCGCCGCAGTGGCTGCTGCAGCTCGGCGGCGTGCTGTCCGGGGACGAGCGCGCCGCGCTGCGGCGCCGCGTCGGCACCGTCGCGCCCGAGCGCATGCTGCGCACGCTCGCCGACGCGCTCGACGTCCTGAGCCGCGAGCGTCCGGTGCTGCTCGTCCTCGAGGACCTGCACTGGAGCGACCACTCGACGATCGACCTGCTGTCCTATCTCGCGCAGCGCGACGAGGAGGCGCGTCTCCTGATCCTCGGCACGTACCGGCCGGTCGACGCGATCGTGCACGGACAGCCGGTGCGCGCGATGAAGCAGGAGTCGTGCTGCACCGCCGCTGCCGCGAGCTCGCGCTCGACCTGCTCGATGAGGCGGCCGTGCACGCATACTTGACGGCGCGGCTGCCGGACGCGGCGCCGTCCGCCGAGCGCGCGCGCTGGCTGTAGGCGAAGACCGACGGCAACCCGCTGTTCGTCGTCACCGTGGTCGACGAGCTGCTCGCGCGCGGGCTGCTCGGGACGGGCGACGGCGCCGACCGTGCGCGCCTCGATCGCGTCGGCGTCCCGGAGAGCTTGCGGCAGATGGTCGAGCAGCAGCTCGAGCGCACGGGCGACGACGAGCGGCTCCTGCTCGAAGCGGCGAGCGTCGTCGGCGTGCGCTTCGCCGCGCCGACGCTCGCGGCGGCGCTCGAGCGCGACGTGGTCGAGGTCGAGGAGCGCTGCGCGGCGCGCGCCGCTGAGCTCCGCGAGCGCCGTCGCCGAGTTGGTCGAGCGAGCCGCTCGACCTAGATCGTGTCGTCGACCGCGTCCTCGCGCGTCGTCGGCTCGGGACGCTTCTCGATCGGCTCGTACTTGCGCTCGGCCTCGCCGATGTAGAGCTGCCGCGGCCGGCTGATGCGCTGCTCCGGATCGCGCACCATCTCCGCCCACTGCGCCATCCAGCCGGCGGTGCGCGGGATCGCGAACAGCACCGGGAACATCGTCACCGGGAAGCCCATCGCCTGGTAGATGATGCCCGAGTAGAAGTCGACGTTCGGGTAGAGCTTGCGCGAGACGAAGTAGTCGTCCTCGAGCGCGATGCGCTCGAGCTCGAGCGCGATGTCGATCAGCGGGTTCTTGCCCGTGACCTCGAACACCTCGTAGGCGAGCTTCTTGATGATCTTCCCGCGCGGGTCGTAGTTCTTGTAGACGCGGTGGCCGAAGCCCATCAGCCGGCCCTCGCCCGCCTTGAAGCGCTTGATCGCCGCGGGAACCTTGTCGACCGAGCCGATCTCCTGAAGCATGCGGATAACGGCCTCGTTGGCGCCGCCGTGCAGCGGGCCGTAGAGCGCCGCCACACCCGCCGCGACCGCCGAGTACGGATCGACGCGCGAGCTCGCGACCGAGCGCACCGCGTTGGTCGAGCAGTTCTGCTCGTGGTCGGCGTGCAGGATGAACAGCACGTCGAGCGCGTGCTCGAGGACGGGGTTCGGCTTGTAGTGCCGCTCCGTCATGCGGAACAGCATCTGCAGGAAGTTGCCGGTGTAGCTGAGCTCGTTGTCCGGGTAGACGTACGGCAGCCCGCGGCTGTGGCGGTAGGCGAACGCCGCGATGGTCGGCAGCTTGCCGATCAGGCGGCGCGTCTGCAGACGGCGCGACTCGAGCGAGTCGATGTTCTTCGCGTCCGGGTAGAAGGTCGAGAGCGCGCCGATCGTGCCGACCAGCATGCCCATCGGGTGCGCGTCGTGGCGGAAGCCCTCGAGGAAGTTCTTGACGTTCTCGTGCACCATCGTGTGCACGGTGATGTTGTGCCGCCACATGGCGAGGTGCTTCGAGTCCGGCAGCTCGCCCTTGACGATCAGGTACGCGGTCTCGAGGTAGGTGCTCTTCTCCGCGAGCTCGGCGATGTCGTAGCCGCGGTAGCGCAGGATGCCGCGCTCACCGTCGATGTAGGTGATGCGGCTCTTGCAGGACGCCGTGTTGGCGAAGCCCGGATCGTAGCTGACGAGACCAGGATCGTCCGGGGAGACCTTGATCTGCTTGAGATCGGCAGCCCGGATCGCGCCGAGCTCGATCGGGATCTCGTACTGCTTCCCCGTGCGGTTGTCGGTGATCGTCAGCGTGTCCTTGGGCATGTCGTTCTCACTCCCTGGCAATGCTGGCTCCATATCATGGCGGCACGGGCGAGAGGTCCGCGCTTGCGCCGCCCGGTGGCTCGAGTGACCGCTCGGCGCGGCCACGTCGCGAAGGTCCCAAACTTCTAACCGATCGTGCGCGCGATGCCATGCGTGCGCGCGCATGCAGGATCGGGGGCCGCGGTTGACCCCGCGACCTCGGGCCCGCATCATTTTTTCGTGGCATACGGGCCAGAAGCGGCGCTGATCGTGGTCGACGTCCAGAACGATTTCGCCGACCCGAAGGGCGCGCTGTACGTGCGCGGCGGCGAGGACGTCGTCCCGGTCGCGAACCGCGAGATCCGCCGCGCGCGCGAGGCCGGCGCCGTCGTGGTCTACACCCAGGACTGGCACCCCGAGAGCACGCCGCACTTCGAGAAGGACGGCGGCATCTGGCCGGTGCACTGCGTGCAGGGGTCGTGGGGCGCGGAGCTGCACCCGGAGCTCCTGCGCGTCGAGGCGATCTCGGTGAAGAGCGGTGCGAACGGCACCGACGGCTACTCGGCCTTCCGCGAGCGCCACCCGCTGACCGGCGAGGAGACCGACACCGGGCTCGCCGACCAGCTGCGCGCGCGCGGCGTGAAGCGCGTCGTCGTGCTCGGCCTCGCGACCGACTACTGCGTGCGGGCGACCGCCCTCGACGCGGTCCGCGAGGGCTTCGCCACCACCGTGCTGCGCGAGGGCGTGCGCCCGGTCGACCGCCAGCCCGGCGACGGCGAGCGCGCGCTCGAGGAGATGCGGCAGGCCGGGATCGAGGTTTCGTAGCCGGCGCCGAGTCGGCTACTCAGGGCGCGATGTCCGCATCCAGCGAGCCCCCCTACGCGGCCGACGTCGCGCTGCTCACCGACCTCTACGAGCTCACCATGGCGGCGAGCTACGTCGAGCACGACCTCGACGCCGAGGCGACCTTCGATCTCTTCGTACGCGCGCTGCCGCCCGAGCGCGCGTTCCTCGTCGCGTGCGGGCTCGAGCGTGCGCTCGACTACCTCGAGACGCTGCGCTTCGACGAGGCCTCGCTCGCCTACCTCGATGGGCTCGGCATCTTCCGTCCGGCGTTCCTCGACCGCCTCGCGCGGCTGCGGTTCACCGGCGAGGTGTGGGCCATCCCCGAGGGCGAGGTTTGCTTCGCCAACGAACCTCTTTTGCGCTTGACGGGGCCGCTGGTCGAGGTGCAGATCGTCGAGACCTTCCTGCTCAACTGCGTCGGCTTCCAGACGATGATCGCCTCGAAGGCGGCGCGCGTCGCGCTCGCCTGCGGGGAGCGGCGCTTCGTCGACTTCTCGGCGCGCCGCGACCACGGCGCCGACGCCGCGGTCGAGGGCGCGCGCGCGGCGTGCATCGGCGGCGCGGTCGCGACCTCGAACGTGCTGGCCGGCAAGCGCTACGGGCTCGCGCTCGCGGGCACCATGGCGCACTCGTACGTGATGAGCTTCGCGAGCGAATACGAGGCGTTTCGCACCTTCGCGCGCGACTTCCCGAAGCGCAGCACGCTGCTGATCGACACCTACGACACCGAGGAAGGCGCGCGGGTCGCGGCGCGCGTCGCGAGCGAGCTGCGCCCGGAAGGGATCACGGTGCAGGGCGTACGCCTCGACTCGGGCGACCTGCTCGAGCTGTCGCGCTCGGTGCGCCGCATCCTCGACGACGCGGGACATCCCGAGATCGAGATCTTCGCGTCGGGCGACCTCGACGAGCACGCGATCGCGAAGCTCCTCGCGGCGGGCGCGCCGATCGACGCCTTCGGCGTCGGCACCAAGCTCGGCACGAGCCACGACGCGCCGTCGCTGTCCGTGGTCTACAAGCTCGTCGAGGACGTGCGCGGGCCGAAGATCAAGCTCTCGACGCACAAGATGACCGCGCCCGGACGCAAGCAGGTCTACCGCGTCGGCGCGGGCGAGGACGCGTACGACGTGATCGCGCTCGCCGACGAGCCGCCTCCCTCGGGCGGCCGTCCGCTCCTCGAGCGCGTGTTGGCGGACGGCCGGCGCCTGCGGCCGCGCGGCAGCGTGGACGAGGCGCGCGAGCGGCGGCGGGCCGCGGTCGAGCGTCTGCCAGCGCGTCTGCGCTCGCTCGCGCCGGTCGAGGAGCCCTACCCCGTGCGGCGCTCCGCGGCGCTCGAGGCGCTGATCGCGCAGCAGCGCGAGCGCGCGGCGACGACGCAGCGCTGAGGCGACGCCGAAGCAGCGCTCGGCGTCCCGAAGCGGGCTCGTCGGCGCGTGCCGGCGACGGTCGGTCTCGCGGCGGCCGGGGCACGGTCTCGGGACCTGCGGGGCGCGCCTCGCGGCGACGACGTCCGGGCCGCGCCGCCCGTACGCTCCGGCGCGGATCTGGGCTATGGTGCCGGCGATGTCGTTTCGCCCCGGCGGCCGTCCGCGCCTGTCCGGGCTGACGGCGCTGGTCGTCCTGTCGGCCCTGCTGGACGTCGTCTGCCCGCACGGCGCCGCCGCCGCGCAGCGCGCTTCCGCGGAAGCTGCGGAGCCTGTGGAATCTGCGGAAGCTGCGGAATCCGCGGGAGCGGACGCGCCGCACGTGCGCGCGACCCGCATCGATCAAGCAAGCTTTTGGTACGACACCACCGAGCCGCAGGCCGCGGGGGACGGGACGCTGTGGGCCGCGCCCGGTGCCGTGCAGCAGCTCGAGGCCGCGCTCCACGACGTCCTGCGCCGGCACGCGGACACCTTCTCGCAGCCGCCGCCGCTCGACATCGTGATCCGCGCGCCCGAGCGCACCGCCGTCGGCGGCAGCCTCGCCTGGTCGCGGTTGCTCGGCTCGTACAGCTGCGCGCGCCTGGTCGACGGCGTGGTGGTGATCGAGGTCGCGCCCAGCACGTTCGTCGGACGCGACGCGCTCGAGCCCGCCGAGCTGCGCTCGCTCCTCGCGCACGAGCTGGTGCACGCCTACCAGCTCGCGCGGGGCGACCACCGCGGCGACACCGTCGAGATCGCGCGCCGCGAGGTCGAGGCGCTCACCTGGGAGCTCGCGCACCTCGAGCCCGAGGTGCGCCCGTGGTACCGCGACGACCTGCTCTTCAACCTCGAGATGTACCGCGCGCTGCTCGGCGGCCGCTGAGCACCTCGACGCCGCCTGGCGGGCGGACGGCGCAGCGACTATGAAGCGGCGCCATGCGCGCCGCGGTCACCGGAGCGTCCGGGCTCGTCGGAGGCAACCTCGCGCTCGAGCTGCTCGCGCAGGGGCACGAGGTGCGCGCCACGCGGCGCAGCGAGGCGAGCACGCGCCACCTCGCGGGTCATCCGATCGAGTGGGTGAGCGCCGACCTCGGCGACGTGCGCGCGCTCACCGCGGCGTTCGAGGGGGTCGACGTCGTCTTTCACTGCGCGGCGGTGGTCAGCGTGCTGCCGCGCCCGACGCCGGAGCTCGTCGCCGCGAACGTCGACGGCACGCGCAACGTGATCGCCGCGGTGCGCGCGGCGCGCGTGCCGCGCCTCGTGCACTGCTCGACGGTCGCCGCGGTCGGGCTGTCGACGGACGGCAAGCCGTGCACCGAGGACGCGCCCTGGAACTTCGCGGACTTCGGCCTCGACGACGGCTACGCGACGACCAAGCACCAGGCGGAGCTCGTCGTCCGCGAGGCGGTGCACGATGGGCTCGACGCGGTGATCGTCAATCCGACCTACATGTTCGGTCCGTACGACGCGAAGCCGAGCTCGGGGCGCATGATCCTCGGCGTGGTCCAGCGTCAAGCACCGGGCTACAGCACCGGCCGCAACAACTTCGTCGACGTGCACGACGTCGCGCGCGGCATGGTGCTCGCGTGGCAGAAGGGCCGCACGGGAGAGCGCTACATCCTGGGCGGCGACAACATGACCTACGAGGCGTGCTTCCGGCTGATCGCCCGCGTCGCCGGCGTGCGGCCGCTCGAGTGGCGGGTGCCGCGTCCGCTCGCCGCGCTGGTCGGGCTTGCCGGCGACCTGCAGCACGCGGTGACCGGCAAGGAGCCGCTGCTCAACTCGATGGCGGTGCGCTGGGCGTACACCGACCGCTTCCAGTTCTCGTCGGCGAAGGCGGAAGCGGAGCTCGGCTACCGACACGGACCGCTCGCGCGCGCGATCGCCGACGCGATCGCGTGGTTCCGCGCTCGGGGCATGCTGCCCGCGACGACGGGCGGCGCCTGAGCGCCCGGAGACGCCCCGCGCCGCCCGCCGGATCGGGTCACCTCGTCAGGCCGGCCGGTTCAGGAACTGCCGCCAGCGCGCGAGCGCCATGAACTCGCGCCGCGTGCGCGGTCCGAGCGGCTTCTGGAACACCCAGCGCCGCGGACCGAGCGCCAGATCGAGCTCGCGACGCGCGCGTCCGAGCTTGCTCTCGTCGATCGTGCAGCGCACGGCGTTCGGATCGATGCCGTAGATGCGTGCGGCGTTGAGCCCGAGAATCTTGCGCTTGATCTCGGGCGTGAGCTCCGGGTAGCCGTACTTCTCCTGGAACTCGGGCGAGATCTGCAGCGCCCGGAAGAACTCGATCTGCGGCTGCGGGGAGCCGAACCAGACGCACTCCGAGCCCCACAGGACGTTGTCCTCGCCGAGGAACTTGACGAGCTTGCCGATCAGGTGCTGCGCACCCTCGGCGTTGCGCATCGACAGCACCCACGCGCTGCCGAGCTCGGCGTAGACGTTCTTGCCCTTGAGGCCGTGCTCCTCGACCGTGCGGCACAGACGGTCGACGCCGAGCCCGTTCGGGTCGTACGGCCCCTCGCGGTTCTGGGCCTCGAACGCCGAGTGGTAGACGACGAAGTTGACCTGCGGGTAGCGCACCGCGGCCGGGCCGACGTCGCGCGGGTCGGTGTGGATGCGGTCGAAGCCGGGCAGCGGGAAGCCCTTGTGCGCGCAGATCAGCGGCTCGCCGAGCTCGATGCACTTCTGGATGAACGGCCCCGCGATCTCCTCGTCGTCGAGCCACCAGCCCTGACCGTTCGGTCCCCACGGCGGATAGCACTTCCAGCCGTGGTTGCCGTACTCCTCGCGGATCCGCTCCATCATCGCGGCCTGCAGCTCCCAGCGGTCGTTCGGCGCGACCTGGCAGTGCTGCACCATGCGCTGGCTACCGGCGGCGTCGTTGATGAGCTGACGCCAGTACGCCATGCCCTCGTTGCTGTTGAGGTTGGTGCACAGCGTGCCGTCGTCGCACATCGGCGACGGGAAGCCCGACAGCGTCGCGACCGTGGTGTCGGACTCGAGGAAGATGAAGCGCGCGTACTGCGCGGGGCCGATGCACTCGCGACGGTCCGGCAGGTCGCACTGGTAGAGCGTGATGAACTGCGCGAAGCCGTCGGCGTTGAACTCGCGCCCCGGGTGACGCTCGCGCCAGGTCTCCTCGTCCTCGATGTGGTGCGTCTGGATGTCGAAGATGAACTCGTCGCCGGTCAGGATCTCGTTCGCGCCCTCGCAGTCGAGCGGATCCTCCGGGGTGCGGAAGCCGCTGCTCGAGTCCGAGCAGCCCGAGAACAGGTTCACCACCGCGAGCGAGGTCGTCATGCCGAGCGCGCTCGCGAGGAACTCGCGACGGTCGATGCCGAGCTTGCGGGCGCCCTCGTCGGCGCGGCGCAGGATCTCGTCGCGCATGCGGCGCTCGAGCGGCGTCTGCTCGTGGAAGAACTCGCCGTTCGACAGGTTGCCGAGCGGGATCGGGGGCTCGACCGGCAGCTCGGGGTCGGTCTTCCGCTGCATGCGAATCCAGGGAAAGCGCATCATCGTGCCCGAGTGTGCACGCTTCGGGGGCCGGCCTTCAACCGTGGAAAGCGCGAGCGGCTCCGGACGCCACCGCAGCGGACCGATCGCGCGCGCGATCTGCCGCTCGCTCGACCGATCGGTCACTTGACAAGCCACCGCCCGGCGTTCGCTAATCGCCGGACGGAGGACCGCACGTGAAGGCGCATCGAACGGTGGCACGCGGCAAGGCGAAGGCGCGGCGTGCCGGCGCGATCACGCGTCCGCTCAGCGCGGGCGCGACGGCCCGCCGCCGGGCGACGGCGTCGATCGATCCGGTGACCGCCGAGATCATCCGCGGCGCCATGGAGACGGTGGCCTTCGAGATGGCGACGCACGTCAGCTTGACGGCGACGACGCCGATCCTGAACCAGTCGAACGAGCGCAACGCGACCATCCTCGACGCGCGCGGCTGCCTCGCGGCGCTGTCGGTCGGCATCCCGCAGTTCATGCTGTCGAGCACGCTGCCGGTGCGCTTCGCGCTCGACTTCTTCGGCCGCGACGGCCTCTACGAGGGCGACGTGCTGGTCGCCAACGATCCGTACCACGGCGGCGGCCACCTGCCGGACTACAACGTCTTCGCGCCGGTCTTCAACGACGGCGAGATGGTGCTGATCGCGTCCATCCAGTGCCATCACGCCGACACCGGCGGCGGCGCGCCCGGCGGCTACAACGTCGACGCGCCGGACATCTGGGCCGAGGGCGTGCGCTTCCCGGCGCTCAAGATCTTCGAGAAGGGCGTCGAGCGGAAGGACGTCACCTACATGATGGCGGCGAACAACCGCACGCCGACCTTCCTCGGTGACCTGCGCGCGCAGGTCGGCGCCGCTCAGCTCGGCGTCAAGCGTCTGCAGGAGATCTGCAAGCGCTGGGGCAACGAGACCGTGCGCGCCGCGGTCGACTACATGATCGAGTACGCGAAGCGGCGCTTCAAGGCGGAGGTCGCGAGCTGGCCCGACGGCGTCTACGAGTCCGACACCTACGTCGACCACGATCCGAAGGGCAACAAGGACATCCACGTCCACTGCAAGATCACGATCAAGGGCTCGTCGATCACCGTCGACTTCACGGGCTCGGACGACCGTCCCGAGATCCAGGCGTACTCGACCTTCGGCAACACCCGCGGCTACGTCGTCGCGCAGCTCGCGGCGATGATGGATCCCGACATCCCGAAGAACGAGGGCTTCTTCGACTCGATCGAGCTCATCGTGCCCGAGGGCTGCTGCCTCAATCCGCCGCCGGGACGCTCGGTCGCGGCGGGCACGCACCATCCGGGCACCGAGGTCGGCGAGGCGATCGCGAAGGCGCTCTCGAACGTCGTGCCGACGCGCTGCTGCCCGCAGATCTACAAGATGGGCATGCCGACCGTGATCTTCGGCACCAACCCGCGCACCGGGAAGACCTTCATCGACCACTCGGTGGACACCTTCGCCGCGTACTGCGGCGCGGTGCAGGGTCAGGACGGCTGGGGCGCGATGAACGTCAGCTTCGGCAACCTGATCCGCGCGACCGCCGAGATCAACGAGTCGATCTTCCCCGTGCGTCAGCTCTGGCGCGACTACGACACCGACTCCGGCGGCGCCGGCGAGTACCGCGGCAACTGCGGCAGCGTCTACCGCAAGCAGGTGCTGACACCGGCGACGGTCTACACCTACGTCGTCGGCAAGAAGTACCCGATGCCCGGCATCGCCGGCGGCAAGGACGGCTCGCCGAACGAGCTACTCGTCCGCGTCGGCCCGAACGGCGAGCGCCTGCCCGGGACGCGCGTGATCGGCGACCAGTCCGAGCGTGTCCTGCACGAGGCCGGCGAGTGCTACGAGTACCACTACGGCGGCGGCGGCGGCTGGGGCGATCCCCTGAAGCGCCCGCCGGAGAAGGTGCTCGAGGACGTGCTCGACGAGTACGTCAGCGTCGAGGGCGCGCGGCGCGACTACGGCGTGGTGCTCACCGGCTCGCTCGAGGACTTGACGCTCGCGGTCGACCACGAGGCGACCGAGAAGCTGCGCGCCAAGATGCGGGCGGCGCGCTAGGCCGCGCGCCGGGCGCCGGGACGTCCGCACCGCGGGTCGGGACCACGGCGTCGACCGCTACCCCGCGTCGCGGCCGGACGTGGGTGGTCCGCGACGCAGCGACGGGCGACATGCGCTGCGTGCGGCGCGCGGAAACTCCTGCATTGCAGCCAGTCCGGCAAGGGTCTATGGCCTGATCGGCTGCCGCGAGCGGGAATGCCAAGGCCAAGACCCGCGACCGGCAGCGCGCAAGCCCCATGCGCGAGAGAAGCAGCAGCTTGCCCGTCGCCGACGACGCGACGCTGCGCGACGCTCGCGACCGCGAGCTCGAGCTGCTCATCGACAGCTCGCCCGACATCCTCTTCCGGATCGACCGCGACCTGCGCTTCGTCTTCCTGGGCGGCAACGTCGAGGGGATGATCGGCATTCCCGCCGACGTCTTCCTCGGCAAGACGGCGCGCGAGACGGGCTTGCAGCCGTCGGCGTGCGACGCCTTCGAGGCGGCGGCGCGCGCGGCGATCGAGTCGTGCGAGATGCGCGGGGTCGACGTCGAGCTCGGCGAATCGGTGTACCGCGCGCGTCTCATCCCGGAGCTCGGACCCGACTCCAGCGTGCGCACGCTCATGGGCATCGCGGAGGACGTCACCGCGGCGCGACGCGAGATCCGCGACGCCGAGTTCGTGAGCCGCCTCAGCCAGACGCTCAGCTTCATCAACGATCCGGACGAGATGATGCGCGTCGTGTCGCGCGAGGTCGGGCAGTACCTGCGCGGTCAGCGCTGCTACTTCGGCGAGATCGACGAGACCGCCGGCACGGTGATCATCCACCCGGAGTGGCGACACGACCGCTCGCCGCGCATCGGCGGACGCCACCGGCTCGAGGACTTCGTGTCGCCCGACATGCTGCGCGCGATCCTCTCCGGCAGCGTCGCGGTCGACGACGTCGAGACGCATCCGCTGACGCGCGAGCTCGCGCCGCTCTACCGCGCGATGCACGTCCGCGCGTTCGCCAACGCGGCGTTCGCGCGCGCCGGACGCTCGGTGGTCCACCTCGCGGTCGACGACTCGGAGCCGCGGCGCTGGCGACGCGACGAGCTCGCGCTGCTCGACAAGATCACCGCGCGCGTGTGGCCGCTCGTCGAGCGCGCGCGCGACCAGCAGGCGCTGCGCGCGAGCGAGACGATGCGCAACCTCGCGCTCGGCGCGGCCCGCCTCGGCACCTTCGACTGGGACCTCACGACCGGCCTCATGCAGTGGAACGCCGCGCAGCACGCGATCTTCGGCACCGATCCGCTCACCTTCCAGCCGACGGTCGAGGCGCTGTGGGCCCACGTCCACCCGGACGACCTCGAGCGGATGCAGGCGCTCGCGCGCGAGGCGGCGGCGAGCGGCACGTCGGGCGAGGCGGAGTTCCGCATCGTGCGCGCGGACGGGCAGATCCGCTGGTGCATCGGCGGCGCCGCGGTGCTGCGCGACGCGCGCGGCGTGCCGGTGCGCGTGAGCGGCGTCACCTACGACATCACCGAGCGGCGGCTCGTCGAGGAGGCGCTCAAGGCGAGCGAGGAGCGTCTGCGCCTCGCGCTCGACGCGGGCCGCATGGTCGCCTGGGAATGGCTCGCGAGCACCGGCAAGACGACGCTGTCCGACAGCGCGCGCACCGTTCTTGGCTTGACGCCCGGGATCGACTCGGTCGCCGAAGCCTTCCGCTACATCCACCCCGACGACCGCGAGCGTCACCAGAACGCGGTGCGCGACGCGATCGCACACGGCGGCGCGTACCGCTGCGAGTTCCGCGTGATCCGCCCCGACGACGGTCGCGTGATCTGGGTCGAGGACCGCGGCCGCGTGACGCTCGGCGCGGACGGCCGCGTCGAGCGCGCGAGCGGGCTGTTGCTCGACGTGACGGAGAAGGTGCTCGCCGAGCGCCAGGCGCGTCGCCTGGCGTCGATCCTCGAGGCGACGCCCGACTACGTCGCCGTGGCGCGCGCCGACGGTCGGCTCGAGTACCTGAACCGCGCCGGACGCCGCATGCTCGGGATCGCGGAGGACGCGAGCGGCGAGAGCATGCCCGACATCTGGTCGATCTGTCCGCCGTGGGCGGCCGAGCGCACGGTCAAGGAATGGCTGCCGCGCGCCCTCGAGGAGGGCGTGGTGGCCGACGAGGGCGCGCTGCTCGACGTCCACGGACGCGAGATCCCGGTGTCGTTCGTGCTGATCGGGCACCGCAGCGAGACCGGGACGCTCGAGTACCTGTCGTCGGTCGCGCGCGACATCAGCGAGCGCATCCGCACGGAGGAGGCGCTGCGCGCCGCGGACCGCCGCAAGGACGAGTTTCTCGCGATGCTCGCGCACGAGCTACGCAACCCGCTCGCGCCGATCCGCAACGCGGTCGAGATCCTCAAGCTGCGCTCGAGCGGCGATCCGCAGCTCGCCTGGCCGCGCGACGTCATCGACCGTCAAGTACACCACCTGACGCGGCTCGTGGACGACCTGCTCGACGTGTCGCGGATCACGCGCGGACGCATCGAGCTCGACAAGGAGATCCTCGATCTCGTCACCGTCGTGGGCCGCGCGGTCGAGGCGAGCCGGCCGCTGATCGACGCGCGCAAGCAGCACCTCGCGATCTCGCTGCCGTCGGAGACGCTGCGCCTCGAGGGCGACGTCACGCGGCTCGGCCAGGTGCTGTCGAACCTGCTGCACAACGCTTCCAAGTACACCGAGGAGGGCGGGCACATCTGGCTCGACGCCTGGTGCGAGGGCGCGGAGGTCGTGCTGCGCGTGCGCGACGACGGCATCGGCATCGCGCCGGACGTGCTGCCCTACGTCTTCGAGCTCTTCACGCAGTCCGAGCGCACGCTCGACCGCGCGCAGGGCGGGCTCGGCATCGGGCTCACGGTGGTACGACGGCTGGTCGAGATGCACGGCGGACGCGTCGAGGCGGCGAGCGCGGGGACGGGACGCGGCAGCACGTTCACCGTGCGCCTGCCGCTCGTGCTGACGCCCGAGGACGAGGAGCAGCCGTCCGTGTCCGAACCGCCCGCGATGGCGCGCACGCCCGAGCACGCGCGGCGCATCCTGGTGGTCGACGACAACGTCGACGCCGCGGAGAGCATGGCGCTGCTGCTGCAGCTCGGCGGGCATGCGGTGCGCACGGCGCACGACGGCCCGTCGGGCGTCCACGCCGCGCAGGAGTTCGCGCCCGACGCGGTGCTGCTCGACATCGGGCTTCCCGGCATGAACGGCTACGAGGTCGCGCAGCAGATGCGCCGCGACGCGCGGCTGCGCGACACGATCCTGATCGCGGTGACCGGCTACGGCTCGAGCGAGGACCGTGCGCGCGCGCTCGAGGCGGGCTTCGACCACCACCTGACGAAGCCGGTCGAGCCAGAGGCGCTCGACGCGCTGATCCGCTCGCTGTTCGCTACCTGAGCGACGCGCGGACGACGGCCGCGCGCGCCGGCGGCCCGCCGCTCGCGATCGCGCGTCGCGTCGCTCAGCCGTCGTCGTCCTCCGGCCACCAGCCGAGCTCGCGGCTGCGCTCGATCAGGTCCGGGCGCGTCCGGTGCACGTAGACCGCGTTGCGCTCGACGCGGCCGACGCAGACGTAGCCCTGCCGCTCGAGAAGCTGCGCGACCTCGGGGTCGCGTCCGCCGGAGAGGTCCTCGACCATCAGCACCGCGGTCGGGAAGCGCTCGAGGTCGAAGCCGCGCAGGGCCGCGAGCTCCGCGCCCTCGAGGTCGATCACCGCGACGTCGTAGCGCGGCTCGCCGGGCGCGTCCGCGAGGATCGAGGTCATCGTGCGCAGCGGCACCTCGATCCGCTCCGCCGTCCTGGCGCGCCCGACGTGCTCGCTGCGGTGGCGCGCGAGCGTCGGCACGAACGAAAGGTGGTCGGCGTCGGTGAAGCCGCCGAGCCGCACGAGCGACGTCGTCGTGCCCGCGCCGGGCGGACCGAGCGCCGCGTGCACCGTGTGGCTCGCAGGCCTGTTGCGCGCGCACG
This sequence comes from Candidatus Binatia bacterium, assembly GCA_036563615.1. Taxonomy (NCBI): domain Bacteria; phylum Candidatus Binatota; class Binatia (SeqCode); species Binatia bacterium. The sequence continues at coordinate 64,642 of DATCMB010000021.1, forward strand.
CCGCGGCCGCGTCGGGGTTGGCCTCGACGAGCACGCCCGTCCAGCCGACCGCCTCGAAGAGCCAGGTCACGCTGTTGCGCACGCCGTCCGACGCGCCCGCCTCGATGAAGCGGCCGCTCGTGAGCGGACGAAAGAGCTGCCAGAGGTAGCAGTCCTCGAGGCCCTGCGCGCGGCAGACGAGCTCGGCGCGCGGCTCGCGACCCGTGGCGCGCAAGCACCTGCGGACGTCGTCGAGCACCGCGCGCCGCCGCTCCTCGAGCCACGCGCGCTCGACGCGCACGAGCCGTCGCGCCATCTCGCGGCGCAGCCGCGCGAGCCGCCGCGTCTCGCGGACGAGGATCACGACGCCGATCGCCAGCGCGGCGATCGCGAGCCACTGCAGAGCTTCAATCACGATCGTTGCTTGACGCCCCCACACTCCCGGCCGTGCTCGCCTCCACCCATCCGCGCCGCACCAGCTCGTCGAGGACCCGCGCGGCGATCGCCCGCTGCCCGTCGTCGGTCGGATGGAAGGCGTCGTCCTGGATCATGCGGCGCTCGCCGTCCGCAGTGAGGAACAGGTCGCGCAGGTGCACGACGCGATCCGCATGCTCCGCGCGCAGCACGTCCTCCGCGAGGTCGGCGACGCGGTTGTAGCCCTCCGCCTGGTAAGCGACGAACAGGATCTCGGCGCCGCGCGCGGTCGCCGCCTCGCGCATGCGACGGTAGCTCGCTGCGAGGATCTGCCGGAGCGCGTCGTTCGACAGCAGCCGCGCCGTCTCCTCGCGCCGTCCCCAGCCGCGCGCCATCGCCGAGTCGTACGCCGTGCGGCCGAGACCTGCCTCGAGCCCGATCGCGGCGAGACGCACGACGCGCCAGCGCGGCAGCCGGTGGTACCAGCGCGCGCTCGCGCCGAGCAGCTCGACCGGCACGTCCTCGAGGTTCCAGCCGTCGTTGGCGCCGGCCATCACGATCACGACGCGCGGCGCGACGGTGGCGAGATCCTCGTCGAGGATGCGCGACACCTGCGTCGAGTTGAGCCCGGGCCAGCTCCGGTTCGCGACCGGAACGCCCGTGCGCCGCTCGATCTCGCTCGGAAACGAGATCCGGTTGCCGAGGCCGTAGGGCGTCGAGTCGCCGTAGACGACGATCTCGGCGCGCGCGAGCGCCTGGGCGTCGAAGCTACGTCGCGGCGCGCCCCAGCGCGAGGCGACCTCGAGCGCGATCTCCAGCGCAGCGATCGTCACGACGACGGCGACGAGGCCGAGGAGCGCCCAGCGCGCAGCTCTCGATCTCATCGCTCGACGCCCTCACGCGCGCGGGTCGCGGAGCGCGTCGCGCCGCGCCGTACCGATCCGAGCCGACCGCGGGGGACGCAACGTCGGCAAGGGCTACCGCGCCGGCAGCGCGCTCGGCTGCAGATCGCCGAGCCGCGGCGCGAGCGGGAACCAGCGCTGCAGCTCGACCACCGCGAAGAACATCGCGAGCCGCAGCCGCGTCGCGAGCGACGGCCGCCAGTTGCCGGCGAGCACCGAGATCACCGCCTCGCGGATGCCGAGCGGCGTGTCCGAGCGGAAGAAGATGTCGCGGAACGCCGGATCGTAGAAGCCGATCGCGAAGCGGCGGAAGTAGCGCCAGCGCGCGTCGACGTTGCGCTCGTAGCGCGCGAAGCGCGCGCGGCTCAGATCGCCGATGCGCAGCCCCTCGTCGAGCGCGTCCGCGGCCTCGATCCCGGCCTGCATCGCGAGCAGCACGCCGGTCGAGAAGATCGGATCGAGGAAGCAGCCGGCATCGCCGACGACGAGCCAGCGGTCGCCCGCGTAGCGCTCGGAGTGGTACGAGTAGTCGGCGTCGAAGCGCATCTCGGAGACGCGCACCGCCGGCTCGAGCAGCGCCGCCGCGGCGGGCGTCTCGCGCACGTAGCGCTCGAGCTGCTCCTCGAGCGGCGCGCCGTCCGCGCTGCGTGCCGCGTGCACCGCCGCCGGCACCACGACGCCGACGCTCATCGTCTTCTCCGACACCGGGATGAACCAGAACCAGCCGCGGTCCGGACGCAACACCATGCGGATGTCGCCCGCGCGCCGTCCGGTGAGGCGCGGCACGCCCTCGTACCAGGCGTGCACGGCGACGTTGCGCAGCCGCTCGTCGTACTGCCGGTTGGCGAGGCGGCGCGCGAGAAAGCCGACGCGGCCCGAGGCGTCGACCACCGCCGCGACGCGCACCTCGCGCGTCGCGCCGTCCTGCGCGTAGCGCAGCGTCACGCCGCTCGCGTCGAACTGCGCGTCGAGCGCCTGCGCGCCGTGCACGACCTCCGCGCCGCAGCGCGCCGCGTGCTCGAGCAGCAGCGCGTCGAACTCGGCGCGCGGCACCTGGTAGGTCTGCGGACGCGGCGTCTCCGGAGCGACCGCGAAGTCGGCGTACTTCTCGACCGAGCCGTCGGCGGTGGTGAAGCTCGCGCCCCACTTCTGGACGAAGCCCGCCGCCGCGACCGCGGAGTCGGCGCCGAGCTCGCGCAGCACCTCGTTGATCCACGGGAGCTGCGACTCGCCGATGTGGAAGCGCGGAAACCGGTCGCGCTCGAGCACCAGCACGCGACGTCCGTGGCGCGCGAGGCGCGCGGCGGTCGAGGAGCCGGCGGGCCCGCCGCCGACCACCGCGACGTCGTACGCAAATCCCGATGCGGAGGTGCCTGTGCGCGTCACGCTGCGAGTTCTTCCAGACCCTCGACGGCGGCGCAACGCGACGACGACGAAGCGGCGGTGGGCGTCGCAGCGAAAAAAAGCGTCTTGCGTACTGCGCGACGCGGCTGATAGCCGGCACGCGCACGTTCCGGGCCGTCCACCGCCGCCGCCACGCTTCCCGCCTCCGCCGCAAGCCCGACGTCGAACGGAGGAACCGCCAGAATGGTCCAGGACACGCGGCGCGCGGCGACCCACCGCGCGCTCGGTATCGCCGTGCTCGCCGCGGCGTGCGCGCTCGTGCTCGCGACGAGCGCCGAGCACGCGCGCGCCCAGGGCAAGCCGTACCTCGTGAAGGACATCGAGACGCGCTCCGACGGCATCGCGGTGCGCGGCGCGCAGGCGGTCGGCGACGTCGTCTTCTTCGCCGGCAACGACGGCGTGCACGGCTTCGAGCTCTGGCGCAGCGACGGCACCGCGAACGGCACGCGGCTCGTCCTCGACGCCATCCCCGGTCCGCGGGGCTACGTCGCGAGCGAGCTGACCGCGGTCGGCGACGCGCTGTTCTACGTCTACGACGATGGCGAGCACGGCGCCGAGCTCTGGATCAGCGACGGCACCGCGGCGGGGACGCATCTCGTGCGCGACATCGCGCCCGGGCCACGCAGCTCGTCGCCGCGGCGGCTCACCGCCGCACACGGTCTCCTCTTCTTCGTCGCCGACGACGGCGTCCACGGCGAGGAGCTGTGGATCAGCGACGGCACCGAGGCCGGCACCGCCCTGGTCGCCGACGTGCGGCCGGGCGAGCTCGACTCGGCGATCCAGGGGATCGTCGCGTTCGGGGACGGCGTCGCCTTCACCGCCGACGACGGCGAGGTCGGGCTCGAGCCGTGGTGGAGCGACGGCACGCCCGAGGGGACGGTGCTGATCGAGGACATCTTCCCAGGTAGCAAGAGCTCGATCCCGCAGGAGCTCACCGTGCTCGGCGACATGCTGCTGTTCACCGCCGACGACGGCGAGACCGGACGCGAGCTGTGGCGCGCGGACGCCGGCGTCACCGGCGCGGTGCAGGTCGCCGATCTGTGGTTGGGGAAGACCGGCTCCCGCCCCTCGCGCCTCTTCACCGCGGGCGGCTTGCTCTACTTCATCGCTGCCGCGAACGAGGCGACCGGCTTCGAGCTCTGGACGAGCGACGGCACGGGGCGGCACACCTTGCCGCTCATCCACCTCGCCGCGGGGCCGAGGAGCGTGACCCTTCAGCGCGGCATCGCGCTCGGCGACACCGCGTACTTCGTCCTCTCCGGCACGGACCTCGGCCTCGGCGCGTCGCTGTGGAAGAGCAACGGCACGCTCGAGAGCACCGTGCTCGTCGCGGACCTCAAGAGCTTCCCGTGCAGCGAGGAGTTCGGCGAGCTGGTGCCCTTCGGCAACCGGCTGCTGTTCGTCGCGCGCGGGCCCGGCGAGGACGACGAGCTCTGGATCACCGACGGCACCACGGAGGGAACGACCCGCGTCAAGGACATCCTTCCGGGGCCAGGGGGCTCGAAGCCGCAGCACCTCACGGTCGCGAACGGTCGGCTGTTCTTCAGCGCGCTCGACGGGCTGCACGGCCGGGAGCTGTGGGTGAGCGACGGCACCGGGAAGGGAACCGTGCTCGTGCGCGACATCCTCGACGGGACGGCGCCAGGAGCCGGGTACTGGCGGCTTCACGCGCTCGAGGATCGCGTCGTCTTCGAGGACGCGCACACCCAGCCGTGGCTCAGCGACGGCACGGCCGAGGGCACGGTCCCGTGGAGCGCGCTCGCCGGCCAGCGCGCGATCTCGGCGGCGTCGACGCGCTCGTCGACCTACCTCTTCACCGGGACGGAGCCGACCCGGCTGCAAGGCTTCGGTTACGGCATCTCCTGGTTCGCTGCTCGTGCGCTCGGCGACGACCTCTACTTCAGCGCGTCCATCCTGAATCGCCCCACCCTCTGGCGAGCCACCTCCGAGCCACCCGCCGTGCAGCAGCTCGCCTCGTTCACGGGCAGGGATCCGGAGGGACTGCTGCGCGTGCGCGACCGCATCTACTTCGTCGCGAGCGATGCGTCGCACGGCAGCGAGCTCTGGCGCACCGACGGCACGCCCGAGGGCACCAAGGTCGTCGCCGACGTCCTTCCGGGACCGGGCGGCGGCGTTCACGCTGCGGGCCTGCTGGGAAATCTCGGGCGACGCGTCTTCTTCGCCGCCGAGGACGGCGTCCACGGCGGCGAGCTCTGGGTGACGAAGGGCACCAAGGCGAGCACGAAGCTCGTGAAGGACATCCGCCCGGGCACGGCCGGCTCGATGACGGCGCCGAAGGGGGTGCGCTTCCGCAAGGCGATCTACTTCGGCGCCGACGATGGCATCCACGGCTCCGAGCTCTGGCGCACCGACGGCACGCCGGAGGGCACGACGCTGGTCGCCGACGTCCGTCCGGGGCCCGAGGGCTCGCACCCGCGGGTCCTGGCCCGGCTCCCCAACGGCGTGCTCTTCATCGCCAACCACGACATGCACACCGCTGCGCCCACGAAGGAGCTCTGGGTGACTGACGGCACCCCGGAGGGCACGGTGCGGCTGGTCGACGCCACGGCGTCGAGCTGGCTTCCCCTCGATGAGCCGCCGGTGGTGATCGGCGACGTGGCGTACATCCGGAGCTCGAACTCGCAGGGGAGCACGGTGCTCTGGGTCACCGACGGCGCGCCCGCGGGCACGCGGCTCGCGGTGGACGTCTCCGGGGGCACCCCCTTCGCCGGCATCTACCAGGTCGCAAGCCTGCGCGGGCAGCTCTTCTTCATCGCCAACGATGGCGCCCACGGCCGCGAGCTCTGGGCGCTCACCTGCGGCAACGGCGTCCGCGAGGCCGGCGAGCAGTGTGACGACGGCGCGCTCAACGGCACGCCGTCGAGCTGCTGCACCGGCGCCTGCACCGTGCGTCCCGAGCTGCGCGAGCAGTGCGAGCCGATCGACGGCGAGCTCGAGCTCAAGCGCGCGCGCCTGCAGGCCGACGGCCGCTCGCCCGCCGCGACCGGTCAGATCGTCATCGACGGCTTCCTCGAGGCGAGCGCCGCGCTGCCGATGTCGGTCGCAGCGGGGCTCGAAGCGACGGTCGTCGACGGCGGCGCGCTCGAGCAGGTCGCGTCGTGGCCGGCGAGCGAATGCCGCCAGGCGCCGACGGGCGTGATGCGCTGCTCGCGGCGCGGCGCGGTCGCGACCTTCAAGCCGGTCGCCGGAAGGAGCCCCGGGATGCAGCGCTACCGCTTCTCCGTCGCGTTGCGGCGCCTCGCGATCGACGGGCCGTTCGAGGCGCCGATCGGCCTGCGGCTGCGCAGCGGCGACGTCACCCGAGCGGGAGCGCTCGAGGAGTGCGATCCGAACGGCTCACGGCTGCGCTGCGCGCCGTGAGCGCTGAGCTCGACCGTTAGGCGCAAGCGTCGCGCTTGACGCGTCGCGCCCGAGCGTCAAGCCGTCTTGCGGTTGCGGTAGAGCTTCTCGTCGACGGCTTCCGCCATCGCGCGCTCGTCGTAGCGGCCGCCGAGGAAGCGGTTCACGATGCTGGCGACCTTCACCGGGTCGCGGATCGCCTCGTCGTACCGCACCTCGACCATGCTCCAGTTGCGCTTCTTGCGCGCCATGATGCGGACCGCCGCAAGGTGGTTGCGGTACGCCTCCGCCATGGTGGCGTCGTCGGTCGTGTCCTGCTCGCCGCGGTTCTTGAGCATCTTGTTCTGGCTCGCGAGCACCTCGTCGATGTCGCGGCGCATGAAGATGATGCGGTACGCGTTGTCGTCGGGCAGGTCCTTGAGCAGCCAGGAGATCACCTTGAGCGCCTTGCCGCGCGCCTGGCGCACCCAGCTCTTGTCCTGCTCCTTCTCGAGGTCCTTGACGCGCTCGTACTCGAAGTAGCCCTTCGGGTTGTCGATGTCCGGCGTGCGGACCTGATCGGTCATGATCGGGATGCCGGCCGCGTCGAGCATCTTCATCATCATCGACGTGCCGCTGCGCGGCAGGCCGGAGACGATGATGATCGGCTCGCCGTACTTGCGGCGCGCCAGCAGATCACGAAGCGAGTCGATGACAGCCACGCGCGTCACCTCACAGCGTCACGCCGAGACGCTTGCGCAGGAGGAAGCCTGCGATCAGCGACGCGGCGAAGAACCAGAGCAGGATTCCGCCCTCGCCGCTCGGCAGCGGGCTCAGGTCGCGCGTCGGCGTCGCGAGGCGGATGGTTTCGAACGCCGAGCCCGCGGGCAGCGCGGCCTCGCCCGGGTAGAGCAGCGCTTCCCACGTGCGCGTGCGCAGGACCGGCACCTTGCGCGGCCCGTTGCCCACCGCGACGACCTTCTCCTGCACCTCGTCGCCGGCGCGCAGCACGATCACGTGGTCGCCGTCCTCGAGCATCTCGAGGCGCCAGTAGACGCGGCCGTCGGCGGTGCGCACCGGACCCGCCTGCACCGCGACGCCGGGCGGGAACTCCGCCGTCACGTCGCGCACGCCGACGTTCGCGCCGGGGACCAGCTCGACCTCGAGGAGCTGCACGTCGCCGCGCTCGAGCGGCGCGTACGCGTAGTGCGCGACGAGCTGCACGAGGATGATCGTCATCGGCACGATCATCACCAGCAGCGGCACGACGTTGTAGCCGAGGTAGCGGAGGTTCTGGCCGAGCCCGCGCGCGGTCGAGCGGATCACGCTCAGCACGTCGTCGCGGTAGAGCACGACCTCGAGCAGGTGCACGACGATGCGCTTCTTCGCCGCCGCGATCCCGGCCTGGTTGCTCACCAGCTTGTAGACCAGCAGCGCGACCACGCCCGCGACCACCGGCCACACCAGCAGGTCGAACCACGCGAAGCGGTGGCCGAACGGCGCGAGGATCACGTCGAAGATCGCGCTCGTGATGGTGTTGAACGTCTGCACGTCGTGCGGGCGCGAGACGTCAGGAGATGTAGCCGAGTCCGCGCAGCTTGTTGCGGATGTCGTCGTCGCTCTTCGCGTCCTCGAAGTGGATCATCTCCTTCTCGAGCACGTGCGCGACGAACTCCTCGACCGTCGCGTAGCCCGCGACGTCGGCGATCTTCTTGACGCGATCGTAGAGATCGCGATCGAGCTTGATGGATTGCGTCTTGCCGAAGCCGAACATCGGCCCTCCTCCGAAGTCCCGCGCCGTCAGCGCGCGAACAGGTCCTTGCCCTCCATGCCGGACGGCAGCGGCACACCATAATGTGTGAGCAGGGTCGCCGTCACGTCGGGTAGCGCGTAGTCGTTGCGCGGCAGCGGGCGATTGGTCAGCAGGACGCCCGGCACCACCGCCGGGTCGGTCAGGTGGCTGCCCGACCAGCGCGACAGGTTGTCCTCCAGCACCGCCTCGGTGATCTCGCCGAGCGTGCTCTCGTCCGAGCAGCCGTAGCCGGCGTCGTAGCCGACGACCATGTCGGGCGCCTCGGCGATCCGCGGCCCGGAGTAGATGTCCTTGCCGAGGAACGCGCGGCGCACGACGCGGCGCTCGCCGTCCTGCCAGGACTCGAGCTTGCGCTTGATCTCGTCGAGCAGCGCGTCGGCCTCGGAGGGATCGACGATGCCCTCCGCCTCGCGTCCGCGCAGGTTCAGGTAGAGCCCGTTGAAGCCGAGGCCGTAGGCGCGCGTCTTCGACCAGTCGACGTCGCCGAGCGCGATCTTGCCGGTGCGCTTGCCGTCCTTGAGCACCAGGTAGCCCTGGTCGCGCAGCCAGGCGTTGAGGTGCGCCTTGCGCGTGTAGGGCTGGAAGCCGTGGTCGCTCATGACGATGACCAGCGTGTCCTCCGGCACGCGGTCGAGCACCTTGCCGAGCAGCTCGTCGACGTGACGGTAGTAGCCCTCGATGTCGTCGCCGTGCTCGGCCGCGGCGTGCGCGTCGGCGGCGAACGCCGGATGCGGCGGCGCGCTCGGATCCTTCGGATCGCCGAGCCGCCAGAGCATGTGGCACTGCAGGTCGATGTCCGAGACGTACATGAAGGTCATGTCGCCCGGCTTGAAGCGCGCGAGCGCGAGATCGAGCATCGCCTCGGTGTCCTGCTGCACGAGCGCGACCTGGCTCGCGTAGTCGTCGTCGTCGAAGATCCGATCCTTCAGCGCGTTGGTCTCTTCCGGCATCCCCTGCGTGTAGAAGAAGCCGAGCAGCGCGTAGAGCTCGTTGGCGAAGCTCGACGGCGTCGAGATGTCCTGCGCGGGGCTCGCCGGCGAGATGTTGATCGGGCTCGCGTAGATCTCGACCCCCGGACGTACTTGACGCACGTAGAAGCGCACGATGCCCTGCACGGTCATGAGCCCCGCGGGGAGCGGTGAGAACTCGACCGTCATCCAGTCCGACCACTCGCCGACCCGCAGCAGCGCGCGGCTCGAGCCCGCCTCGACCAGCACGGCGTCCTGCTCGGGGTCGATGCGGAAGGTGACCGGCACCGTCAAGTAATCGTTCTCGCCCGGCGCCTGACCCGGCGGCAGGCGGAACAGATCGGGCGGGCCCTTGAGCGTGCCGCGGACCGTGTCGGGGACGCCGTCGAGGTCGTCGTCCGAGAGGCTCACCTGCTGGATGTCGCCCTTGAGCTCCTCGCGCCCGCGCACCGGATAGGTCGTGAACCAGGTGTACGTGCCGTAGCCGCCGCGCAGGTCGACCGTGCCCATGCCCGAGAGCACCTTCGCGTCCGACGGCGGCGGCGGGTAGTTGCCCGGCATGCGGTAGACCTCGACGTCGACGCCGGCGTCGAACAGCGGATCCCAGAACGGCACGCCGCCGCGGTTGTTCTTCGGCGCGCTGCCACCGATCGGCAGGTAGTAGCCGAAGAGCGACACCGCGCTGCCCGGCTCCTCGGGCGCGGTCGCGGAGCTGATCGGCATGTAGGTCTTGGGATCGCGGTGCACGAAGTCGTACACGCCGTGCCCGCCCGGGTTCATGCCGGTGACGAAGGTCGACCACGCGACCGGGCTCTGCGGCGGGTTCGCGGTCGCGAGCTCGACGAAGCTCCCCTGCTGCGCGAGCCGGACGAAGTTCGGCATCTTCCCCGCGTCCATCAGGCGCCGCAGGATCACCGGATCCATGCCGTCGACGCCGAGGACGAAGATCCCCGGACGATCATCCCGCGCTGCGTGGGACGTGGTGGCGATGAACAGCGCGAGAAGGAGAGCGACGAGCGAACAGGCCCTACGCACTCGCGGCCTCGGGCAATGCCCCGTGCACGAGCGCGCCTGGCGCCGCGCCCGACTGCGACAGCGTCGAGGGATCGAGCGGCCCCGCGACCGTCGCGCGCGCGCCGTTCTCGGGGAAGAGCATGCGGCCCTGCATGTGCCGGCTCGGGCTCTGGCCGAACAGGCGCAGCACGGAGGTCGAGATGTCGGCGATGTGCGGACGCTCCACCGCGATCGGGCGATTGCAGAAGAACACGCCCGGCACGATGTCGGGATCGACGCAGTGGTCGCCCGACCAGCTCTTGGTGTTGTCGGAGAAGACCTCTTCCGTGACCGCGCCGGTCGCGCACTCCCACGAGTTGCGGTAGCCGCCCTCGTAGCCGACCAGCAGATCCGGAGCGTCGAAGCGGTACGGACCGTCCGCGGACGCGATCGCCGAGCGCACCTTGCGGATGCAGCGCTTGCCCGTCGCCGGATCGACCAGCGCCTCGAGCTTGCGGATGATCTCCGCGATCAGGGTCACGTACTCGTCGCCCTCCTCGACGATGCCCGACTTCTCGCGGCCCTTGCGGTTGATGAAGAGGCCCGTGAGCCCCAGGCTGAAGGCGCGCGTCTTCGACCAGTCGACGCGCTCGAACCAGTCGCCGCTCGTGCGCGCGCCGTCCTTCAGCACGAGGTAGCCCTGGTCACGGAGCCAGGCGTTGAGATTGACGCCACGGCGGAAGTTGGTGAAGCCGTGGTCGCTCATCACCATGAGCACGGTCTCCGGGTCGTCGCCGATCTCCTCGAGGACGCGTCCGAGGATGCCGTCCATGCGCTCGTAGGTGCGCGCGATCGCGTCGGCGTACTCGGTGGTCTCCTTGTCGCGGTTCGCCGGGTGGGTCGGGTCGAGGTAGCGGTAGAACATGTGCTGGATGCGGTCGGTGGTGTCGAACACGGTGGTGACGAGACCGCGCTTTCGGTGCGCGAGCGCGTCGAACAGCATCTTCTCGCGCTCGTCGCAGATCAGCATCGCCTGCTCGAAGAACGCCTTCTCGTCGATCACGCGCTCGTTCAGCGCCCAGGTGTCCTCGGCGAGACCGAGCGTCGCGAACGGGCCCTGCTTCTTCGCCAGGTAGACGCTGTAGATCGTCGGGTGGCTGATCGGCATCGCCGGATTTTCCGGATCGATGTGGATCGGCGTCATGTACAGCGACACCTCGGGCTCGAGCGACATCAGATAGAAGCGCGCGATGCCGCGCACCTTGACGCCGAGCCCGGACTTGAAGGTCAGCGTGACCCACTCGGAGTAGCGCTGCAGCTCGAGCGTCACCGGCTCGCAGCCCTCGATCTCGAGCCGCGCCGAGCGCCGGTCGGGCGACTCGATCAGCGAGAAGGGCAGCGTCATGCGCGGGTGGCCCTTCACCATCGGATCGTCGGGACCGACGATGCGCGAGCGGATCACGCCCTGCCGGTTGCGGCGGAGCACCGTCTGCTCGCCGCCGGTGTAGGCCGCGGCGCCGCCGTCCTTGGTCGCGGTGGAGAAGAAGGAGAAGGTGCCCTGGCTGCCGCGCAGGTCCGGCACGCACATGCCGGAAAGGAGGAGCCCGCGGAACTTCTCGGGCGGGAAGGTGATGGGCACGCGCTGGATGATCGAGTGGATGTGCTTGTCGCCGAGAAGCTTCCAGAACGGCGTGCCCTTGCGCAGCAGCTTGATGCGCGGCTTCTCGAGCGGAACCATGTAGCGCCCGATGTTCAGCACCCGCTTCGCTTCGCGAATGTCGGTGCTCGACAACATGGGCGCGCAGGTACATGGGTCGCGCGTGATGAAGTCGTAGATCCCGTGTCGCGACGGATCGACGCCGGTCGAGAACGTCGACCACGCGACCGGCGACATCGACGGGTTGGAGGTGTCGAGCGGGCGGAACACGCCCTGCTCCGCGAGGCGCTGGAAGTTCGGCAGCCGCCCCTCCTGCATGAAGCGCGTCGCGAGACCCGGATCCATGCCGTCGAAGCCGAGGATGATCACCCGCTTCGCCGACGCGTTCTTGAACGGGTTGCCGATGCGCACGAGCCGCCACAGCGTGGTGAGCGGCCAGAGCAGGATCGTGAGCAGCGCGAGGCCGAGCGCCGCGAGCAAGAGGAACAGCGAGCCCGCGAACGCGAACCCGGCGCCCGGGCCGATGTAGGCCTCGGCGCTCTGCGGCGCGAGCAGCGCGAGACCCGCAAGCGCGGCGGCGAGGCGGCACGCCGTGCCGCGCGGCTTCTCCTCCCGGACCGTCATGGACCCGTTGTACCTAGCGTGCCCCGCCGTCTTAGGCACGGCCGCCTCGCCGCGACGCACCGCAGCCGCTGCAAGGTAGAGGTGGGACGGTGGGGCGGCCGACCGTTGGCTTGGCGAGCGCTGCTGCACGGCGGTTGCGGCTGGCAAAGACCACATGGTACGCGTCCCGCGCTGGCGCCGGCAAGCCCCGTTCCGCGCCGTCCTCGTTGCGCCCGCCCATCGATCCGCCGGGAGACCCGCTGATGTCGCGATCGCTGCTCGTCCTGCCGTTGCTGTTTCTGCTCGCCTGCGAGGCGTCGCTCGCCGACCGCGAGAAGGAAGCGCGCGCCGCGCTCGACGCCCGCGACTTCGCGAAGGCGCAGAACATCTCGGAGGCGGCGCTGGTCGACGCCGCGTCGGGGAAGGACGCCGCGCTGGCGTGGCGCCTCGAGCAGATCCGCCTCGACGCGCTCTCGCACCAGAAGCAGGGCGCCGAGGTGGTGCGCACGCTCGAGCGACTCGCGACCCAGTACCCCCAGCAGGTCACGCCCGCGCTCTACCGCGCCCAGGCCGACCGTCTGAAGGCCGCCGGCGACGTCACCGGCGCGATCGACGTGCTGGCGGCGGGCGACAAGCGCTTCCCGCAGGAGCACGAGATCTTCTTGAAGGAGATCGAGGCGCTCAAGCAGGGCAACCTCGACCCGGCGCAGATCGAGCGGCTGAAGGCGCTGGGCTACCTCTGAGTCTCGTTCGAGCTTCGCTCGAGCCTCGGCCGGGCTTCGGCGCCGGAGCGCGCGCCGACGCTCGAACCGATCACGGACGTCGAAAGCGCGCGCTCACGCCGCTGTCGATTTCGCGGCTGCCCGATCGTCCATGGGCATGAGCAAGCACGGAAGAACGAACATGAACCTCGCCCTGTGGACGGTCCAGATCCTGCTCGCGGCGCTGTTCGCCTTCGCGGGCGGCACGAAGCTCGTGCTGCCGATCGAGGAGATGACGCGCGACGTCGCGCTGCCGGGCTGGTTTCTGCGCTTCATCGGCGTCGCCGAGCTCGCGGGTGGGCTCGGGCTCGTCCTGCCGGCGATCACCGGCATCCGTCCGGGGCTCGTCCCGCTCGCCGCGCTCGGGCTCGTGATCATCATGATCGGCGCGGTCGTGCTCTCCGCCGAGGTCCACGGTCCGGCCTCGGCGCTGCCCGCGCTGATCGCGGGGCTCGGCGCGAGCTTCGTCGCGTACGGGCGCTGGTCCGTGCTGCCGCACCGCGCGTCGTCGACGCAGACGGCGCTGCGCTCGGCGTAGTCAGGAGGAGCATCTGCGCGCGGCGGTGACGGCGAGGATCGTGACGGCCGGCGCGCGGCTGCGGCCGACGCGGGTGCCTGCGCCCTAGGCATGCGCGGTCGGCTCGGCGAGATCGCGGCGCTCTTCCTGCGCCTCGGCACGACGGCGTTCGGCGGACCCGCCGCGCACGTCGCGCTGATGCGCGACGAGGTGGTGCGGCGCCGCCGCTGGGTGTCGGACGAGGAGTTCCTCGACCTCCTCGGCGCGACCAACCTGATCCCCGGCCCGAACTCGACCGAGATGGCGATCCACCTCGGCCACCGCCGCGCCGGCTGGCCGGGGCTGCTGGTCGCCGGCGTCTCCTTCATCTTGCCGGCGGCGCTGATCACGCTGGTCCTCGCCTGGGCGTACGTCCGCTACGGCTCGATGCCCGAGGTCGGCTGGCTGCTCTACGGCGTCAAGCCGGCGATCCTCGCGGTCGTCGTGCAGGCGATCGCGAGCCTCGCGCCGCGCGCCGCGCGCACGCCGTCGCTGTTGGCGCTCGGCGCCGCGGTGCTCGTGATCGCGGCGCTCGGCGGCAACGAGTTCCTCGTCCTGCTCGCGGCGGGTGCGGCGTGCATCGCGCTGCGCGCGCTCGAGCGCCGACGCGGTGCGCCGGGCGCTGCGTCGCTCGCTCTGCTGCCTGCGGCGGCGGTGACGACGGCGGCGAGCGCTCCGGCGGCGGCAGCGCCGGTCGGGAGCGCGGCGCTGTTCTGGCCGTTCTTCAAGATCGGCTCGGTGCTGTTCGGCAGCGGCTACGTGCTGCTCGCCTTCCTGCAGGCGGAGCTCGTCGAGCGCCTCGGCTGGCTCGATCAGGCTCAGCTCCTCGACGCGATCGCGATCGGCCAGATGACGCCCGGCCCGGTGTTCACCACCGCGACCTTCGTCGGCTACCTGCTCGGCGGCACGAGCGGCGCCGTCGTCGCCACCAGCGGCATCTTCCTGCCCGCGTTCGTCTTCGTGGCGCTGAGCGCGCCGCTCCTGCCGCGGCTAAGGACGTCGTGGATCGCGTCGGCGTTTCTCGACGGCGTGAACGTCGCGTCGCTCGCTCTGATGGCCGTCGTGACGCTGCAGCTTCTGCGTGCCGCCGTGGTCGACGTGCCGAGCGCGGTCATCGGCCTGGTCGCGCTCGTGCTGCTGCTGCGTCACGGCGTGAGCTCGACCTGGCTCGTGCTCGGCGGCGCGCTCGTGGGGCTCGTCGCCGGCTCTCTGCGCTGAAAAACGGCGTCAAGCAACGGCGCCGCCCTTGCCGATCTGCGCTCCCGAGGTTACTCTGCTCCGTCCGGAGCCGTGTGTGTGGTCACCTCCTCCCGAGCGGCTCCGATTCCTTCCTCGATCCGTCGGTCTCTCACGGCACCTGGCCCGAGCACCACTTCCGGCGCCTGCCGGCGAGGACGCGCCGTGCCCGTGGCTGCGTCCTCGCCCCCGTCCAAGGACGAGGAGGTGAGCACGGCGGCAGCGAAGCGGAGGGGAAGGCCCGAAGAGGAAGGACAACGGATACGGAGAAGGGAAGGACGATCGAAACGAAAGCGAGCAGCGAGCACCGCATCGATGGGGCGGGGCGTCGAACCACCGCGACCGGAGCCACGGTCGAGGTCCGCGTCCGGCCGAACGTGATCCGCCGCCGCGCGGCCGCGCGCCGCGCGTCGGGTGAAACTTCCGGCGCACCGACGCCGCCCAGCACGCCGACAGCTCCGAGCGCAGCGACGTCGTCGAGCATTCCGACGTCGAACCAGCCGCTCGACGCGCTCTCCGAGCTGATCGCGCCCGCCACGATCGACACGGGCGACGCCGTGCTGCTCGATCTGCCGGCCCCGCCCGCGCCGGAGCCGACGCCTGCCGCGCCCGAGGTCTCCGCGCGCCAGGCCGAGGCGCAGCCCGCGGCACGCGAGACCGAGGCCCGGCCCGCGGCCGAGCCGACGCACGCAACGCGCGGGAAGGCGGACGTCGCGACGCCGTCGCGTACGAGCGAGCGCCAGGCCGCTGCGCGCACCGTCGAGCAGCCGACCGTGGCGAGCCCGGCCGAGGCGACGAGCGCGGCCAGCGAGGCCGCCCCCGCGAGCGCGCCCGCGCAGCCGGAGGCGAAGGCTGTGGCAACGCAGCCGGAGCCAGCGACCGCGTCGGCCCAGCCGACGCCGACGAGCGCCGCCGCCGAGCCAGCGGCCACGAGCGCAGCAGCGCAGCCCACGGACACGAGCGCGCTCACGCCGCCGACGCCCGCGCGCGCGGAAGCGCAGCCGACCTCGCCGAGCGCCGAAGCGGAGCCCGTTGCGGCGAGCGCGTCCGCGCAGACGGCGCCCGAGCGCGCGGCGGCCGAGGCGACGTCCGCGCGCCGCGCAGCGCAGCCCGCGCCCGCGAGCCCGTCCGCGCAGGCGACGTCCGACCAGACGATCTCCGACGCGCAGCCCGCATCGGCGACTTCGGGCACGCAGCCCGCGCAAGCGAGCGCGGCGGCCCAGCCCGCACAGTCGAGCGCCGCGGCGCAGCCGACCTCGGCGCCCAGCACCGAGACCGAGTCCGGCCTGCGCCGCGTCCGCGTCGTCGGCAAGATCGACCTCGGCGCCATGCGCGCGGCGCAGCGTCCGGCGGCCGGCGCGCGCGGGCCGCGCGGCGCGGCACCGCAGGCGCGCGGCGTCGGAGCGCCCGCCGGCGCGCCGCTGCCGCCGCCCGCACCCGGAGCACCGGCGCGCGGACGCCGCGCACGGCGCACCATCGAGCGTGACCCGTTCGCCGTCGAGCGGACGCCGCGCGGCGCGCGCCGTCCGCAGAAGCGCCGTCCGGCGCCCGACCGCGAGCAGCAGCAGACGACGATCACCACGCCGTCCGCGCACAAGCGCGTCGTGCGCATCGGCGAGACCACCACGGTCGCCGATCTCGCGAAGGCGCTCGGCCTCAAGTCGGGCGAGGTGGTGAAGAAGCTCCTCGAGCTCGGCGTCCCGGCGACCGCGAACCATCTGCTCGATCTCGACAGCGCGACGCTCGTCGCGGCCGACTTCGGCTGGACCGTCGAGCCGGCCGTCGTCGACGTCGAGCAGGAGGTCGAGGCGCTGCTCGCCGGCGAGACCGCGCCCGCCGAGCCGCGCGACCCGGTGGTCACCGTCATGGGCCACGTCGACCACGGCAAGACCTCGCTGCTCGACGCGATCCGCTCGACGCGCGTCGCCGAGGGCGAGGCGGGCGGCATCACGCAGCACATCGGCGCCTCGGTCGTCGAGGTGGGCGACCGGCGCGTCGCCTTCATCGACACGCCGGGCCACGAGGCGTTCACCGCCATGCGCGCGCGCGGCGCGCAGGTGACCGACCTGGTCGTGCTGGTGGTCGCGGCGAACGACGGCGTGATGCCGCAGACCATCGAGGCGATCGACCACGCGCGCGCCGCCGGCGTGCCGATCGTCGTCGCGGTGAACAAGATCGATCTCGCCGACGCCGATCCCGCGAAGGTCGAGAAGCAGCTCGCCGACCACGGCCTCGTCCCCGAGGCGTGGGGCGGCGACACGATCTTCGTGCCGGTGTCGGCGAAGACGCGTCAGGGCATCGACAAGCTGCTCGAGATGATCCTGCTGCAGGCCGACGTGCTCGGCCTCGCCGCGCGCGCGAAGGGTCGGGCGCAGGGCTCGATCATCGAGGCGCGCCTCGACCGCGGCCGCGGTCCGGTCGCGACGGTGCTGGTGCGCGAGGGCGAGCTGCGCCCGGGCGACACCTTCGTCTGCGGTCTGACGTACGGCAAGGTGCGCGCGCTGCTCGACGACCGCGGCCGTCAGGTGCGCGCCGCCGGCCCGTCGACGCCGGTCGAGATCCTCGGCCTCGCCGGCGTGCCGCAAGCGGGCGACGCGCTCGTCGTGACGCCCGACGAGGCGACCGCGCGCCGCATCGCCGAGCAGCGCCGGACGAAGCACCGCGAGCGCGAGCTCGCGCGCAACGTCAAGGTGTCGCTCGAGGACTTCCAGCGCCGCGTCGCCGACGGCGAGACCAAGGAGATCAAGCTCGTCCTCAAGACCGACGTGCACGGCTCGATCGACGCCCTGCGCGCGGCCTTCACGCGCCTCTCGACCGACGAGGTGCGGGTCACCGTGCTGCACGCCGCGGTCGGCGCGATCACCGAGTCCGACGTGCTGCTCGCCGCGGCGTCGAAGGCGATCATCGTCGGCTTCTCGGTCCGCCCCGAGGCCAAGGCGCGCAAGCTCGCCTCGACCGAGAACGTCGAGATCCGCCTCTACTCGATCATCTACGAAGCGATCGACGACATGCGGCGCGCGATCGAGGGCATGCTCACGCCGACCGTGCGCGAGCGCGCGCTCGGCCGCGCCGAGGTGCGCCAGGTCTTCCGGCCGAGCGGCTCGGGCCGCTCGGGCCTGATCGCGGGCTCGCTGGTCAGCGAGGGCAAGGTCACGCGCGGCGACCGCGTGCGTCTGCTGCGCGACCTCGCGGTGGTCCAGGAAGGCCGCGTCGCGTCGCTGCGCCGCTTCAAGGAGGACGTGCGCGAGGTTGCGGCGGGCTACGAGTGCGGCATCGGGCTCGAGGGCATCACCGAGATCCGCCCGGGCGACGTGCTCGAGTTCTACGAGCTCGAGGAGGTCGCGCGCCGGCTCGAGGACGCGTCGCGCCCGCGGCTCGCGTCGTGAGCGCGTAGGGAAGCGTCAAGCATCGGACGGCGCGGGCTGCGGCTGTCGCTCCCGCGCCGTCGGCCGCGCGCGCACCGACCAGCGCTGGAGGCGGTGTCAGACCTCCGCGTCGGTCGGTGTGCGCGCAGCCGATTCGCGCGCGTCCGCCCGCAACCGGCGCCGCCTCAGCTCGCGACCGCGCGTCGCGGCGCGCCCGCCGCGAGACCGATGCCGGCCGCCTGCGGACCCGCGCCCGCCGTGCTCGAGGTGTCCTCGACCACGGGCACGCTGCGGTCGAGCGGGTCGCGCGACGAGCCGTTCGCCGCGCTCGCCTTCTCGCCGGCGCCAGCGCTCGCGCCGCTCGCTGGACCCGCCACCGCGGGCTTGTCCTCGCTCGACACCGTGATGCGGTGCTTGCTCGCGCGCGGCTCCGCCTTCGGCAGCTCGATCGTCAGGACGCCGTTCTTCTGCCGTGCCGTCGCCGCGGCCGCGTCGACCGGGCAAGGTAGACGAAGCGAGCGCCGGAACTTGCCGTAGCTGCGCTCGACGCGGTGCGCTTCCGCCTCGCGATGCTCCTGCTCCGTGCGCTTCTCGCCGCGGATGGTGAGCACGTCGCCCTCGAGCTCGACCTCGACGTCGCCGTCCGCGACGCCCGGGACCTCCGCCGTCACCTGGATCTTGTCGTCGGTCTCGGCGACGTCGATCTTCGGACGGAACTCGCCCCAATCGGACGCCGCGCGGGCGCCGAAGAAGTTCTCGAGCAACTCGTCCATCTCGCGCCGCAGCAGCGTCAGCGGGTCCGCCCCCTCTAAGAAGGACTGTCGCCGTGGCGAAAGGCTGCCTGATGCCATCGTCTCCCTGCTCCTTTCTCGCGCGGCGATCACCCAGCCGCGCCGCGGAACGCACGACGCATCAGGCGTGCCACGCCGACGCGCCGCACGAACGACCTCGCCGCAGCGCGGCG
Source organism: Candidatus Binatia bacterium (assembly GCA_036563615.1). Taxonomy (NCBI): domain Bacteria; phylum Candidatus Binatota; class Binatia (SeqCode); species Binatia bacterium. Next base: position 83,596 of record DATCMB010000021.1, read on the forward strand.
TGCGACGCATCGGGAAGCGCGTAGAAACCCCGCACCCGTCGAGAAGTCCCGGTAGACGCGGCGCTCGGCGAGCGGCTATCGTTGCGCCACCTCGATCCCACCAAAGGAGGAACGGATGCGCTTCAAGGTTAGGTCGTCGATGCGGTTCGCAGCGCTGACAACCGCTTTGGCGGCGGTCGTCGCGCTCGCGGGAATCGCGCCGGCGGCCGAGATTCCGACTCGATTCGTTTGGCTCAAAGGCACGGAGTCGCCCGGCACGCCGAGCGAGCTCAACCGCGTCGGCGTGCTGCAGATCGGACCGCGCAACGCGCGCAACATCCTGATCTTGAACCCGGGCACGTCGGCCAGCGCGGCGTACTTCGCGCCGCTCGCACGCCACCTGCTGTCGCGCGTGCGCGGCTGGCAGGTGTGGGCGGTCGAGCGACGCGAGAACCAGCTCGAGGACCACTCGGTGCTCGACCTCGCGAAGGCCGGCCGCGTGAGCGGCGAGGAGCTCTTCAACTACTACCTCGGCTGGCTCGAGGACCCGAGCGTCACCGAGCACTTCCGCCTGATCCCCGACGAGGAGGTCGCTTACGCACGTGAGTGGGGGATGCGCGTCGAGATCGAGGATCTGCGTCGCGTCGTCGAGCTCGCGAAGCGTCAAGGACACAAGATCGTCATGGGCGGGCACTCGCTCGGCGGCACCATCACGACCGCGTATGCGACCTGGGACTTCGACGGTCGCCCCGGCGCCGAGGACCTCGCGGGCCTGGTCTACATCGACGGCGGCAGCAGCCCGACGCCGCTGACGCCGGAGGCCGCGCAGCGGTCGCTCGACGAGCTGCGGGCCGGCTCGCCGTGGCTCGCCTTCGGCGGCATCGCGGCGCCGTTCGCGGGCCTGTTCAACGCGTCGGGCTCGCTCGGCGCGATCATCGATCCGAACTCGCCCTCGCGCGGGCAGCAGTTCTCGCTGCTGCCGGCCGACCTCAAGCCGCCGGTGCGGGTCACCAACCTCGCCCAGTACGGCTACGCGCTCGACGTGGAGACCTCGCCGCCGGGTCTGCGCGCGGCGCAGGCGCACCTCGGCCGTCTCGCCGAAAGCGGCGACCCGCGCGGCTGGGACCAGGCCGGCGAGATCACGCCCATCCGCCGCTACGCGATGATGTTCTCCGGCTGGGGTCTGCCGGGTCTCGACGGCACCGCGTGGTACCACCCGATGCGCCTGACGCTCGATGCGGGCGCGGTCGCGGCCGGCAATCCCAACCCGGCGCAGCAGGTGCTCGACGTGCACGCGATCCACGGCCACGCCCTGCCGCGCGACATGCTGATCTACGCCTTCGGCGCCGCCCTCGGCGGCGAGCGCGTGCTCGACGCGGCGCGGATCCTCGCCGAGCAGTCGGGGATCCCGGAGCGAAATCTGCTCTTGATCAACCGCGCCGAGACCTACTCGCACAACGACCCGAACTCGGCCTACCCGCGCAACGAGTTCGTCGACAACCTGGTGCGCTTCCTCGGCCGCATCGCGAGCGAGGGACGCGCGACCGGACGCCTGCCGATCCTCGCCGGCGCCGCCGGCTGATCGTCGGCGGAGACGGATCCCGCGCCGGCGGCCCACGTGGCCGCCGGCGCACCGCCGGCGTCCTTCAGGGACGGGCGTCCTTCAGGAGCCGGCGTCGAGCTGCAGCGAGCGCACGTAGTCGGTCGCGCCGTTCAGCACGAACTGCACCGCGAGCGCCGCGAGCAGGATGCCGAGCACGCGCGTCGCGACGTGGATGCCCGTCGTGCCGATGCGGCGCAGCACCCACGGGCCGGCCGCTCCGAGCAGGAGCCAGGTCAGGCCGAAGACCGCCGCGAGCGCCGCGGTGACGATCGCGAGCTTGAGCGGCTCGCCGCCGCTGCGCGCGGTCAGCAGCAGCACCGTGGTGATCGCGCCCGGCCCCGCGAGCAGCGGGATCGCGAGCGGGAAGATCGCGATGTCGGGCTCGCCGCTCGGGTCGTCGGGACGCTCCTCGGGCTCCGCGCGCTGCGTCGCCGGACGGTGGCCGAAGAGCATCGGCATCGCGGTCGCGAAGAGAAGGATCCCGCCCGCGATCGCGAACGCGTGCACCGTGACGCCGAGGTAGGCGAGCGCGCGGTGCCCCGCGACCAGGAAGAACAGCGACACCGCGAAGCCGATCCCGACCGCGCGGCGCAGCACCGTGCGCCGCTCCGCCTCGCTGCGATCGACCGTGAGCGCGAGGAAGATCGGCAGCACGCCGAGCGGATCGACGACGACGAGCAGCGTCGTGAACGCGACGAGCGCGAACTGAAGATCGTCCGCCACGCGGCGCAGCGTGTACGTGATGCGCCGTCGCTTGCAAGCGCGCGTCGGGCGAGGCGAGACGATCACCGCGCGCGCCGCGCGATCACCGTGTGCACGCGCCGCGGCGCGCGACCTGCCTAGAAAAGCGGCACGCAGCGGAACCGCAAAGCCGACGCCGGCGGTTCCTTGTCCTTCGCGATCCTTCACAATGGCCACTTCAACGCGGAGGTGCGTCATGGCGAGCATGCGTGCGGTGCGAGTGGCCAAGGCCGGCGGCCCGCTCGAGTTGGTCGAGACCCCCATTCCCGAGCCGGGACGGCGTCAAGTACGAATTCGCGTGCAGGCCTGCGGCGTCTGCCACAGCGACATGCTGACCAAGGAAGGCCTCTTCCCGGGCATCCAGTACCCGCGGGTGCCGGGACACGAGGTGATCGGCGTCGTCGACGCGCTCGGCCCCGACGTCGCGAGCCTCACGGTCGGGCAGCGCGTCGGCGTCGGCTGGAACGGCGGCTACTGCGGGACGTGCACGAGCTGTCGCCGTGGTGAGTTTTTCGCTTGTCAGAGGTCGACGCTCGTCACCGGGATCACCAGCGACGGCGGCTACGCGGACTACCTGGTCGCCGCGGAGACCGCGGTGGCGCGGGTGCCCGACGAGCTGCAGGCGGTCGACGCAGCCCCCCTGCTCTGCGCCGGGGTGACGACCTTCAACGCGCTGCGCAACTCCGGCGCGCGCGCGGGGGATCTCGTCGCCGTGCACGGGATCGGCGGGCTCGGCCACCTCGGCGTGCAGTTCGCCGCGAAGATGGGCTTCCGCACGGTCGCCGTCGCACGCGGTCAAGACAAGGCGTCGCTCGCGAAGGAGCTCGGCGCCTGGCGCTACGTCGACAGCGAGCGCGAGGATCCGGCGGGGGCGCTGCAGGCGCTCGGCGGCGCGCGCCTCGTGCTCGCCACCGTGACCAACGGCGAGGCGATGGCCGCGGTCGCGAACGGCCTCGCGCCGAACGGCACGCTGCTCGTGCTCGGCGCGCCGGAGTCGCTGCAGACCAACCCGGTCTTCCTGATCTCCGGCCGACGTGCCATCAAGGGCTGGTACTCGGGGCTGTCGATCGACTCGGAGGACACGCTCGCCTTCAGCGTGCTCACCGGCGTCCGCTCGATGAACGAGGTGTATCCGCTGGAGCGGGCGGCGGACGCGTACGAGCGGATGATGAGCGGCAAGGCGCGCTTCCGGGTCGTGATCCAAACCGGCGCTTGACGGCCGACGAATCGCGGGGGAGCGGCGCATGGCGGACTTTCGCAAGCTGCACAAGATGCCGACGGCGCGCGTCGCCATGACGCCGTTCCCGCACGCGATCGCGCTCGAGGCGACGGCCGACGAAGCCTGGGCGTTGATGCTCGAGCACGGCATCCGCCACCTGCCCGTGACGTCGAACGGTCAGCTCGTCGGCATCGTCACCGAGCGCGACCTGCGGCTCGTGCTGCGCCCCGGCGTCGGCAAGGGCGAGGCGCTGGTGCGCAACGCGTACGAGGACGAGCCGTACGTGGTCGAGGACGACGCGCCGCTCGATCTCGTCGCCCGCGAGATGGCGCGCCGCCAGATCGGCTCGGCGCTGGTCACGCGCAACGGCAAGCTGGTCGGCATCCTGACCACGACCGACATCTGCCGGCTGCTCGCCGACGTGCTGAACGCGCACTTCGGAGGCGGTGCGCACCCGCGGCGCACCGGCGACGACGAAGCCTCGGAATGAAGCGGCGAAAAGCGGCTTGTGGGCCGCACCTCGCCGCGTAAGATGCAGGACTCACCCTCGCCCCCGGACGGGAGTTTCTCCGAAATGCTCGTGCTCAGGCTGATCTTCCTTCTCGCGCTCGCTCTGCCCACCGCGCTCGTCGCGTCCGAGGCGCACGCCGTCGCGCCCGACTCGGAGCTCATCGGCTGCGACCGCGCCGACGAGGCGCACGCGCTGAGCGCGAGCGCGCACCTCGACCCGTCGTGCACCTACACGCAGGGCTTCACGATCGTCGCGTCGGACGTCGAGCTCGACTGCCAGGGCGCGCGCATCGCCACCACCGACGGCCGCTACGGCATCTACATCGTCGCGCCGACCGACGTCGCGCTCGCGAACGTCACCGTGCGCAACTGCCGCGTCGAGGGCTTCCTCAACAACCTGCACGTCGAGCGCGAGGGCTTTCGCGAGCTCGCACCGGGCGTCGAGTACGAGCACGCGTTCTCGAACATCCTGATCGAGGACAGCACGTTCGCGAACTCGCGCGGCGTCGGCGTGTTCATCGACGGCTACGTGACCGGCGTGACGCTGCGTCGCTCGCGCATCGAGGGCGCGGGCAGCGCCGGCATCTACCTCGAGACCGGCTCGAAGGACAACGTCGTCGAGAACAACTGGATCGTGAACAACGGCTTTCGCGAGAACGGCCCGGACGGACAGTACTTCACGCTCGCCGGCGTGAGCCTGTTCTTCTGGGGCACCGGCCGCGAAGGCCTCGCGATCGACGGCTCGCGCTTCAACCGCATCGTCGGCAACCACTTCGAGGGCAACTCGGCGGGCGGCATCTTCCTGTACAAGAACTGCGGCGAGTTCTGGCAGTCGCGTCCGCAGCGCTGGTTCGACCGCCGCTACGGCGCGCACGGCAACGTCATCGAGGGCAACACCTTCGTCGGCGGCGAGAACGGCATCTGGGTCGGCTCGCGCATGAGCGAGAACACGGCGCCGATGGAGTGCAGCGATCCGGCCTACTACCAGGAAGGCGTCGCGCGGATCGTGCTCGACCACGCGAAGGACAACGTGCTGCGCGGCAACGTGTTCCGCAACGTGCAGTACGCGATCCGCGTCGAGGACGACCGGACCACGATCGAGGACAACGAGATCACGGGCGACGATCCGTCGCAGCAGGCGCTGCTGCTCGGCACGCGCTTCCGGACGAGCGCGCTCGCGCAGCCGGTCGCGGACAGCGTCGTCACGGGCAACCGCGCGTTCATCGCCGGCAACCAGAACCCGTACCGCTGGATCCACGGCCACGCCGGCACGACGTTCGCCGGCAACGAGAGCCACGGGCGCCCGGTCGGCTTCTGCGAGGGCGTCGAGCCGCGGCGCAACGCGTTCATCTTCGTCCTCGCCTTCGTGGTCGCGGCCCCGAGCGATCCGCCGCCGAGCGGGGGCCCGCCGACGTTCCCGCCGCCGGAGCCGCTCCCGCCGTGTCCCGCGACGTGCAACGATGGCGGCGTGGTCGCACGCCCGTCGCTCGCGCTGCGCCGCCTCGGCACGCCGCCCGGCGACGACACGCTGCTGCTCCGCGGCGACGTGACGCTGCCGCATCCGTTCACGCCGGCGCTCGATCCGGCCGCGACCGGCGTGCATCTGGTGATCGAGGACGCGAGCGGCACGCGCGCGATCGACGTGCTCGTGCCCGGCGGCGCCTACGACCCGGCGACGCGCGCGGGCTGGAAGGTCGCGCCGAACGGACGGACCTGGCGCTACGTGAACCGCGGCGCGACGCCGCCCGGCGGCATCACGAGCATCGTGCTCAAGGATCTGTCGCGTCAAGCACCGGGACGCATTCGCTTCACCATCCGCGGCGCGCGCGGCGCGTACGCCGTCGACCAGAGCGCGCTGCCACTCGAGGCGCTGGTCGTCCTCGATCCGCCGACCGCCGAGACCGGACAGTGCGGACGCCTGCAGTTCGCGGCGCCCGCGGGGAGCTGCCGCGGCAACGGGAGATCGGTCGTGTGCCGGTGAGGCGAGCGCCCCGAGCCTGCGCGCAAAACGCGTGCGTCCCGAGCACGGGACGCGCGGACGAGCTGGATCGCCCGGCGATCCGTCGGGAGCGCGCGCATGGCGCCTGAGGGGCACGGCGGCGGAGATCTCCTCCACGTCGTCGTGCTGCTCGGCGCGGCGGTGGTCGCGGTGCCGCTCTTCCGGCGCCTCGGCCTCGGCTCGGTGCTCGGATACTTGACGGCGGGCCTCGTGATCGGCCCGTCGGGCCTCGGCCTGTTCGACGATCCCGCGTCGATCCTGCACGTCGCCGAGCTCGGCGTCGTGATGTTCCTGTTCGCGATCGGCCTCGAGATGGAGCCGTCGCGGCTCTGGAGCCTGCGTCAGGACATCTTCGGGCTCGGGCTCGTGCAGGTGCTGGGGTGCGGCCTGCTGATGACCGGCGTCGCGGTCGCGGCGGGCTTCGACCTGAAGGTCGCGTTCATCGCCGCGATGGGCTTCGTGCTGTCCTCGACCGCGATCGTCATGCAGATCCTCGAGGAGCGCGGCGAGGTGTCGACCGCGGCCGGGCAGCGCGTGGTCGCGATCCTGCTGCTCGAGGACCTGGCGATCGTCCCGCTGCTCGCGATGATCCCGCTGCTCGCGCCGGCGGGCCCCGCCGGCGACGGGACGTCGCGCGCCCTCGCCTTCGCGATCGCGGTCGGCGCGGTGGTGGCGCTGGTCGTCGTCGGACGCTGGCTGCTGAACCCGCTGTTCCGCGTGCTCGCCCAGGCGCGGGCGCGCGAGGTGATGACCGCGGCGGCGCTGCTCGTCGTGCTGGGCGCGGCGCTGCTCATGCAGCTCGGCGGCCTCTCGACCGCGATGGGCGCCTTCCTCGCGGGCGTGCTGCTCTCCGAATCCGCCTTCCGGCACGAGCTCGAGGCCGACGTCGAGCCGTTTCGCGGCATCCTGCTCGGCCTGTTCTTCCTGGGCGTCGGCATGGCGCTCGACGTGCCGCTCGTGCTGCGCGACTGGCCGGTGATCCTGGGCGGCGTCGCCGTGCTGATGCTGGTCAAGGCGGCCGGCATCTACGGCGTCGCGCGGCTGCTCGGCTCCGAGCACCGCGAGGCGCTGACGCGCGCGTCGCTGCTCGCGCAGGGCGGCGAGTTCGCGTTCGTCCTCTACGCCGCGTCGGCCGCGGCGGGCGTGCTCGACGGCGGCACCAACGCGACGCTGACCGCCACCGTGATCGTGTCGATGGCGGTGACGCCGCTCGCGGTCGCCGCGGTGCACCGGCTGCTGCCCGCGGAGGGGCAGTCGTTCGACGGCGTCGAGCCGGCGCGCGATCTGCGCGCTTCCGTGCTGATCATCGGCTTCGGACGCTTCGGCCAGGTCGTGAGCCAGGGGCTGCTCGCGCGCGGCATCGACGTCGCGATCATCGACAAGGACACCGAGGCGATCCGCAACGCCGCCAAGTTCGGCTTCCTCGTCTACTACGGCGACGGCACGCGCCTCGACGTCCTGCGCGCCTCGGGCGCGGCCGAGGTGCAGGCGATCCTGATCTGCGTCGACGACGCGTCCGCGGCGGATCACATCGTGGCGCTCGCGAAGGCCGAGTTCTCGCAGGCGAAGCTCTACGTCCGCGCGTACGACCGCGGGCACGCGCTGCGCCTGATCGAGGCGCGCGTCGACGCGCACGTGCGAGAGACCTTCGAGTCCGCGCTGGCGCTGAGCGGCAAGACGCTCGAGGGTCTCGGCGTGCCGCCCGAGGACGTCGAGGAGGTGCTCGAGGACGTGCGCCGTCGCGACGTCGAGCGCCTGCGGCTCGAGCTCGCGGACGGTTTCGGCGCCGGCCGCGACCTGCTGCATCGCAACGCGCCGACGCCGACGCCGTTCACGCCGCCGAAGCGCAAGGCGCGCCCGCTGTCGCCGGAGACCGCGTCGGTGGTCGTCGAGGACGCACGCGAAGGCGCGCGCGACGACGATCCCCAGAGCGCGCGCGAGCAGCAGCCGGGCTCGTGAGAACCAGGGCACGCCCGAGCCGCCCGGTGCCGACGCGCTTCCATCGCGCTCGATCTCTCGCCATTCTGCCGGGCATGCGCGGCTTGCCGTTCCTGCTGGCTCACGTCCTGACGCTCGCCCTCGCGAGCGCGCTCTCGGCGGGCGTCGCGCTCGCGCAGATGCAGTGCGAGGGGCGTCTGATCTCGTACGGCGCCACGACCTCCGAGGTGCTCGAGTTCTGCGGCGAGCCGACGCAGCGCGTGCGCGAGAACCGCGTCCTCGGCAGCGGGCTCGTCGACAGCCCGGCGTCGTTCGAGACCACGGTGCCGGTCGAGATCTGGACCTACGAGCAGCCGGGGATGTTCACCCGCAAGCTGATCTTCGAGTCCGGGCGCCTGCAGAAGATCGAGACCGGCGGCTACGCGGACCTCGAGGGCGGCTTCTGAAGCCAGGCTCGCCGCGGCGCCGGCCCCAGCTCGGCTGGCGCGGACTGCTGCTCGCGTCGCTCGTGCTGCTCGCGCCGACGAGCGCGGACGCCGTGCCGTTCGTCGCCACACCGTTCGAGGTCGTGCAGGCGATGCTCGAGGTCGCGCGCGTCGGACCGTCCGACACCGTGATGGATCTCGGCTCGGGCGACGGGCGCATCGTGATCGTCGCCGCCGACAAGTACGGCGCGCGCGGCGTCGGCATCGAGCGCAACGCGGAGCTCGTGCGCACGAGCATGGAGAACGCGCGTCGAGCAGGCGTCGAGGACAAGGTCGAGTTCCGCCAGCAGGACCTCTTCGAGACCGACCTGCGCGGCGTCTCGGTGCTGACCATGTACCTGCTGCCGACGGTCAATCTCGCGCTGCGCCTCAAGATCCTCGAGCAGCTCGCGCCCGGCGCACGCGTCGTGTCGCACGAGTTCGACATGGGCGACTGGCCGCCCGACGAGCACCTCGTCGTCGGCGGCGCCGACGTCTACATGTGGGTCGTCCCAGCGAACGCTGCGGGCGTCTGGCGGATGACGATCCCCGGCGACGGCGACGCAGGCGACGCCACGGCCGAGATCGAGATCCGGCAGCGCTTCCAGAAGGTGACGGCGCTGAACCGCGGCAAGGAGCCGCCGTTCACGATCGACGACGCGGAGCTCGTCGGCAACGAGCTCTCGCTCGACGTCGTCGACCGCAAGACCGGCGAGCGCCGACGCTTCACCGGTCGCGTCGGCGCGAGCGCGATCCAGGGCAGCTTCGCCGACGGACGCGAGGCGCACCTCGACCGCCTGCGCGCCGGCAAGATCTCGACCGACCGCGCCGAGGCATCGACCGAGCGCGCCGCCCGCTAGCCGATCACGCGCGCGCGGCGTTTGAGCTGGGTCCGCGTTGTCGGCACAAAAACGAGCCATGGCGACGCGCGAGGCGAGCCCGTTCGTCGGCCGCGCGGCCGAGCGCGCGGCGCTCGCGCGTCACCACGCGGCGGCGTGCGACGGCGCCGGACGCTTCGTGCTGGTCGCCGGCGAGGCGGGGATCGGCAAGACGCGCCTCGTCGAGGAGGTGATCGGACCGCCCGGCACGCCGCGGGTCGCCTGGGGACGTTGCCGCGAGGGCGGCGGCGCGCCGGCCTTCTGGCCGTGGATCGAGGCGCTGCGTCCGCTGCTCGCGAACGGCAACGCGGAGCGCGTGCGCGGCGCGCTCGGCGCTGCGGCTCTCGAGCTCGCGCGCCTCCTGCCCGAGCTCGCGCCGCAGGGCGCGCCGTCCGACGCAGCACCCGGTGCGACACCCGGCTCGCCCGCCGCGCGCTTCCGCCTGTTCGACGCGATCAGCGCGCTGCTGGTCGCGCTCGCCGACGAGCCGCTCACCGTCGTGCTCGACGACCTGCACTGGGCCGACGAGGAGACGCTGCTCCTGCTGCGCTTCCTCGCCCCGGAGGTCCGCCGGCACGGCCTGCTGCTGGTCGCGACGTGCCGCGAGCACGAGCTCGAAGGGGTGCCCGACGCGCCGCGCATCCGCGCCGACCTCACGCGCCTCGCCGAGCGCCTGCCGCTGCGCGGCCTCACCACCGACGACATCGACGCCTACGCGCACGCCGCCTCCGGCGTGCGTCCGGCGACGCGCGTCGTACAGCGCATCCACGCCGCGACCGCGGGCAACGCGTTCTTCGTCGCCGAGCTGGTCGACGTGCTGCGGCGCGAAGGCCGCCTCGACGCGGACGACCTCCAGCTCGAGGAGGTCGAGCTGCCGGCCGGTCTGCGCGACGCGGCGCTGCGCCGGATCGGCGACGCGCCGGAGGAGACGCTCGCCCTGCTCCGCATCGCGGCGCTCGAGGGTCCGGAGTTCGAGGTCGCGGTGATCGCGCGCGCCGCAGGCATCGACCCGGCCACCGCGCTGCGCCGCCTCCGTCCGGCGTTCGCGACCGGCGTCGTCGAGCCGCCGGCGACCGGGCTCGACACCGCGCGCTTCGCGCACGACCTGGTCGTCGAGGCGCTGCGCGCGGAGCTCACGCCGGACGAGCGCAGCGAGCTCCACCTCGCGCTCGCCGACGCGCTCGAGGCGCTGCGTCCGCACGCGCTCGACGAGATCGCCGCCGACATCGTGCGCCACCTGAGCGCCGCCGGCGTCCTCGCCGATCCCGCCCGCACGCTCGGGTACGCGACGCGCGCCGGCGAGCACGCGCTGCGCGTGCTGGGCTACGAGGACGCGGCCCTGCACTTCGCGCAGGCGCTGACGCTCGCGCGCCGCTCGGGCGCGAGCGCCGCCGTCAAGCTCGACCTGCTGGCGCGCCTCGCCGAGGCACGGCTCGCGGCCGGCGACGACGACGGCGCGCGCAACACCGCCGTCGAGGCGGCGCACGAAGCGCGCGAGGCCGGCGACCGGCAGCGCTTCGCACAGGCCGCGGCGCTCGCCAGCGCGGCGCGCTCGGAGACCGGACAGCCCGACCACGAGGTGATCGCGCTCCTCGAGGAGGCGGAGCGCAGCACCGCTCCCGACGAGGTCGCGCTGCGCGCGCTCGTTCTCGCGCCGCTCGCGCGCGAGATCTACTTCGTCGACCGCGCGCGTCGCCTCGCGGCGAGCGAGGAGGCGCTCGCGCACGCGCGCGCGCTCGGCGATCCGGCGCTGCTCGCCGCGGCGCTCGGCGCACGTCACCTCGCACTCTGGGAGCCCGGGAAGGCGGCGGAGCGGCTCGTGCTCGCCGACGAGCAGCTCGCGCTCGCCGAGCGCATCCGCGACGGTCAGCTCGCGACGCACGCGCACGCCTGGCGCATCGCCGACCTGCTCGAGCTCGGCCGCATCGTCGAGGCCGACGACGGGCTCGAGCGCTACGCGGCGCTCGCCGGACGGCTGCGCCTGCCGCGTCTCACCTGGCACGTCGTCGTCGGGCGCGCGTCGCAGGCGCTGCGCCGCGGGCGTCTCGCCGACGCCGAGCGCCTCGCCGAGCAGGCGCTCGCCACCTGGCAGGGCGGACCGCAGAACAACGTGCTCCAGTTCTACGCCGTGCAGCTCTTCGTGCTGCGCGAGGAGCAAGATCGCCTCGCGGAGCTCGACGAGGCGCTGCGCACCTTCACCGCGGGCTCGACGCTGCCCGCGTGGCAGGCCGCCGCAGCATCGATGCACCTCGCACTCGGGCGGCACGACGAAGCGCGCGTCGTCGTGCGTGGCCTCGCCGCGCCTCGACGCCCTGCCCTTCGACGGCACGCGCGTGCAGACGCTCGCGCGCCTCGCGCTGCTCGCGAGCGCGCTCGGCGAGCGCGAGGTCGCGGGCGTGCTGCACGCCGAGCTCGCGCCCTACGCGGACGACGACGTGGTGATCGGCGCCGGCGTCGCCTGGCTCGGGCCGGTCGCGCGCTACCTCGGCGTGCTGGCGCTCACCATGGGTCGCGTCGACGAGGCGGTCGCGCGGCTCGAGGACGCGCTCGCGCGCAGCCGGCGCAGCGCCGCGCCGGCGCAGGTCGCGCACGTCCAGGCCGTGCTCGCGCAGGCGCTGCGCGCGCGCGGCGACGCGAGCGCGGCGCAAAGACTCGAGGGCGAGAGCGCCGCCGCGGCGCAGGCGCTCGGCCTCGAAGCGCTGCGCCGCGAGCTCGCGCAGCGCGGCGCGGTGAGCGGCGACGTCGCCGTCGCCTCGGCGGCGGCTCCTTCGGCGTCACCCCAGGTGGCACCTGTCGCGCGCCTCGCGCACGACGACGGCGCCTGGCTCGTCGCGCACGGCGACGAGACGACGCGCCTGCGCGACATGAAGGGCGTTCGCTACCTGGCGCTCCTGCTGCGCGAGCCCGGACGCGAGCTGCACGCGCTCGACGTGGTCGGCGACGACGTCGAGCCCGATCCGGACGCCGGCGAGCTCGCCACCCCGGCCGCGCGGCGCGCGTACCGCGCGCGCCTGCTCGAGCTGCGCGCCGACCTCGAGGAGGCGCGCGAGCACAACGACCTCGGCGCCGCGGCGGTCATCGAGGAGAAGATCGCCGCGCTCACCGAGCAGCTCGCGCGCGTCGTCGGCGTCGACGGTCCGCGACGTCCCGGGTCGATGGCCGAGCGCGCGCGCATCAACGCGACGCGCGCGATCCGCAAGGCGATCGACCGCATCTCGGCCGACTGCCCGCGGCTCGGGCGTCACCTGTCGAACAGCGTCGAGACCGGGCGCATCTGCTGCTACCGGCCCGATCCGACGTTTCCGGTCGAGTGGGAGGTCGCGCCGCTGCCGTCGGCTTGAGGCCTGCTGCGCGTCGTCAGGCATAAATCTCGGATGGACGCAATCGAGGCGCGGCGACGGGGCACGCGCGCAGCCGGCAACGCGCCCGCGCCGCCGTTCGCCGCTGCGGATGCGCGGCACGCGTCCGCAGCGCGACGCGATGCTCTCGAACCGCGAAGCACCCCGAGAGCCGCGGCTGCAAAAATGTCTGGACTTCGCCGCTGCAACCGGGGTACGCAGAATGCATCCCTTCAGCCCCTCGCGCGCGGCATCATGCTGCTCCCGTGCCGCGCGAGCGGCTCGACGTCTGCGAAAGGCCCTCGGAGCGGTCACCCATGAGCACCTCGGCAGAACCAAAGCGTGCCTCCGCTGGCGGGGCGGTCATCGGCGGCTACGTCGACGCCCTGTGCGGGAAGTGCAAGGCGACGACGAGCCACATCGTCCTCGCCAAGATCGGCATCACGCCGACACGGGTCGAGTGTCGGACGTGCCACGCGATGCACGCCTACCGCGCACCCGGCTCTGCGCAGAAGACCTCGACGCGCAGCGCGGCCAAGCCGCGGCCGGCGCCCGATCCCGCGCAGGTGTGGGCCGAGGCCATGCGCAGGGTCGAGGGCGCGACACCCGTCAAGTACGCGATCGACCACCACTTCGACGTCGGCACGCGGCTCTCCCACCCGACCTTCGGCGAGGGCGTGGTGATCCGGCACGCGAGCCCGTCGATCTGCGAGGTCGTGTTCCAGGACCGCAGCGTCAAGCTGAAGATGGGCTCGGCCGTCGGCTGAGCCGCCGCGCCGTCGCAGAACCGTCACCCGAGCAGTCGCGCGCGGCCCTGCCAGGACGACGGCGGCTGCGCGCCGTCGCGACGCACGCCGCCGCGCGCTGCGCTCGCCGTCAGCTCCCGCCCCGGCGCGTCACCGGGTAGCCGCGCTCGACCCACACGCGGATCCCCTCGTCGAGCACGGCCGCGTGCGGGTAGCCGCGGCGGCGCAGCTCGTCGACCACGACGCCCGACGCGTGGTGCGGGCACGCGCAGTACGCGATCACCCAGGTGCCGTCGTTCGGCACGCGGTCGAGCCCGGTGAGCGCGTAGTACGGCACCGAGATCGCGCCGGTGATGTGCTCGCGCTGCCAGTCGGAGGTCGCGCGCGCGTCGATGATCACCATGCGCCGGCCTTCATCCAGCGCGCGCTTGACGTCGTCGACCGGCACGAAGCGGCCCTCGCGCGGCGTGAACTCGGCGGGCGGACCGTCGGGGTTGACGACGATCGGCCCGGCCGGCGGCGGGACGCTCGCGGTCGCGGCCTGGATCGCGGCGCGATCGTCGGCCCAGCTCCGCAGGTAGGCGACCAGGTCCGCGATCTGCTGCTCGTCGAGCTCGCCCGCGTAGCCCTTCATCTGCGTGCCGTCGCGGCCGCGCGCGATCGCGTCGTAGAGGTACGCGTCGGTCGCGAGCGCGAGGAAGGTCGCGTTGGCGAGGTGCGGCGCGGTGCCGTGCGTGCGCCGGTCGCCGTGACACGACGCGCAGTTCGCCGCGTAGAGCGGCGCGCCGCGCTTGGCGCTGCCTTCGGGCGGCGTCGCGAGCTGGATCGGCGCCGGGCCCTTCGCGCGCAGGAACGCGACGATCTGCGCGGTCTCCGACGGCTGCAGCGGCCCGCCGAGCTCGGCCCCGTACGCCGCCATCGCGGTGCCGGGTCGTCCGAGCGCGATGCTGCCGGCGAGGAAGCGGTCGTCCGCCGCCGACAGGAACTGCGGGCTGACGAGCGACGGCGCGTTGTCCGCCGCGTAGCCGGTCGCGTCGGCGCCGTGGCACAGCGCGCAGTACTTCGCGTACAGCGCGGCGCCGGCGGCGACCGCGTCGGCGTCCTGCCCGTGCGCGGGCGACGCGACGATCGGCGCAGAAAGCGCGGACGCGACGAGAGAGACGACGGCGAGCAAACGCATGGGGCGCGGCGACATCGCCCGAAGGTATGACATCCCGGACGCCCCTCGCGCCAACGCGCGCGCGAGCGCGCGCCGGCGCCGGCTCACGGCGTCAGCGTGTAGGCCCAGATCTCGGTCAGCGGCTGCCCGATCCACTCGAGGCGCGCGCGCAGGTCGACCGGCTCGCTGCCGCGCGGCTTGACCTGGAACGTCAAGCGCCACTCGCCGGTGAGCTGGTTCTTGACGACCTGCTGACCCACCAGCTCGGCCTCCTTCTCCGGACGGATCGAGAGGCTGCCGTGCAGGATCTCGCTGGGCGGGATGAGGTCGATGTTGCCGCCCGCGAAGTCGATGACGAAGCGCTCGGTGTCGCCCTTGCTGCCGTGGTCGCGACGCGTCGAGGCGACGCGCGCGAGCGGCGGGCGGTCGGGGTTGTCGCCGTACCAGTAGAGGCGGTACGCGAAGGTGAGCGGCTCGCCCTTCTTCACCTCGCGCGCCGGCACCCAGTAGGCGACGATGTTGTCGTTGGTGTCGGACTTGGTCGGGATCTCGACCAGCTCGACCTGCCCCGGCCCCCACGACCCGATCGGCTCGACCCACGCGCTCGGACGCATCTGCGCCTGCGTCTCGAGGTCCTCGTAGCTCGCGAACTCGCGGTCGCGCTGGACGAGGCCGAAGCCGAGCACGTTCTCCGCGTCGAAGCGCGAGATCTGCAGGCGCTCGGGGTTGTCGAGCGGACGCCACAGCCAGTCGCCCGACGCGAAGTGGATCAGGAGTCCGTCCGAGTCGTGCGCCTCCGGGCGGAAGTCGTCGAACTTCCGCAGCGTGTTCTCGCCGTGGAAGAACATGCTGGTGAGCGGCGCGATGCCGAGCTTCTCGATGTCGCGACGCGGGAAGAGCTCGGCGTAGACCTCGACCACCGTCTCCTCGCCCGGATGGATGACGAAGCCGTAGGCGCCCGCGAGCCCCGGGCTGTCGAGCAGCGCGTACACCGTGATCGAGTCGTCGCCCGGCTGCGGCTTCTCGATCCAGAACTCGCGGAAGAACGGGAACTCCTCGCCGGTCGGCTCCGCGGTGTCGATCGCGAGCCCGCGCGCCGAGAGGCCGAACACCTGATCGCGCCCGACGGCGCGGAAGTACGACGCGCCGAGGAAGACGATCACCTCGTCGAAGTAGTCGGGACGCTTGATCGGCGCGTGCAGGCGGAAGCCCGCGTAGCCGAGCGTCTGCGGGACGCGGCTCGCGAACTCGTTGCGCCCGTAGTCGAACTGGCTCGGCAGGAACATCGCCGGCGACACGGTGTCGCCGTCGACGATGTTCACCTTGACCGGGCGATTGTAGAACAGTCCGGGATGGAAGAACTGCACCTGGAACGGCAGCTCCTCCTCCCGCCAGGTCGCGTACTCCGGCTTGAAGCGGATGTCGCGCCACTGATCGTAGGTGATCCCGGCGAGCCAGTCGGGGATCTCCTCGCCCGCGTAGAACCCTTCGTTGGCGAGCTCGCGCGCGCGCTTGACGACGTCGTCCCAGCCGAACGCGCTGGCGCTCGTCGGCTGCGCGAGCGTCGTGAGCAGCGCGAGCACGCCGAGCAGCAGCGCCGCAAGCGACCCGCGACGCGCGCGCGGCACGACCTCGCGCGGGCTCTGTGATAGGACGAGCGAAGCGGCGATGCGCGACGCCCTGCGTACCTGCCTCCTCGCCTGCGGTCTCGTCGTCCTCGCCGCCGGCTGCACCGACGACGGCGCCGCGGACGCCACCGTCGTCGACTTCTGGGCGCTCGGGTACGAGGGCGAGGTGGTCGAGCGGCTCGTGCCGGCCTTCGAGGCGCGAACGCCCGGCGTGCGCGTGCGCGTCCAGCAGATCCCGTGGAGTGCGGCGCGCGAGAAGCTGATCACGGCGTTCGTCGCCGGCACGATGCCCGACGTCTTCCAGCTCGGCAGCACCTGGGTCGCGGAGTTCGTCGCGCTCGGCGCGCTCGAGCCGCTCTCGACCGCGGACGTCGCGTCCGCGCAAGGTGACGGATTCTTCCCCGGCATTCTCGAAGCGAATGTCATCGACGGAACGACTTGGGGGCTCCCTTGGTACGTGGACACCAGGGTCCTCTTTTACCGCAGCGACCTTCTCTCCCGCACCGGTCGCCGTGCGCCACGCACCTGGGACGAGTGGCTCGACTGCATGGAGGCGGTCCGTCGAGAAGCGTCCGGCGATGCGTTCGCAATTCTCTTGCCGCTCACGGAGTGGGAGACTCCGGTGATCCTCGCGATGCAGAGCGGTGCGACGCTCCTACGTGACGACGAAACGCGCGGCAACTTCCAGAGCCCCGAGTTCCGTCGCGCCTTTACCTTCTACGTCTCGCTGTTCGAGCGCGGGCTCGCACCGCGCAGCGGCGAGGCGAGCGCCGCGAACCTCTACCAGGGTTTCGCCGACGGGACTTTCTCATTCTTGATCACCGGACCGTGGAACCTCGCGCAGTTTCGCGAGCGGCTGCCGGCGTCGCTGCAGCACGCCTGGGCGACGGCGCCGATGCCCGCCCCGCAGGCGGACGGCTTTCCCGGCGTGTCGCTCGCCGGTGGCGCGAGCCTTGCGCTGTGGCGTGGATCACGGGTGAAGGACGCGGCCTGGAAGTGGGTGCAGTACCTCGTCGCGCCGGAAGCGCAGGCGGAGCTCGCCCGCCTCGCGGGCGACCTGCCGGCGCGCGAGAGCGCGTGGCGCGCGCTCGCGCTCGACCGCGGCGCGCACACGCGCGCCTTCTGGGAGCAGCTGCGCAACGTGCGTCCGACGCCGCGCATCCCCGAGTGGGAGCGCATCGCGGCCGAGATCGGCAGACGCGCCGAGGCGGCGATCCGTGGTGAGGAGAGCGTCGATCGGGCGCTCGCCGCGCTCGACGAGGGCGTCGACCGGATCCTCGCCAAGCGGCGCTGGCTGCGCGAGCGCGCGGCGCGAGCTGCGGGCGCGGCGGACGCCAAACGAGCACCGGGTGCTGACGACGCGCCGGACGCGGCGCTTGCCCGGCACGCGGCAGGCGCCGCGATCACCGAGAACGCGGCAGGCGCCGCGGGAGGCGCGCCGTGACCGAGCTGCGCTCGCGCGCCCCCTGGGTGCTGGTCACGCCGGCGCTGGTCGCGATCGCCGCCTTCTTCTTCGTGCCGATCGTCGCAGCACTGCTGCTGAGCCTCACCGATTTCGACCTCTACGCGCTCGCCGACCCGGCGAACCTGCGCGTCGTCGGGCTCGAGAACTACGCGCGGCTCGTCGCCGATCCGGTGTTCCGCAAGGCGCTCGCCAACACGACGTACTTCGTCGTCGTCGCGGCCCCGCTGTCGATCGCGGTGTCGCTCGGGGCGGCGCTGCTCGTGAGCTCGAGCTTGACGCGGTTCGCGTCGCTCTTCCGCACCGCGTTCTTCCTGCCGGTCGTCACGACGCTCGTCGCCGCCGCGGTGGTGTGGCGCTACCTCTACCACCCGCGCGTCGGGCTCCTGAACCGCGTGCTCGCCTTCTTCGGCGTCGCGCCGATCGACTGGCTCGGCGACCCCGACTGGGCGATGCCGGCGATCATCCTGATGTCGGTGTGGAAGGGCTTCGGCTTCAACATGGTGATCTTCGTCGCCGGGCTGCAGAGCATCCCGACGCGGCTCTACGAGGCCGCCGCGCTCGACGGCGCGGGCCCGATCGCGCGCTTCTTCCACGTCACGGTGCCGATGCTCGCGCCGACCTTCACCTTCGTCGTGCTGATGACGATGATCGGCCACTTCCAGCTCTTCGCCGAGCCCTACGTGATGACGCAGGGCGGGCCGGGCGACGCGACGCTCAGCGTGGTGCTGCTGATGTACCGCGAGGGCTTCCGCTGGTGGAACCTCGGCTACGCGACGGCGACCGCCTTCGTGCTCTTCGCGATCATTCTATTCTTGACGCTCGTCGCGCTCGCGATCCGCAACCGCGGCGCGGTCGCGACCGGCGCGACCCTCGAGGCGGGCGGCGGGCGCACGGTCGGAGCGGGCGCATGAGACGGCTCCTGCCCGCGCTCGTCCTGCACGCGGTGCTGCTCGTCGCGGCGGCGGCGACGCTGCTGCCGCTCGTCTGGATGGTGTCGGTGTCGCTGATGCCGCCGGGCGAAGCGGCGGCGGCCCGGCTGCTGCCCGAGCAGCCGACGCTCGAGCACTACCGGACGCTGTTCGCGCGCCTCGACGTCGCGCGCCACGCCGCGAACAGCGCGCTGCTCGCGAGCGCCATCACCGCGCTCTCGCTGTTGCTGAACGCCATGGCAGGCTATGCGTTCGCGAAGCTGCGCTTCGCGTGCCGCGACGCGATCTTCCGGCTGCTGCTCGGGGCGCTCGTCATCCCGGCGCAGGTCGGGATGCTGCCGCTGTTCCTGATCCTCAAGGAGATGGGGCTGATCAACACCTACGCCGGCGTGATCGTGCCCGGGCTCGCGAGCATCTTCGGCATCTTCCTGGTCCGGCAGCACATGCTGTCGATCCCGGAGAGCGTGCTCGACGCGGCGCGCATCGACGGCGCCTCGGAGCTGCGCATCTTCTGGTCGATCGCGCTGCCGGCCGCGCGCCCGATCCTGATCACGCTCGGCATCTTCACCTTCATGGGGGCCTGGAACGACTTCCTGTGGCCGCTCATCGTTTTGAGCGAGGAGTCGATGTTCACTCTACCGGTCGCGCTCGCCAATCTGCTGGGCGAGCACGCGGCGGACACGGAGCTGATGATGGCTGGGGCGGTCGTGACGGTGCTGCCGATGGTCGCGCTCTTTCTCGCGCTGCAGCGCTACTACGTCGCGGGCGTGGTCGGCGGAAGCGTGAAGGGATAGACCTTGAAGGCGAGGATCGCGATCGTGGCCGCCTTCGTTTCGCTCGCACTCGGCGCACCGGCGCGCGGCCAGGAGACCCAGATCGACGGCTTCGAGAGCCTCGCGTCGTGGAGCGCGACCGCGTCGCCCGGCGCGACGGTCGAGGTCGGGCTCGACGAGGGCGTCGACGGCCAAGCGATGCGCATCGACTTCGACCTCGGCACGAGCGGCGGCTTCATCATCCTGCGCAAGCAGGTGAACCTCGACCTGCCGGAGAACTACCTGTTCGCGTTCCAGATCCGCGGCGAGGCGCCGCCGAACAACCTCGAGCTCAAGCTCGTCGACCCGCAAGGGGACAACGTCTGGTGGATGGTCGAGCGCGACTTCGAGTTCCCGAAGGAGTGGACGCGCTTCGTCGTGCGCAAGTCGCGCTTCGGCTTCGCGTGGGGCTCGTCGCAGGGCGCGCCGCTGCGTCGCGTGGGCTTCATCGAGTTCGCGATCTCGGCGGGCAGCGGCGGCAAGGGCTCGGTGTGGCTCGACGAGCTGACCTTCGGCGTGCGTCCGGCGAAGCCGCGCACGCCGCCCAAGCCGCGCGTCACCGCGTCGACGTCGATCCCCGGCCATCCGCCCGACGGCGTGCTCGACAACGATCCGCTGACGAGCTGGCACAGCGGCTCGGTCGCCGAGCAGCAGTGGCTACTGCTCGACTTCCGCGCGCCGCGCGAGCTCGGCGGCATCATCATCGACTGGGACCGCGAGGACTTCCCGACCGTCTACCGCGTCGAGCTCTCCGACGACGGCGAGCACTGGGTCACCGGCTACCGAAGCGAGACCGGCACCGGACGGCGCGCGTACATCTACCTGCGCGACGCCGAGACCCGCTACCTGCGTCTCGTCTTCGAGAAGAGCAGCCGCGAGCACGGCTACGGCATCCGCGGCATCTCGATCCAGCCGGTGTCGTTCTCCGCGACGCCGAACCACTTCTTCAGCGCGATCGCGAGCGAGGCGGTGCCGGGCTTCTTCCCGAAGTACTTCGGCAACGTGCAGACGTACTGGACCGTGGTCGGCGTGCCGGGCGACGCGTACGAGGCGCTGATCAACGAGGAAGGCATGGTCGAGGTCGACCAGGGCGCGTTCTCGATCGAGCCCTTCCTCTTCACCGACGGCGAGCTCGTCACCTGGCAGGCGGTCGACACCGAGCAGCGGCTCGAGGACGGCTACCTGCCGATCCCGACCGTCGTCTGGCAGCATCCGCGCGTCGGGCTCGAGGTGACGCCGCTCGCGGTCGGCGAGCCGGGAAGTTCGCTGCTGCTCGTGCGCTACCGCGTCAAGAATACCTCGGACACGCATCAGGACATCCTGCTGTTCGCCGCCATCCGACCGTTCCAGGTGCTGCCGCCGTGGCAGGCGCTGAACATGGTCGGCGGCGTGACGCTGATCCGCGAGATCACCTCGGACGAGCGCTCGGCCGTCGTCAATCAAAACCGGCGCGTCGTCTCGCTGACGCCGCCCGAGCGCTTCGGCGCCGCGACCTTCGAGGAAGACCTGCTGTCGACCTACCTGCTCGGCGGCCGCATCCCGCCGCACCCGGCGGTCGAGGACCCGACCGGCTTCGCCTCGGGCGCCTTCGAGTACCGGCTGTCGCTCGAGCCTCAGGCGCACGCCGACGTCGTGCTCGCCGTGCCGTGGCCGGGCGCGTCCGTGCCGACGATCGAGCCCGGTCGCAGCGCCGCCGAGCTCTTCGAGCAGAAGCTGCGCGAGATCGCGGACGAGTGGCGACGCGAGCTGTCGCGCGTCGAGATCGAGGTGCCGCCGGATCAGGAGCACCTCGTGCGCACCGTCAAGTCGACGCTCGCCTACATCCAGATCAATCGCGACGGTCCCGCGATCCAGCCGGGCTCGCGCAACTACGCGCGCTCGTGGATCCGCGATGGCGCCTTCACCGCCGGCGCGCTGCTCGACTTCGGCGCGCGCGAGGAGGTGCGCGCGTTCTTGAAGTGGTTCGCCGAGCACCAGTTCGAGGACGGCCGCATCCCGTGCTGCATCGACCGCCGCGGCGCGGATCGCGTGCCG
The DNA here is from genome assembly GCA_036563615.1 of Candidatus Binatia bacterium. NCBI lineage: Bacteria > Candidatus Binatota > Binatia (SeqCode) > Binatia bacterium. The sequence goes on from DATCMB010000021.1 coordinate 105,038, forward strand.
GAGAACGACAGCAACGGCGAGTTCCTCTACACGGTCGCCGAGTACTACCGCTTCACGCGCGACCCGGGCTTCGTGTGGGAGATCTGGCCGGCGGTCGTGCGCGCCGTCGAGTTCATCGAGGCGCAGCGCGCCACGCGGCTCACCGCGGAGTACGACAGCGACGACAAGCTCGTCTTCCGCGGCCTCATGCCGGAGTCGATCAGCCACGAGGGCTACTCGGCGAACCCGGTGCACTCGTACTGGGACGACTTCTTCACGCTGCGCGGGCTCCGCGACGCGGTCGATCTCGCGCGCGCGGTCGACGACCACGAGCGCGCGCGGCACTGGGCCGAGCTACGCGACGCCTTCCGCAACGACCTCTACGCGTCGATCGAGCGGACGATCGCCAAGCACGGCATCGACTACCTCCCCGGCTCGGCCGAGCTCGGCGACTTCGACGCCACCTCGACCGCGGCGGCGATCTCGCCGGTCGGTGAGCTCGCGAACCTGCCCGCGGGGCCGCTCGCGAAGACCTTCGACCGCTACATGGAGTACGTGCGCGAGCGCGCGACGCGTCCGCCGGGCGAGGAGCAGTACTCGCCGTACGAGCTGCGCAACGTCGCGGCGCTCATCATGATGGGTCGGCGCGACGACGCGCTCGAGCTGCTCGAGCTGCTGATGGCCGACCGCCGTCCGGAGGCCTGGAACCAGTGGGCCGAGGTCGTGTGGCGCGACCCGGACATGCCGCGCTTCATCGGCGACATGCCGCACACCTGGGTCGGCGCGAGCTTCATGCGCTCGGTGCGGACGATGTACGCCTACGAGCGCGAGAACGACGCGGCGCTGGTGCTGGCGGCGGGTCTGCCGCTCGCGTGGCTGCCGGAGGGCGGCCCGGGCGTCGGCGTCAAGCGTCTGCCGACGCACTACGGCGTGCTGCACTACCGGCTGCGCCGCGACGGCCCGAACGCGCTGCTGTTCGAGATCTCGGGCGACCTCGAGGTCCCCGCGGGCGGCATCGTCCTCGACCCGCCGCTGCCGGCTCCGCTCGCCGCGGTGAAGATCGACGGCGCGCCGCAGGACGTGCCGCAGGACGGCGTGGTGGTCGTGCGGCGTCTGCCCGCGGCCGTGCGCCTCGAGTGGACCGAGCCTGCCGCGGGCGCGGCGCAGCCGGGGACGGAGTAGCGACGCCGTGGCCGCACGCGCGAAGCGGACGAGCAAGACGAGCTCGGCGAGTGCCAAGGGCGGCGTGCTCGGCGCTAGCGAGGTCGCGTTCCGCGCCGACGCCGCGGTGCCGCACGCGCGCTTCCTCGGCGACCACGTCTACTCCGTGCTGCTCACCGCGGCGGGGAGCGGCGTCTCGCGCTACCGCGACCGCCAGCTCACGGCGTGGAGCGGCGACCGCACCGAGGACGCGGACGGCTTCTTCGTCTACCTGCGCGACCGCGACGACGGCCGCTTCTGGGCAGCGACGCTGCAGCCGGTCACGGGCGAGCGCGAGGGGGAGATCCGGGCGCACCATGCTCTCGGTCGCGTGACGCTCGAGCGTCGAGCGCACGGCATCGCCTCGCGGCTCGAGGTCTGCGTCGCGCCGGACGAGGGCTTCGAGGTGCGGCGTCTCGTGCTGCGCAACGAGAGCGGCGCGCGGCGCACGATCGAGGTCACGACGTACGCCGAGGTCGTCCTGCACCATTCCGCGGCGCACGCGGCGCACCCGGCCTTCCAGAAGCTCTTCGTGCAGACCGAGCACGACCCGGAGCACGACGTGCTGCTCGTGCGCCGTCGCCCGCGCAGCGCGGACGAGCGTCACCCGTGGCTGCTGCACGCGCTCGTCGGCCCGGGTGAATCCGAGCACGAGACCGACCGCGTGCGCTTCGTCGGCCGCGGCCGCACGCCGGCCGCGCCGCGCGCGCTGTGCACCCGCGAGCCGCTGTCGGGGACGACCGGCAGCGTGCTCGATCCGGTGGTCGCGTTCCGGCGCACGCTCGTTCTCGAGCCGCACGCCGAGGCGACCCTGTACGCCGTCCTCGGCGCGGCGCCCGAGCGCGGCGCGCTGCGTGAGCTCGCAGCCCGGCTCGACACGACGGCGCTTGACGACGCCTTTCTCCGGGCCGCGGCGCGCGAGGAGGAGCTGCTCGCGGCGCTCGGCGTCGACGCGGCGCGCGCCGAGGCCTGGCAGGACCTGCTCGGGCGCGTGCTCTACGATGACCCGTCGCTGCGCGCCGACCCCGAAATCCTGCGCCGCGCGCACGACCTCGCGGCGCTGAACGCGCTCGGCGTCGCGCGCGACGCGCCGTACGCGGTGCTGACGCTCGGGCGCACCGACGACGTCGCGACGCTGCGCGAGCTGCTCGCGGCGCAGGCGTACTGGCGCGCGAAGGGCCACGCGATCGCGCTGGTCGTGCCCTGCGCGAACGCGGAGATCGCCGACGCCGCGCAGGCCGCGCTCGACGAGGCGGCGCGCGCGGCGTCCGATGGGCCAGCGTCGCGGTGGCTCGCCGGTGCGCCCGCGGCGGCGTGCCGGCTGCTGCGCGACAGCGAGCTCACCGCGCAGGCGCGCGACGCGCTGCTCGCCGCGGCGCGGCTCGTCCTGCCGCGTGCCGCCGCGGCGCACGCGCGCGCGCAGCACGACGCCGGCGCGCAGCACGGCGACGTCGCGCCGCACGCCGGCACGACGTCGAGCACAATCCGTGGCGCAGATGCAGGCGCGGACGCCGACGCCTACCGCGCCGCAGCCGCGACGCCCGCGCCGCACGATACGACGCCGCGCGCGCCGTCCGCCGAATCGCCGCCAGCCGACCTCCAGCTCGCGAGCGCGTACGGCGGCTTCTCCGCCGACGGCACCGAGTACGTCCTGCGCCTCGCGCCGGGCGAGCGCCCGCCGATGCCGTGGGTGAACGTCGTCGCGCACCAGCGCTTCGGCTTCCTCGCGAGCGAGAGCGGCGCCGCCTGCACCTGGAGCGGCAACAGCCGCGAGAACCGCTTGACGCCGTGGCGCAACGACCCGGTCGTGGATCCGCACGACGAGGCGCTGTGGGTGCGCGACGAGGACGCGCGCACCTTCTGGTCGCCGCAGCCCGGACCCACGCCGTCCGGCGCGCCGTGCGAGGTACGGCACGGCTTCGGGTACACGGTCTGGCGGCAGACGGCGCACGAGCTCGAGCACGAGGTGACGGCGTTCGTGCCGCGCGACGAGCCCGTCAAGCTCACGCGCGTGCGCCTGACCAACCTCGGCGCGCGCCCGCGGCGTCTGTCGGTCGTGTCCTATGCACGCTTGGTGCTCGGCGTGCTGCCGGAGGAGAGCGGGCGGCTCGTCGTCAGCGAGCTCGACGCGGAGAGCGGCGCGCTCCTCGCGCGCAGCGCGCTGCGGCAGGACTACGGCGACGCCGTCGCGTTCGCCGCGGCGCACGTCGTCGAGGGACGCGCGCAAGCCCTGCACCACACGGCGGATCGCGCGACCTTCCTCGGGCGCAACGGCTCGCCGGCGGCGCCCGAGGCGCTGCGCCGGGCGGCGACGCTCGATGGCGCGAGCGGCGTCGCGCTCGACCCCTGCGCCGCCTGGCAGCTCGTCGTCGAGGTCGCGCCCGGCGCGAGCGTCGAGTGCGTGTTCCTGCTCGGCGAGGCGGCGAGCGTCGACGCGGCGCGCGCGCTCGTCCGCCGTTACGCCGCGCGCGCCGCGGTCGAGGAAGCGCTCGCGGGCGTACGCGCCTTCTGGCGCGAGCTCACCTCCTCGCTGCGCGTCGCGACGCCGTGCGCCGCGCTCGACGTCATGGTCAACGGCTGGCTCCTCTACCAGACGCTGTCCTGCCGGATGTGGGGGCGCACCGCGTTCTACCAGTCGGGTGGCGCATACGGCTTCCGCGATCAGCTGCAGGACTCGGCGGCGTTCTACCTGGGCCGACCGGAGATCTCGCGCGCGCAGCTCCTGCTGCACGCCGCGCACCAGTTCGTCGAGGGCGACGTCCTGCACTGGTGGCATCCGCCGGCGTCGCGCGGCATCCGCACGCGCTTCGCGGACGACCTCTGCTGGCTGCCGTGGCTCACCGCGACCTACGTGCGCGCGACCGGCGATCGCGCGGTGCTCGACGAGCGGGTGTCGTTCGTCGAGGCGCGCGCGCTCGCACCCGGCGAGGAGGAGACCTACCTCGAGCCGACGCGCTCGCGCGAGAGCGCGTCGCTCTACGAGCACTGCTGCCGGGCGCTCGACCGCGGCCTCACGCGCGGCCCGCACGGCCTGCCGCTCTTCGGCACCGGCGACTGGAACGACGGCATGAACCGCGTCGGACGCGAAGGACGCGGCGAGAGCGTGTGGATGGCGTTCTTCCTCTACCGCATCCTCGAGGACTTCACGCCGCTCTGCGACGCGCGCGGCGACCACGAGCGCGCCGCGCGCTATCGCGAGTACCAGGCGTCGCTCGTGCCGGCGCTCGAGCAGCACGCCTGGGACGGCGCCTGGTACCGACGCGCGTACTACGACGACGGCACGCCGCTCGGCTCGGCGAGCAACTCGGAGTGCCGGATCGACGCGCTCGCGCAGGCGTGGGCCGCGCTGTCGGGCGCCGTGCCGCGCGAGCGCGCCGAGCGCGCGCTCGACGCGGTCGAGGAGCTGCTGGTCGACGACGCGATCGGCATCATCCGGCTGCTCGCCCCGCCCTTCGACCGCGACCCGCACGACCCCGGCTACATCAAGGGCTACGTCCCCGGCATCCGCGAGAACGGCGGCCAGTACACGCACGCCGCGCTGTGGGTCGTGCAGGCGATGGCGACGCTCGGACGTCGTGCGCGCGCCGTCGAGCTACTCGAGAAGCTGACGCCCGTGTGGCACGCGCGCGACGCCGCGGCGGTCGCGACCTACCAGGTCGAGCCCTACGTGGTCGCGGCGGACATCTACGGCGTGGCGCCGCACCTCGGGCGCGGCGGCTGGACCTGGTACACCGGCTCGGCCGGCTGGATGTACCGCGTCGCGGTGGAGTCGATCCTCGGCCTCCGCCTCGAGGACGGCGCGACGCTGCTCGTCCGTCCGTGCGTTCCCGACGCGTGGCCGCGCTTCAGCGCCGAGCTCGCGCTCGATGGCGGTCGCGCGCGCTACGCGATCGAGGTGGTGAACGAGCGCGGCGACGCGTCGCGGGTCGTGCGCGCGATGGTCGACGGCGCGCCGGTGGATGTGCTCGACGGCATCGCGCGCATCCCGCTCGCGCGCGACGGCGCGCTCCACCGCGTGCGGGTCGAGCTCGGCGGCTGACGGACTCGGCGGCGGCCGCGCACCGCCGCGCGCCTCGCTACCTCGCGGCGATCACGCTGCCGTCGCCGCGGAACAGGTGCACGGCCGCGGGCGGAACCGCGAGCCGCAGCTCCTGCTCGCGCCGCAGCTCCTGCAGCCCGGGGAGGCGCGCGATCAGACCGGGCGCGTCGCCGTCCGGCGTGCTGCCGGACGCACTGCGCAGGCGCACGTGCGCGAGCGTCTCGTGCCCGAGCCACTCGACGTGCTCGACCGTCGTCGCGAGCACGCTCGCGGAAGGCTCCGCCGCGGGGTCGACGAACGCCTCGGGACGGATGCCGACGGTGAGCTCGCGCGCTGGCTCGCGAGCGACGAGGGCCGCGAGCTCCGGCGGCGGCGCGATCTCCTGCCCCGCGACGTCGAGGACGATGCGGTCGCCGTCGCGCGCGCGCACCGTCGCCGCGAGCAGGTTCATCGGCGGGTTGCCGATGAAGCCGGCGACGAACGCGTCCGCCGGACGCTCGTAGAGCTCGCGCGGGGGTGCGACCTGCAGCAGCTTGCCGGCGCGCAGCACCGCGACCCGCTGCCCGAGCGTCATCGCCTCGGTCTGGTCGTGCGTCACGTAGAGCATGGTGGTCGCGAGGCGGCGCTGCAGCTCGGCGATCTCGGCGCGCACCTCGACGCGCAGCTTCGCGTCGAGGTTCGAGAGCGGCTCGTCGAGCAGAAACACCGTCGGCTCGCGCACCAGCGCGCGTCCCATCGCGACCCGCTGCTGCTGACCGCCCGAGAGCTGACGCGGCAGGCGGTCGAGCACCGCGCCGATGTCGAGCACGTCCGCGACCCAGGCGATGCGCTTCGCGATCTCCGCGCGCGAGAGCCCGCGCATGCGCAGCGGGAACTCGAGGTTCCCGCGCACCGTCTTGTGCGGATAGAGCGCGTAGTCCTGGAACACCATCGCGACGTTGCGCTCGCGCGGCGTCAGATCGTTCGCGACCTTGCCGCCGATGCGCAGCGTGCCGCGCGTCGGCCGCTCGAGCCCTGCGACGAGACGCAGCAGCGTCGACTTGCCGCAGCCCGACGGCCCGACCAGCACGACCAGCTCGCCGTCCGCGATCTCGAGGTCGAGGTCGACGATCGCGCGCGCGCCGTTCGGGTAGGTCTTGTCGACGTGCTCGAACGCGACGCTCGCCATTCGACGCGATCTCGCGCGCTCAGAAGTAGGACTCGTCGGCGATCAGCGGCAGGACGCGCTGCACGATCGGGTCGGAGGCGAAGTGCTTCTGCACGGCGCCGCCCGTCAGGTGATTGACGAGCGCGACGAACAGCATCGACTGGTCGACCGCGAGGTAGCGGTAGGCGACCTCGCGCGACACCGGGTCGACCGCGTCGTAGAGGCCGTACTCGCCGTACATCGGGAACTCGTCGGCGAAGCGGCGCAGCGCGGCGGCGGCCTCCTTGGGACGCACGGCGAGGGCGAGCGCCGCAGCGTGCGGGGTCAGCGCGCCGACGCGGTAGCCGCGCACGCCGAGCACCGGCACGCCGTACTCGAGGTAGCCTTCCGAGCCCGGCATCGCGCTCGGCGAGATGCCCCACGTCGGATAGCCGAGCTCGCGCGCCGCGTAGCGCTCCTGCACCGCCGCGTGCACGCGCCCGTTCTCGCCGAGCCCGCGCGGCGCGTAGCGCATCTCGTCGAGCACGAGCGTCGGCATCAGCGCCTCGAACATGCTGCCGCCCCACGACGGCACGTAGCGGTAGCCGCCGAGCTCGTAGAAGCCGATCAGCACCTCGTGGCCGCGCACGTCGATGCGCTTGACGTCGCGCGGCTCGAGCGTCTGCCCCTCGCACGACGCCGGGAAGATGCGCGCCATGCGGAACCACGCGTCCTCGGGCACGTCGCCCTTGCCGATCGCGAGCAGCACGCCGAGGCGCGCCTCGGTGAAGAGAACGCCGTAGTGGTAGCGCGACAGCGCTTGGCGATCGACGTAGTAGCCGTGCGACACCTGGCCGACCTTCGGGTCGTAGAACAGCCCGAAGTTCGTGCGGTCGATGAGCGCCGTCGCGCGCTCGGAGAGCTCCGGCAGCGCGCGACGCACGACGACGAGACCCGTCGTCAGCCAGGCGAGGTCGACGAACGAGAGGAAGTTGCTCGTCCGCTCGAGCGAGGTGGTGTCGTAGAAGTTGTAGAAGTAGCCGCGGTGGGTCTCGAGGCGGTCGAGCGTGTCGAGGATCTGCGTCGCGCGCCGCACGGCGTCCTCGTGCGACACGAGACCGAGCTCCTTCGCGCCGACGATCGCGGCGAGCGCGAGCCCGATGTTGGTGACGTTGGTGTAGTCGCCGACGTGGGTGCCGTCGTCCTGACTCTCCTCGCCGACGACGTAGGCGACCTTGCGGATCGACGGCGGCGGCGCCGGCTTGCCGACGGTGACGTTGTCGACCGGCAGCCCGTTCTCGCGGTCCGACAGCGCGTCGATGCCGCGCCAGGTGTCGCGCGCGAGACGCTCGAGGAACTCGCGCTCGCCGCGCGGTAGCTCGCTCGGATCGACCAGCAGCCGGCTCGGCCAGCCGCGCAGCCGCGCGCGGATCAGCGGCTGCGCCGCGTCCTTGCCGCCGACCGACTCCTCCCACGCGCGCTTGCGCTGCGGGATCACCGGCAGCTCGTGCCAGGCGGCCGCGCCGTCGACGTGCGCGCCCTTGAAGGCGACCGGGCACGGCTCGCTCGCGCCGGCGGCGGGCTTGTCGGTGCTTGTCGGCTTCGGGTCGGGGCTCGTCTCCGCGCCCACCCCGACGCAGAGGATCACGAGCACACCGAGCACGAGCGACGCTCGCAAGGGGTGGGACACGTGCAACGGCCTCATGATGCCATCCGGGACCGAGGACCGCTAGCGACGATTTCGCGCGCTAGAGCGCCCAGTCGACGCGCTCGCGCGACGGCGGCTGGTAGGAGCAGAAGAGCCCGGTGCGCACGGCAAGGCGCAGGTGCTCCGCCAGGCGGGCGTCGTGCTGGCCGATGCGGCCGATCGCGTACTTGATGGCGCGCGTCACGGCGACCCGCGCACGCTCGTGCACGACCCGCGCGCGCCGCGCCCGCCCGTCGAGGCCGTAGCTGCGCGACAGCTCGTCCTCGAGCATGCCGATCTCGTTCTCGAGGCGCTCCATGCGTCCGCGGTCGTTGGCGGCGGTCGCCTCGTCGAGCTCGACGCGGGCCTGCTGGAGCCGCGCCGTGTACTGCTCGCGCGCCTGCGCGTCGAGCTCCTCGCCCGCGTCGCCCCAGACGAGCTCGCGCATCGAGCCGTTGCGCTGCCGCGCGTACGCCGCGTCGATCAGGTCGGTGACGTGCACCTCGCGCGTCGGCTCGGCGAGGAGCCGGGCGAGGTGCGCGAGCCCGATCATGTGCGGCAGGCGCGTCATGCGGCCCTCGAAGACGAGCGTCCACACGTCGCCGTCGCGGCGGAAGGTCGCGGCGCTCCGTGTGGCGTCTGCAATGGCGCTGGTCGCGGCTGCGGGCGCGAGCGACGCGGCCGGATGGGGTGCGGCGGCGTGCCCGGGCGACGCCGCGTGCGCGCTCTCTCGCGCCACCGCGGGCGCATGCTCGTCGTGAGCAGCGTGCTCGGCCGCGTCCGCCGCGGCTCGCCTCTCCTCGACCCAGCCCAGCAGCAGACCCATGCCGAGCGGACGCGCGATGCGCTCGGCCTCGTCGAGCAGCGCGTGCGCACGACGACGCGCGTCCGCGTCGCCGCGTCGCAGCAGCATCCCCGCCCAGGCGTGTCGGACGTGCGCCTGCCAGGGTGCCGCGCGCATGCGCTCGGCGAGCGCGAGCGCGTCCGCGAAGTGGCGCTCGGCGTCGTCGAAGCGTCCGAGCAGCCCGGCGAGCTGGCCGAGACGGTCGTCGACCGTGCCGACGAGCACGACCAGCGGCCGCGCGATCGCGACGCGCCCGGCATACGGACGCAGCAGATCGTAGAGCAGCTCGGCGCGGCGCTCGTCGCCGAGCCGGCAGCAGACGCTCGACAGCAGCACGAGCGCGGTGAGCCACGTCGAGTCGCGCGGCAGCGACGCGAAGCCGTCCGACGCCAGCGCGTCGAGCTCGCGCCGCGCCTCGGCGAGGCGACCGGACGCGGCGTAGAAGTCCGCGAGCCCGCAGCGCCACGCGGGCACGATTGCGGTTTCCGAGACGCTGGCGACGACCAGCGGCTCGACCTCCGCGAGGCGTCCCTGCTCGCCGCGCAGCAGGAAGAGCTGCTGCGCATAGTTCAGCACGGCCGTGCGCGCCTGCGCCTGCCCGCCGAGCCTGAGCGCCTCCGCGGCGAGCGCTTCGGCGTCGGCGTAGCGACCTTCGAGCAGCGCGATCGCGGTGTGGAAGCTCGCGAGGCTCCAGCGCAGGAACGGCTCGCGCGCGGCGCGCAGGCGCTGCTCGAAGATCGTAAACGCATGATCGAGACCCGCGCGGTCCCCGAGCTCCGCGAGGTCGCCGATGCGGAACACGAGCGCGTCGAGCTCGGCGGCGGGGGCGTTCCGCCGGCTGCGCACGATCTCATCGATGGTCGCGCTGCGCTCGGCGAGGTTGTCCGGACCGAGGAGCGCGGTGAGGCGCCGCGCAAGCACGAAGGCGAGCGTCGGTGGGTCACCCAGCTCGCGCGCCATCGCCGTCGCCTCGTCGGCGAGCGCGCGCCGCCGCTCGTGCGACCCCGGCGCGAGCAGCAGCCCGGCGGCGAGGCGCGCCATCACGCGGGCGCGCAGCGCGCTCGCGCCCGGCGGCAGCGTCGCGAGCGCCTCCTCGAGGAGATCGTTGCTCTCGACGTCGAGGACGCCGATCTCGGCGCGCACCGCCGCACAGCGCAGCGCCGTCTGCGCGAAGGTCTCGGTGCCCTCGCGCCGTGCGAGCACCACCGCGTCGCGCAGCACGACCTCGGCGCGCGACTGCTCACCGGTCGCGTGTAGCGCGCGACCGAGCCCGACGAGCACGCGCAGCCGCAGCGTTCTATCCGGCGCGACCTCGAGCGCGGACAGCGCGCGCTCGAAGTGGCGCGCCGCTTCCTCGAAGGCGAGCAGCTCGAGCGCCCGCTCGCCCGCGGCGCACGCCCAGCGCACGGCCTCGCGCGCGTCGCCGCCGCCGTCTGCGGCGGCGAGGAAGTGGTGTGCGAGCAGCGCCAGCCGATCGTCGTCGTCGACCGGCGCGTCGACGTCGCGCGCGAGCGCGCGCCCCGCCGCGGCGTGCAGACGCGCACGCTCGCTCGGCGCGAGATCGTCGTACAGCGTGTCGCGCAGCAGCACGTGGCCGAACGCGTAGCGCCGCAAGCGTCCAGGCACGGCGCGCACGAGGCCGAGCGCGAGCGGCTGCGCGAGCGCGTCAAGCAAGTTCTCGGGTGCCGCGTCGAGCACGCAGCCGAGCGTCTCGAGGTCGAACTCGCGGCCGACGACCGCTGCGGCCTGCAGGACGCGCAGCGCGTCTGGCGGCAGCGGCGCGAGACGCCGTCGCAGCAGCGCCGCCGCGCCCGCCGGGACGCCGCCTCGCCCCGCCGACGCGACGAGCTGCGCCATCTCGAGGACGAAGAACGGATTGCCTTCGCTGGTCGCGACGACGTGGTCGACGAGCTCGTCGGCCGGAGCAGCGCCGAGCCGGTCCGTGAGCAGCTCCTGCACGGCTTGGCGCGGCAATCCACCGAGCACGACCTGTCGACCGTGGCGCAGCGCGTCCTGGACGAGCGCCCCGGCCTCCGGACGCTGGCGCAGCTCGAGGTCGCGCAGCGTCACGAGCACGAGCAGCGGACAGCCGTCGAGCTCGCGCGCGACGAGCTGCAGAAGCAGCAGCGATCCGACGTCCGCCCAGTGCAGATCGTCGAGCACGAGCAGCAGCGGACGACCGCGCACGGCGGCGACGAGCGCCGTGGTCACGCCGTCGAGCAACGCGAAGCGCGCCCGCGCCGGGAGCTCGCTCGCGTCGGCCGCGTCGCTGCCCTCGCGCAGCAGCGCCACCGCGCCCGCGAGCCGCATCGCGACCGCACTCGACGTGACCGCCGCGGCACCGGACACGCCCTCCTCGATTGCGGCCGCGAACGCGCCGAGCGCCTGCGTCCACGGCCAGTACGCCGGCGCGGCCCCGCCCTCGTGACAGCGGCCCCAGACCACCGACATGCCGCGCGCGCGGGCGTCGCCGGCGAGAAAGGCCGCGGTGCGCGTCTTGCCGATGCCGGCGTCGCCGACCAGCGCGACGAGCTGCCCTTCGCCGCGCAGCGCCGCGTCGAGACCGGAGCGCAGCAACGCCAGCTCCGGGTCTCGCCCGACGAAGCGGCTTCGCTGCAGCTCGGACATCGAACGATCGCGGGTCGACGTGGGCCGCCCGCAGGCTAGCCCGCGTCGCTCCGCGATCGCAAGACGTCCGCTTCTCGAGGTGCGCTGCTAGGGCGTGAGCCTCACGAGCGCGACCTCGTTGCTCGTGCCGTTGCGCGTCGAGCCGCCGACGACGAGCCGACCGTCGGCCTGCAGGGCGACGCTCTGCGCCGAGTCGCTCGCGCCGAGCAGGTCGAGGGTGAGCGCGCCGCCCGCGCCGAACGAGGCGTCGAGCACGCCGCTCGGCTGGAACACGGCGAGCGCCATGTCGTTGACGGTCGCGCTCTCGGCCTGTCCGGCGAGCACGACGCGCCCGTCGGGCAGCAGCGCGAGCGTGCGCACGAAGTCGTCGCCGCCGTTGAAATCGTGGCTTGACACGCCGAGCGTCCCGAAGCTCGTGTCGAGCGCGCCGTCGGGGCGGAAGCGGGCGAGCAGGAAGTCGTAGCTCGCGCCGAGGATCGTCTGCACCGCGACCAGGATCCCGCCGTCGCTCGCGACCGCGACGCCCACCGCCTCGTCCCACGTGCCGCCCGAGAGGTCGATGCGCACGACGCCGTCGCCGCCGAAGCTCGGATCGAGCGTGCCGTCGGCGAGGAAGCGCACCACGCCGACGTCCGGGTTGGCGCCGCCGCTCGCGGCCACGCGGCCGACGAGGACGATCGCGCCGTCCGCCTGCAGCGCCGCCGCGCTCGCGAGGTCGGTCGCGCCGGCGATGTCGACGGTCGCGAGCCCGCCCGAGCCGAAGCTCGCGTCGAGCGCGCCGTTCGCGTCGTAGCGCGCGACCGCGAAGTCGTTCTCGCCGAGCACGACCGCGGCGTGTCCGGCGAGCACGATCTTGCCGTCGGGCTGCAGCAGGATGCGGTAGGCGCGGTCGGTCGAGCCGAAGAAATCGGTCACCGCGACGCCGGCGCTGCCGAAGGTCGCGTCGAGCGTGCCGTCCGCGAGGTAGCGCGCGAGCGCGAAGTCGCTGCGCCCGCTGAAGGTCTGCGAGACGTAGCCGGCGACGAGGATCCGGCCGTCGGTCGTGACGACGACGTCGTACGCCTCGACGTCGATGCCGGTGCCGAACGCGACGCCGACGACGCCGCCCGCGCCGAAGCTCGCGTCGAGCGTGCCGTCCGCGTGGTAGCGCGCGAGGTGGCGCGGGCCGAGCACCAGCAGCTTGCCGTCGGCCTGGGCGGCGATCGCGCGCGCGGCGCTGCTCCAGGTCGCGGTGACGAGGCCGCCGCTGCCGAAGCTCGGGTCGAGCGCCCCCGAAGGCGCCGGCGTGTCGCAGGTCACGACGACGTCGACGACGTTCGCCGTGCCGACCGTGCCGCTGCCGTTCGTGACCGAGCACACCTGCAGCGGGCTCGTCGGCTGCGTCGCGACGCGCACCTGGTAGCTCGCTCCCTCGAGGAAGTCGTAGGGCAAGGTGAACGGTCCGTCGCTCGCGATCTCGACGCTCGCACCGGTGATCGCCTCCTCGATCTCGAGGCCCGTGCCTTCGAGGCCGCTCACCGTGCCGCCCACCGTGTACGTCGGCGGCGGCTCGACCCAGTCGTCGTCGACGATCGTGACGACCGTCGTCGCCTGCGCGCCGGTCGCGCAGCCGTGCTCCGTCGTGAGCTCGAGCACGACGGTCTCATCGGGCTCGCCCGCGCGGTCGTCGAGGATCGGCACCGTCAGCGAGCGCGACCCCGACTCGCGTCGGTTGAACACGACGATCGGCGCGGGACGCTGCCAGTCGAGGCCGACCGTCGCGGTGGACGCGCCCGGTGTGATCGTCGCCGTCACCTTGCCGTCGCTGCCGCCGGTGCGCGTGATCTCGACCGTCACGCTGCCCGCGTCCTCGGACACCTCGTAGGACGCCGCGGCGAAAGAGAGCAGACCCGCCGACGGCGCGCAGACGACCGCGCCCGCGCGCGCCATCGCGCGCTGCAGGACGCCGTGCGTGTCCGCGCCGCAGAGCACCGACGGCTTCGGTCCGCGCTTCGCGTTCTGGCGCCGCGCGAGCGCGCGGTCGGCGCTGCGCAGCGCGTTGACGATCCGCTTTCCGAGCGAGCGCCGCTTCGTCTCGGTGGTCGCGGCGAGCGCCTGATCGACCAGGGCGCGCGCGCGAGCGGCCGGACGCGTCACGTTCGTCGGCAGCTCGTCCGCGAGACAGCGCGCGGGCGGCATGCCGGCGTCAAGCAAACAGGCGACGCCTTCCAGGCCCGGGAACGGGCAGCGCGGGATCTCGACCTCGACGATGCCGGCGTGCTCGATCGTCACGCCCTCGGTCGGGCCCAGGTCGTCCTCGGAGAGCGGGTCCTTCGCATAGGCGCTCGCCGCGGTCTCGCCCTGCCCGCGGTCGAGCGCCGCGGCGACGAGGTCGAAGCGGACGGTGAAGCCGGTGTGCATCGGCACGCCGTCGAGAACGATTCTCTCGGTGTACGGCCCGTCGAGCTTCGGGCGGTGGAAGCCGTACGCCGGATCGCCGCACGTGTCGCAGTCCCACTGCCAGCGCGGCCCGGTCGCGAGCACGACGCCGTTGTCGCCGCGGATCTCGCCGGAGAGGTCGAGCACCCAGATGTCGTCGAACACGTCCTCGAGGTCGACGCCGAGGTCGGCGCGCGCGAGCGCGACCTGGCTCATGCCCCAGCGCTGGCGCTCGTTGAAGTCGCGCACCGTGACGTCCATCTCGATGCGCGCGCTCGGCCCGAACCACGGCGGGCGTCCGCTGCCGAAGTCGACCACCTCCAGGTGCGCGGTCGAGTAGGTGAAGCGCAGGAAGGGACCGTCCTCGACGCGCACGTACTCCTTCTCGACCGAGATCAGCGCCTCGCCGCCGATGGTGTTTCCGGCGACGCCGCCGCGCAGCGGCGCGATCGCCTTCGCCCAGAAGACGTTGCCGTCCGAGTGCCCGATGGCGGTCATGGAGGCGGGCGTCTGGAAGAAGGTGCCGGCGAGGAAGTCCCACTCCTGGCGGACGAAGTCGCCCCACTGCTCGTGCAGCGGCTCGGGCACGAGGACCGCCGCCAGGCCGCCGAGGTGCTCGACCTCCCGCCACTCGGAGAACTGCCAGCGGTAGAGCGGCTCGGCGGCGGCGGGTCGCGCGGCGAGCAGGACGAGCCCGCACGTCGCGAACAACATCGAGCGCCGCGCGCTCGACACGAGCCGGGCGGCGCGACGCGAACCGGGGGTGATGCGCTTCTGCTTCATACCCGCAAGGCGTGAGAACGCGTCGAACGATGTTCGAACGCGCGTCGCCGCGGGCGAAGCGCGGGCGAAGCTCCCGGGGAGGACGCGCTACCGCGCCGGCGCAGCCAGCATCAGGCGCGCCGGCGCGCAGCGCTCACGCGAACGTGCGCGCGAGCGCTCGCTCGAGCGCCGCGAGGTCGTGGCGGTCGCAGCGGAAGCCGACGTAGCGATCCGGGCGCACGAGATAGAGGCAGGTGCCGCGCGCGCCGTACTTCTCTGCGAACTCGCCGGACGCGTCGCGCAGCAGCGGGAAGCGCTCGAGCTCGACCGCGCGCGCGCCGGGCTGTGCGATGCCCCAGATCGCGATCTCGTCCGCGAAGCGCTCGCGCAGCCGGTCGGCGAGCGCCGCTACGCGCGTGAAGTCGTCCTCCTTCGCGTCGGCGCCGAAGCAGAGCAGCAGCACGTGCTCGGGCCTGCGGACGAGATCGGCGATGCGCAGCGGTGTCGCGACCCAGTCGCGCACGAGCCCGCCCGCGTCGGGCGCGCGGTCTCCCGGACGCGGACCCGCGGCGAGCGCGCCCGGCGCGACGTCCTCCGACACCCAGCGGCTGTCGCGGTAGTTGACGAAGAGCTGCGAGTCCTCGAGCCACTGGTTGAAGCGGATCTCGCCGGTCGCGAGGCCGGCGTCCATGCGCCGGGTCGTGCGGTTGACGACGTCGAGCCCGACCGGACGGCGCTCGGCGTCGTAGCTCTCGAGCAGCTCCGACGCCGCACGACCGCGCACCGCGAGCGCGAGCTTCCAGGCGAGGTTGTGCGCGTCCTGGATGCCGGTGTTCATGCCCTGCCCGCCGATCGGCGGGTGGATGTGCGCCGCGTCGCCGACCAGGAACGCGCGGTCCTTCGCGTAGCGCGACACGATGCGGTGGCTGATCCGGTAGTACGACGACCAGACCAGGTCGGTCATCTCGGTGCCCGGCGGCAGGATCGGCGACATCACCTCGCGCAGCTTCTCGAGCGTCGGCGGTTGGCTCAGATCCGCGCCCTCCTCCTGCTGCTCCATCGGCGCCGCGCACGACACCCGGTAGCGCTTGGGATCGCCCGGCACCGGGATCGCGACGAGGATGTTGCGCAGCTCGCCGTTCTCCGTCTGCGTGAAGCGGTGCCCGTAGGCGTGCGAGCGGTCCCAGTGGAGGCGCACGTCGCCCAGCATGAAGGTCATCTCGTAGGCGTCGCCCTCGTACTGGAGGCCGAGCCCGTGGCGCACCGTGCTGTGCGCGCCGTCGCAGCCGACGAGCCAGCGGCACGCGACCTTGCGCTCGCCATCCGCGGTCGCGATGCGCGCGACGACGCCGTCCGCGCGCATGTCGAAATCGACCAGCCGCGCGCCCTGCTCGACGCGGCCGCCGTGACGCGCGAACGCTTCACGCAGAAGCGCCTCGCTCTCGTACTGCGCGAGGCTCAGGAAGCCGTACGGCATGCCCGGCGCGTCGACTTCCTCGCGCGTCACCGGTCCGTTGTCGACGGACGAGTCCATGCCGGCGAAGAAGCAGCCGCGACGCAGCGCCTCGAGCAGCACCCCGCACTGGTCCCAGACCTCGAGCGTGCGCGGCGTCAAGCCAAGAGCCTTGCACCACGTGTCCGGTCGCGGCCGCTGGTCGATCACCAAGGGCTCGACGCCGTGCTGCTGCAGCTCGAGCGCCGTCTGCAGCCCGACCGGACCACCACCCACCACCAAGACCTCGACCTCGTTTCGCATCCCTCGACCTCCGCCGGGCACGTTTACAACGCTTGACGAGCCGCGAGAAGCGAGCGCAGGGCACGAGCGACGTCGCCTTGGCGTCCGCGCTGGCGCAGCGTACATGGAGCTCGTGGCGAGACGTTCGGGCAGCGCCGATCTGCCGCTGCACGGCGGTCGCGTGCCGCGCTGGCTCGCGGACCGCATGAGCCGGCTCGGACGGGTGATCGTCGAGGCGATCGTCCTCGAGTACGGCCGCGACGAGCTCCTGCGCCGGCTCGCGCACCCGTTCTGGTTCCAGTCCTTCGGCGCGGTGATGGGCATGGACTGGCACTCGTCCGGCATCACCACCGCGGTGCTCGGCGCGCTCAAGCGCGGGCTCGCGCCGGTCGAGCACGAGCTCGGCGTGCACGTCTGCGGCGGACGCGGCGCGCACTCGCGACGCACGCCGCACGAGCTGCTCGCGCTCGGCGAGCGGGTCGGGATCGACGGCGACGCGCTCGCGCGCACGAGCCGGCTCGTCGCCAAGGTCGACAACGCCGCCGTGCAGGACGGCTTCACGCTCTACCTGCACGGCTTCATCGTGACCGACGACGGCCGCTGGGTCGTCGTGCAGCAAGGGATGAGCCCCGAGGCGCGGCTCGCGCGCCGCTACCACTGGCTGTCGGAGGGGCTCGAGAGCTTTCTCGACGATCCGCACGCCGCGATCGAGGGACGAAGCCGCGGCGTGATCGTCAACCTCGCCGACCGGCGCGCCGCGCGCTCGCGCGCGAGCCAGCTCGCGCTGCTCGCGCGCGGTCCGGATCGCGTGCTCGCGGCGCTGCGCGGTCCGCTGCCGGAGCTGGCGCGCGTGCCCGAAGAGCTTGCCGAGCCCGAAGCTGCGCCCGGGCCCGTGCAGCCGACGCTGCCGCACCTCGTGATGCCGACGCGGCACGACGTGCGCGCAGGCGACGTCGTCCTGCGCCGCCTGCACGGCGCGCTCGCCGCCGCCGCCGACCGCGCGCCCGAGGACTTCACCGATCTGCTCTTGACGCCCGGGGTCGGCGCGCGGACGCTCTTCGCGCTGGCGCTCGCCGCCGAGGTGATCCACGGCACGCCGTGCCGCTTCTCCGACCCCGCGCGCTTCTCGCTCGCGCTCGGCGGCAAGGACGGACACCCGTTCTCCGTGCCGCTGCGCGTCTACGACGAGACGCTGCGCGTGCTGACTCGCGCGGTGGAGGCCGCGCGCCTCGCGAACGACGACCGGCTCGCGGCGCTGCGCCGGCTCGACGCCGAGGCGCGGCGGCTCGAGCGGCTGGTGAAGGGACCGTCGTTCGAGGAGCTGATCGTGCGCGAGCGCGCGCGCTCGGCGGAGCTCGGCGGCCGCAGCGTCGGGCGCGGCGGCGGTCGCGTCGGGGGCGGCGAGACTGGCGTCGGACGCGGCTTACGCGGCGTCGCTCCGAGTGCGACGTCCGGCGTGCGCTCGCCGCGGTCCTGAGCGCGGGGCGTCGCGCTGGGGCGTCGCGTTCGGCTCGTCGCGTTGGGCGCGCGTCAAGCCGCGCCGTGCGGCAGCGCGACCACCAGGCGCACCTTGCCCGAGCGCTCGCCCGCGAGGCGCTCGTGGCGCTCGGTCGTGACCTGAGCGGGCGCGCCGAGCACGCTTTCGAGCGCGCGCGCCGCGGCGTCCGCGACGCGCCGGTAATCCTCCTCGTCGCGCGTCACGAGACGCAAGACGAACGCGTGCGGCGCCGTCTGCACGAGCTGGTACTGGACGATCTCTGGGAATTGCTTGACGGCGCCCCAGATGCCGCGCGGGTGCAGGACGCGGCCGCCGGGCCGCTCGAGCACGTCCTCGACGCGGCCGTCGATCTCCGCGAGCGCGTCGAGCGTCCGCCCGCACGGGCACGCCCCCGACGCGAACGACGCCACGTCGTTCAGCCGATAGTTGAGCAGCACCGTGCCGCGGTTGACCAGGTTCGAGATCACGACCGTGCCGCGCTCGCCGCGCGGCACGTCGCGGCCGTCGGCGTCGACGATGCGCACGTGGCACAGGTCCTCGTGCAGGTGAAAGCGCGAGCGCGCCTCGCACAGGAAGGCGATCTTGAAGGCCTCGACCGAGTTGTAGAAGGAGATCACCGGCGCGCCGAGCGTGCGCTCGATCTCGAGCCGCGCCTCGCGGTCGAGGCTCTCCGCGCCGTAGGTGATGACCTTGGGCGGCACGAGCTTCGCGTCGCCGCGGGCGACGGCCCGGCTCAGCGCCGCCAGGTAGTTGCCGAAGGTCGCGAGCACGTCCGGGCGGAACTCGTTCAGCGCCGCGACGTTCGCCGCGAGCGGCGCGAGCACGGAGAGCTTGCGCCGCGTCGGCCGCGCGAGCAGCGTGCTCTCCGCGTAGAACGCGCGCACGAGATCGATAGTGCCGCCCCGGTAGCCGATGCCGACCTCGCGGTAGCCCAGCCGCCGCCCGAGCAGCGTCGTGACCACGCGCCGCTCGCGCTCGCCGTACGCGACGTTCGCGAGCAGCGAGCGCCGATCGTGCCAGATCTGCCCCGGCTTTCCGGTCGAGCCGCTGCTGAGAAAGAGGAGCGCGTTGCGTCCGGCGCGCGACGTCGAGCGGAAGCGCTCCGGATCCCTGCGCAGGTCGTCCTTGTCGATCAGCGGCAGGCGCGCGAGGTCGCGCGCGGTGGTGATGCTCGCCGGGTCGACGCCGAGCTTGCGGAAGGTGTCGCGGTAGAACGGCACCGTGCGCGCCGCGTAGCGGACGGTCGCGCGGACGCGGGCGTCGCGCAGGGCTTCGATGCGCGCGCGGGGCGCGTAGGGGATGCGCTGCTGGCCGGGGAGGTGTGCGAGGACGACGGCGTTGCCGGCGAGCTTGCGGAGGAGTGAGCGGACGGATCGGACGCCGGGCTCGCGCGGGATCGACCTTTCGCGCGAAAGCGTCGCGTCGCGCGACGTCGTGGCGTCGCGCGCGGTTGCGCGGGTGTCGGCCGCGATGTCCGGCTCGTGTCTCAAAGCGCCAACGATGCCCGCTTTGGATCGCAAAGGGGAGCGATTGGCGCGACCTGACCTCGTCTACACGTCAAGCAGCGGTTTGCTGATGGAACGCGACGCGCCACGTGCCGTCTCGCTTGACGTAGAGCGTCGCGCAGAGAGCCTTCTCGGCGTCCTTCGGGTAGTTCCAACGCGCGGTCACCGCGTAGTGCAGCAGCGCGACGTCCGGCGCGACCGTGAGCGCGCGGACGTCTCGAAAGTCGACCTCGGCCCAGCGGTGGCCGGCGGCGTTCTCCTCGCGGAGCGCGGCCAGGGCGAGCTCGAGATCGATCCTGCCGATCTCGGGGAAACGCTGACGGCATCCGGGAGGAACGCGCTGCCGTAGACCTCGACGTCGTTGGTCCACAACGTCCACTCGATCTGTAGCAGCTCTCGATCGAGACCCATCGCCGTCTCCGCAGCAATTCGAAAGCAACGAGCTCGGCGGCGCCGATCCTCCCGACGCTCGATGCGTCAGGGAGTCGGCACCGCCGGGCTCGTCAGAGAAACGGGCTACGCCGCCGCGCTCTCGCGCGCGATCGCCGTGAGATGCTCCGCGTCCGTCCCGCAGCACCCGCCGACGACGCGCAGCCCGTACTCGCGCTTCATCGCCGCGACCTCGCGGCCGAGCTCTGCGGGGTTGCCGCGGTCGAGCTCGGGGCTCTCGTCGAGCTCGGCGTGGCTCTTGCGCGACGAGTTGGCGCGGATGCCCTGGAAGCGGTCGAGCCAGCGGGCGCCCTCGGCCTTGGCGCGGGCGAGCGCGCCCTCGACGTGCGTGGGGTGCGCGCAGTTCACCATGTAGAAGAGCGGCGCGCCGCCGGTGGCCTCGTCGACGCGGCGGATCAGCTCGCCGAGCGACGTGCCGTCGGGGAGCGTGCCGTCGGTCTCCACGGTCGGCGACACGATCACCGGCAAGCCGAACTCGGCCGCCGCCTGCGCGACGCCGATCGACTCGGCGACGCTGGTCATCGTCAGCGCGCACACGAGCTCGACCCCGGCCCGCGCCAGCACCTCGATCTGGGCGCGGTGGTAGGCGCGCGCCTTCTCGGGGGTCACCTCGGCGTCGGACACCTTGTAGCCGTCGCCCCGCGGGCCGATGTCGGCCGTGAGGACCACGGGCAGCGCGGCGCGCGCGCCGTCGCCCGCGCGCCACTCGGCGACCGCCTCGCGGGTGCGCTGCACGGCGAGCTCGTTGAAGCGAACGAGGTCGCTCGCGGGGTAGCCGAGCGCCGTGACGAAGTCGGGGTGCGCCCGCCACACGAGCGTGTCGAGCAGCAGGCCGTGGCCGTTCTCGTGCGCCGCCGCGAAGATGAGGGCGAGGTACTCGCGCTTGAGGCGGTCCCAGGCCGCCTCGTCGTCGAAGATCTCGAACGCGCAGCCCTCGCGCAGCGGGAACCCCTGCTGGAACATCATGAAGGTCTCGGTCCCGCCGGGGGTGATGTACGTCCGTCCGCTCGAGAAGAACCCTGCCTTGGTCGTGCTCATCGACTCCTCCTGACCCGGAAGGCGTAGGGTTCCGCCTCACGGTGTGAGGCCCCGGGGCCTCAGATTGCCCAATGGACGGGCGTTTCGGGGTAGTACGCGCAGACCGTGCCGGTGCGGATCGTGTTCTCGAGGTGACGGCCGAGCGCGGGGTGCGCGGCGGCGATCTTGCGCATCGCGCTGCGCATCCGCCAGGTGACGCTCGAGCGCGCCCGCTCGATCGCGCTGCCGACCCGGCGCGGACGGCCGCCGAGACCGAGCGCCCCGGCGAGCGTCGTCACGAGCTGGTCGAGCTCGTCCCGGGCGCGCTCGGCGCGACCGAGGTCGGAGCGGCGCTCGGCGTCCTCGATCTCCTCCTCGAGCTCGCGGATCCGCGTCCGCACCTCGCGGCGCGCGCGCTCGTCGAGCACGGGGTCGGCGCCGGTCGGCTCGTCGCCGCGGCCGGCGAGCTCGAGACAGTGCAGCTCCTCGCCGGGGCGCGAGAGGAGCTGCGCGAGGTCGAGGAAGCCCTTCACCTCGCGCAGACGCACGACCTCGCCCGCGAACGCGAGCGTCCAGACGTCGCCCTCGCGGCGGAAGACCGCCTGCGGCTGGCCTGCCTCGCGCGCGGCGATCGGCGTGGAGTGCACGTCGGCGTCGGGATCGGGCGCGAGACCCGCCATCTGCAGCCCGCGCGCGAGCGCCTCGAGCGGCTCCGCGGACCGGAAGGGGTTCACGAGCGCGAGCCAGCGCAGCTCCTCGCCGGGCTCGGGGTCGCGCCCGAACAGGATCTTCTCGCGGAAGTCGGCGCGGAACATCTCGAGGTGACGCTTGGCGACGGCCGCGTCGCCGACGAGCGCCGCGCTCGCCGCGAGGTAGGCCGGCACGTCGACCAGCGCGCGCGGCGCGCGCAGCGCGACGTCGCGCGCTTCCTCGTAGCGGCCCGCGGCGAACAGCGGCACCGTCAAGCATGCGACGTACCAGTCGGGATGGCGCGGATGGAGCCGCATCGCCTTGCGCGCGAGCTCGACGCCCGACTCGGCGTCGCCGAGGTAGCCGCGTGCGGATCCGGCCTGCGCGAGCACGTCGGCGTCGTTCGGGTTGAGCGCGAGCGCGCGGTCGGTGCGTCGCGCCGACTCGTCGAACTCGCGGCGGAACAGCAGCACGCGCGCGAGCACCGTTTGCACGTGCGCGTCCGAGTCGTCAAGCGCCGCGGCGCGCGACGCGTGCTCGAAGGCGAGGCGCTCCTTCTCGTCCCAGCGCTCCCAGAGCTGGCAGCTCCACTCGTTGAAGTGCGACAGCGACAGACCGGTGTGGGCGCGCGCGTACGTCGGGTCGAGCTCGATCGCGCGCTGGAAGAAGGCGCGCGCGCGCTCGTCGTCCTCGGGCGTGCCGCCGCGAAGCGCGTCGATCCCGCGCAGCCAGCACTCGTAGACCTCGAGCGAGGTGAGCGGCTTGCGTCGCGCGCGCGACAGCCGCTCGCTGTCGACCTCGATCGCGAGCGCGCTCGCCACCTGACCGACGATCTCGTCCTGCAGCGCGAGCACGTCGGTCGCCGGCGCGTCGAAGCGTCCCGCCCAGAGCTGCCGACCCGAGGCGGCTTCCGTCAGCCGCGCCGTCACGCGCAGCTTGCCGTCGCCGCGGCGGACGCTGCCGCGCAGCACGAGCGTCGCGCCGTCGCGGCGCGCGTCGGCCTCGCCGCCGGTCTCGGCGAACGAGGTGTCGGGATGCAGCACCTCGAGCGTCGGGAAGCGCGACAGCTCGACGATCAGATCTTCGACGAAGCCGCGCGCGAAGTAGGCGTCCGAGGCGTCCTCGGACAAGCTCTCGAAGGGCAGCACCGCGACGCGTGCCGCGGCGTCCTGAAGAGCGACGTCAGACATAGGTCGATCAGCGAGGGCTAAACCGGCCGCAGTCTAGCGCCACGCCCGCTCGGAGACGAGCGCTTCCGGAAGGACGAGCTCGTCGCGCTACTTCAGAAGCGGTAGCGCCGCGGTCACGACCCCGGATTCCGTGACGACCGCGAGCGCCCCGCGAATCTTCGCGCTCGGTGCGCTGACCGTACACTAGCCGATGCTGCCGGAGTCGAAACCGCCGCTGTCCAGCACGCAGGAGCCACCGGCCGCGATCGGCTTTCCGGTGCAGGTGTCGATGGTCGCGATGCTCGACCCCGAAGCGAAGCTGCGCAGGACGGCCGTCGCCTTGACGGGCTTCGACCCGGTGTTGGTCACCGTGCAGGTCAAGGTGCTTCCGGGGGCGGCTTGCAGCACGCCCGAGGCGAGGTTCACGCCGAAGGCAGGCGACGCGACGGAGAGGATCGCGCAGGCGAGGAGGCAAGCTTTCCGGCTCATCGGACATCTCCTGATCGAGATCCTCGACATACGCCGCGCGAGCCTGCCTCCGTCGAGCGATTTTCTTCGCTCGCTCAGCTCGACCCGCCGAACCGCTCCTGCAGCCGCTGCATGCCGCGGATCCAGCGGTCGTAGTCCGCGGTCTTGCGCCGGAGGTACTCGAGCACCTGCGGGTGCGGCAGGATGAGGAAGCGCTCGTCGGCGAGCCCGGCGATCACGGCGTCGGCGACCTGCTCGGGCTCGAGCACCCCGTCGACGCCGGCGACGCCGCCGTTCTCGAAGCCGGCGATCATCGGCGTGCGCACCGCCTGCGGGCACAGCACCGACACCTTGAGGCCGCGCGCGCCGTAGGTGATCGCGAGCCACTCGGCGAAGGACACCGCGGCGTGCTTGGTGACCGCGTAGGGCGCCGAGCCGATCTGGCTCAGCAGCCCCGCCGCCGACGCCGTCTGCAGCAGGTAGCCGCCGCCGCGCGCGAGCATGCGCGGCACCAGCGCCCGTGCTGCATGAAGATGCGCCAGCACGTGGATCGCCCACATGCGCTGCCAGTCCTCGTTCGGCGTCTCGAGCCCGCCCTCGAAGACGATGCCGGCGTTCGAGCAGAAGAGGTCGATCGGCCCGAGGTCGCGCTCGGTGCGCTCGACGAGGGCCGCGATCTCGGCCTCGACGGCGACGTCGACGCGCTCGCCGACCGCGCGCACCGCGCCCTTCGACTCCGCGGCGAGCTCGTCCGCGACGCGGCGGGCGCCGTCGCCGTCGCGGTCGGCGACCACGACGGCGCGCGCCCCCTCCGCGGCGAAACGACGGGCGAGCGCGCGACCGATGCCGCTCGCGCCGCCCGTCACCACGACCGTCTTGCCAGCGACGTTCACTGGTACTTCTTGAGCTCGAGGCGCGCGATCTGGGCGCGGTGCACCTCGTCCGGACCGTCGGCGAGACGCAGCGTGCGCGCTCCGGCGAACATCCGCGCGAGCCCGAAGTCGCTCGTCACGCCGGCCGCGCCGAAGAGCTGGATCGCGCGGTCGATCACGCGCAGCGCCATGTTCGGCGCGACCACCTTGATCGCCGCGATCTCGACGCGCGCCGCCTTGTTGCCGACCTTGTCCATCATGTAGGCGGCCTTGAGCGTCAAGAGCCGCGCCTGCTCGATCTCACAGCGCGACTCCGCGATGCGCTCGAGCGTCACCGACTGCTCGGCGAGCGTCTTGCCGAAGGCGACGCGCTGAAGCGCGCGCTTGCACATCAGCTCGAGCGCGCGCTCGGCGAGCCCGATCAGACGCATGCAGTGGTGGATGCGGCCCGGGCCGAGGCGTCCCTGCGCGATCTCGAAGCCGCGTCCCTCGCCGAGGATCAGGTTCGACGCCGGCACGCGCACGTCCTCGAAGATCACCTCCGCGTGGCCGTGCGGCGCGTCGTCGAAGCCGAACACCGGCAGGTGCCGCACGATCTTCACGCCCTTGGTGTCCATGGGCACCAGGATCTGCGACTGCTGCTTGTGCAGCTCGGCGTCCGGGTTGGTCTTGCCCATGACGATCATGATCTTGCAGCGCGGGTCGAGCGCGCCGGACGTCCACCACTTGCGTCCGTTGATCACGTACTCGTCGCCGTTGCGCACGATGCTGCAGCGGATGTTGGTCGCGTCGGACGAGGCGACGTCGGGCTCGGTCATCGCGAACGCCGAGCGGATCTTGCCCTCGAGCAACGGCTCGAGCCACTGCTTCTTCTGCTCCGGCGTGCCGTAGCGCTCGAGCACCTCCATGTTGCCGGTGTCGGGCGCGGAGCAGTTGAACACCTCGGGCGCGATCGGCGAGCGGCCCATGATCTCGCACAGCGGCGCGTACTCGAGGTTGGTGAGGCCGGCGCCGTACTCGCTCTCCGGAAGGAAGAGGTTCCACAGCCCGGCCGCCTTGGCCTTCTGCTTCAGCTCTTCCATGATCGGCGGCACCTCCCAGCGCGAGGCCCCCTCTTCGAGCTGACGGTGGTAGACCTCCTCGTTGGGATAGATGTGCTCGTCCATGAAGGCCTGGAGCTTCTTCTGCAGGCTCTTCACCTTGTCCGAGTATTCGAAATCCATCGATTGCCTCCTCGAGCTGACGCGATTGCCGGTCTCGGCGGCGCGAGACCTCCCGTGTCCTACTTCGTGCGCGTCCGCGCGCCAACCCGAGCTCGGATTTCTGGATGCGTCGTCACACCGCGATGCGTCATGAACGCGGCGACGACCGCCACCTTGTCTTGACGCTCGCCGATCGAACGTCCGCGACGACCGCATGTCGCAGCGTGCGGCGTCTGCCCTTCAGCGTCTGCGACGAGCGCTGCGACCGCTGCGTCGCGCGTCGTCCGCGGCGAGCAACGCCAGCTCGTGCGCCGCGCGCAGCCCGCTCTCGATCGCGCCGTTCATGTAGCCCTGCCAGCGATCGCTCGTGTGCTCGCCGGCGAACACGACGCGCGCGTGCGGACGACGGAGCCAGGCGCGCAGCTCGGGATCGAACGTCGGGTCGAAGAACGCGTACGCGCCGCGCGACCAGCGCTCGCGCTCCCAGCACGCGACGTGTCCGTGCAGGGCGCGCGCGTCGTGCGCGCCGAGCCAGGCGAGGTCCTCGCGCACGACGTCGAAGCCGCCGCGCGCGATGCGCTCGCGCAGGGCGCGGCTCGCGCGTCCGCCGGCGAGCAGCGTGAGGATGCCGGCGCGTCCGCGCTGCTCCTCGTTCGCGTCCCACACCGCACCGTGCGGCATGTCGGAGCCGTAGGCACGCGGACGTCCGCGCACGCGCCAGAAGGCGCGCTCGAGCTGCACGTTCGCCTTCGCCATCGCGCCGTAGCGCAGGCGCGCGATCGCCTCGTGCTGCGACGCGGGCAGCGCCGGCGAGAGCGAAACCTCGCGCAGCGTCGAGGTCGGCAGCGCGACCACGCACCAATCTGCGTGCAGCGTCTCGCGTCGGCCGCGCGCGTCCTCGGTTTCGACGACGACGGACGACGTTCGTCCTGCACCTGCCCGCGTGCGGCAGCGGATCGCGCGCACGACGCAGCCGGTGCGCACGACGACGTCGCGCGCGAGCGCCGCGGCGAGCTGGTCGTTGCCGCCGCGGATGCGGTAGAGCCCGCCGCGCGCAGCCCCACCTTCCTGAGCAAGCTCGTCGACGAGCTGCAGCAGCGACATGTCCTCGGGGTCGGCGGCGAAGAAGCCGCGCAGGCTGGTCGCGAGCGCGCGCAGGCCCGCGCCGGCGCCGACCTCGTCGAGCCACTGCGCGACCGAGCGCCGCGCGATGGCGCGCGCGATCGGACCTTCCCAGCGTCGCTCGGCGAGCCGGAACGCGTCGATCTCGGGCGCGAGGCGATGCGCGAGCTCGCCCCAGCCGCTGGCACCTCGGTGCACGCGCCGCACGCCGTCGTCGTCGAGACGGTACGACGCGAAGCCCTGCTTCAGGATCGGGACGAGCTCGAGTCCCAGACGGCGCACGAGGCCGATGATCGTGTCCTGACCTTCGTCGATGAGATCCGCGCCCGCTTCGGCGTGCTGGCCGTAGGCGAAGCCCTCGCGGACCGTCCACACGCGCCCGCCGATGCGCTCGCGCGCTTCGAGAACGATCACCTCGAAGCCACGCGCGCGCAGCTCGCTCGCTGCAGCGAGTCCCGCGAGCCCCGCGCCGACGACCGCGACCTTCCCCGCGCTCAAGCCGCCTCGCCGCCTCCCATCCGCAGCATGGTGCGCACGATCTCGTAGCGGTCGCGCGTCACCCGCGCAGGAACGACGCCTCGGCGGCGATCGCGAAGCAGCGCGCGACCTCGCTGCCCGTCAAGATGCCGGCCGTCACCAGCAGCTCGACCTCGCGGCGCAGATCGGTGCCGAGGATGTACGTCGCGTCGGTGTTGATCGTGAACTTGACGTCGTTCTCGAGGAACGTGCGCAGGATGAAGCGCAGCTCGTCGAGCCCGCTCACCGCGCGCGTGCTCAGGTTCGACGTCGGGCAGATCTCGAGCACCACACCCGCCTCGCGCAGACGGTCCATTGCCTCCTTCGAGTACGCGGCGCGGATGCCGTGACCGATCCGCTGCGGGCGCAGACGCTCGACCGCCGCGATCACGCCGTCGGCCGCGGTGTGCGGCGTCTCGCCGGTGTGCACCGTCGTTCCGAGGCCGGCGTCGCGCGCGCGCTCGAACATGCCGGCGAAGCGCTCGGCCGACGCCGGGTCGAGCTCCGGACGCTGGCGCTCCGTGCCGGCGAGGTCGATGCCGACCACGCCGCGCGAGCGGTAGCGGATCGCCTTCTCGACGATGATCTCGTTGAGCTCGGTCGGGAACTCGCGCGCGAGGCAGAAGATCAGCCCGGCCTTCATGTTGTACTCGAGGCAGGCGCGGTCCATGCCGCGCAGCGCGGCATGGATGATGTGGTCGAGGTCGCGCTCGCCGCCGAGGTTGCGCTTCATCGGGTTGAAGCGCAGCTCCATGGTCGCGACGCGCGAGCCGCGGTACTCCTTCGCCAGCACCTCGTAGATCGCGCGCTCGATCGCGTGCGGCCCGGACTGGATGCGCTCCGTCCAGCGGTGCAGGATCTCGAGGTAGTCCTCGAGGCTCTTGACGCGGTCGGGGCTCGCGGTGACCAGGTCGACGAACTCGAAGTAGCCGCGCACCGGCAGCTTCATGCCCTGCGAGTGCGCCATCTCCCAGAGGATGTGCGGCGCGACCGCGCCGCCGACGTGCAGGTGCAGCTCGGTGAGCCACTCGGGCAGCCCGGGGATGGCGGCGCGCTCCGGGCTGCGCAGCGTCGGGACGGGGATCGCTTCCGGCGCCATGCTTCAGCGAAGCGCCGGCGCGACGCAGGGTCAAGCCTGACGGCGAATTCGCTCGGGCGAGCGCGGCACGAGGTCGAGGTCGATCTCGCGTCGGGCCTCGGGATGCTCCTTCACCCAGCGCGCGATCTCGCTGCCGCGCGCGAACCACACGCCACCCGCGGCCTGCATGTCGCGCACCAGACGCTCGAGCAGACGCACGCGCGACGGACGGCCCATGAGCCAGGGGTGCATGGTGAGCACGAAGCAGCAGCCGAAGTCGCGCATGGCGAAGAACTCCTGCCACCAGAGGTCGTGGACCTTCTCGCAGTTCTCCGGAATGACGCCCCAGTGCGGGTCGGCGTTGAACGCGAACTGCTCCCAGTCCTCGAGCATCCACTGCGCGGGAATCTCGACCAAGCGCTCGCGCAGCAGGTAGGGCACGTCGTCGCCCATCAGGCTCGAGTCGTAGAGGAAGCCCTCGCGGACCAGCAGCTCGGGCGTGCGCGGATTGATCTCGTACCAGGGCGCGCGGTAGCCGACCGGACGCACGCCCGAGAGGCGCGTCAAGATGTCCGTGGTCCTGCGCAGCACGTCGCGCTCGCGCGCCGCGGAGAGCGTCGGCAGGCGCTCGTGCAGGAAGCCGTGGACGCCGATCTCGTGCCCGTCCTGCGCGATCGCCTGCAGCATGCGCGGGTGACGCTCGGCGACCCAGCCCGGCACGAAGAAGGTCGCCGGCACGTCGAGGTGCGCGAGCAGCTCGAGCAGACGCGGCACGCCGACGCGCGGCCCGTACTCGCACTGCGACATCGTCGAGAGCCGCTCGACGAGCTTCGGATCCTCCGACAGCGCCGTGGTCTCGCCGTCGACGTCGAAGCTCAGCATCACCGCGCAGCGCGCGCCGTCGGGCCAGACGAAGCGCGGCGCGGGAGCGAACGGTGCGGGCTTCACCCGAGCCATTCCCGCTCCAGGCGCGCGACGGTCGTGAGCCGTCCCCACACGCCGCCCTCCTGCTCGACCATGCGCTCGCACGCGCGACGGATCTCGGGATCGAAGGTCGAGATCGCGTCGCGCACGTAGTCGCACGCGAAGCCGCGATCGACCGCCTCGCGCAGCGTCGTGTGCACGCAGACGTCGGCCGTCACGCCGGCGATCGCGAGCCGTCGGATGCCACGCGCGCGCAGCAGGAGCTCGAGGTGGCTCTTGCAGAACGCGCCGTACGTCGACTTGTCGATCACCGGCTCGTGCGCGAGCGGGGCGAGCGGCGCGATGATGTCGTGCCCCGGCTCGCCGCGGATGAGAAGGCGTCCGAGCGGACCCGGGCTGCCGATCTCGGCGCCCGCGCGACGCGAGCGCTCGAGCTTCGTCGGATCGCAGTCCGAGAGGTCGGGCGCGTAGCCCTCGCGCGTGTGGACGACGAGCAGCCCCGCGCGGCGCGCGGCTTCGAGCAGACGGCGCGCGTGCGGCACGATCGGACGCACCCAGTCGACGCCGCCCGCGTGGTCGGCGTAGCCGCCGCGCTCGCAGAAGTCGCGCTGGAAGTCGATCATCAGAAGCGCCGTGTCGGACACGGGCGAGCCGTTCAGCGAAGGGCTTGCGTCGTGCACCGCGGGCGTGCGGTCGCAACGTCGGTGCCAGCGTTCTCGTGCGCAGTGTCGAGGCGCGCGGGTCGGCGCGGCGCTCACGATGCGGGCAGGCGCTCAGCGAACGTGCAGCGTGCATGCGAAGAAGAATGACCGCACGCCGCACGATGCGCGCGGCACGACGCCTGCATCGCGTGGCGCGCGTGACCGGTTCCGGCCCCGACCCGTCCGCGCGCGCGACCCTTGATGCGCCGCCGCGCGTCCCGCTCGAGCTCTGCGGCCTCTGGCGACGCGTCTCCTACGAGCGTCCGGACGCGCCACCCGACACGACGACGCGCGTTTACTGGCTGCAGACGCCGACGCTCTACGTCGACCTGCGCGTGCCGGCCGCGCGCGACGTCGGCGCCTGCGGCGCGGGCGCGCGCCTCGAGGAGCTGAGCGACGCGCTGCTCGCGACGCTCGCAACGCAGGAAGGCTTCGCCGGCTGGACGTCGCTCGAAGGGAACCTCTGCCGCTGGCACCGCGACATCGACTTCCAGCCGCCGAGCGGCGTTCCCGACGAGGGACGGCTCGAGATCGACGGCGACTGCATCGTCGAGCACGGCGTGCACGTGCCGTATCGCGAGGTCTGGCGGCGCGTGCCGGGCAGCACGGGCGACTGGCTCGCCGGGCGTGCGGTCGGCGACGCCGCGAGCGGCGGGCGCACGACCTACCTCGTCGCCGGCGGCGACTGGTTTCTCTACGCGCGCTCGCGGCGCTCGCGGGAGCTGCCGCGCACAGATTCACTCGCCGACCTGATCGCGGCGCGTACGCTCGAGCGCGCAGAGCTCGTCGAGCTGCTCGACTTCGAGATCTCGCTCGGACGCCGCGACGGCGGCGCGCAGCCGTGGCAGATCGTGCTGTCGACGCTGCCGTTTCGCGAGGGCGCGACGCTCGCGCCGGTCGTTCGAAGGTCGGTCGCGCGCGACGCGCGCGAGCCGTGCGAGGCGCGCGACGCCGAAGGCCCGTGCGACGCGCGCGGCGCAAGAACGCGACGCACACGCGAGGCGACCGATGGCTGAGCTCGACGGCAAGCGCGTCCTCGTCACCGGAACCTCGCGCGGCATCGGCGCCGCGATCGCGCGCCTGTTCTGCGCCGAGGGCGCGACCGTGCGCGGGCTCGACCGCGCCGCACCACACGACGCGATCGCCGGCGACTTCCGCGCCTGCACGGTCGACCTGCGCGACGCGGCGGCGACCGCGCGCACGGTCGACGCGGTGCTCGCCGAGCTCGGGGCGGTCGACGTGCTGGTCAACAACGCGGCGATCCTGCCGTTCCGCTTCATCGAGGAGACCGACGACGCGACCCTCGAGGACGTCGTCGCGGTGAACTTCCTCGCCCTCTACCGGCTCTGCCGGCAGCTTTATCCGACGATGCGCGCGCGGCGCGCGGGGACGATCGTCAACGTCGCTTCCGAGCTCGCGCTGGTCGGGCTCGCGGGCTACACCGCGTACTGCGGCGCGAAGGGCGCGGTGCTGGCGTTCACGCGCGCGCTCGCGCTCGAGGCGGCGCCCTACGGCGTGCGCGTCAACGCGCTCTGCCCGGGTCCGACCGACACCGAGATGATGGCGCGCGAGCTCGCCGCGGCGCCGTCGCCGGATCGGGCGCGCGAGGAGATGCTCTCCAGCGTGCCGCTCGGACGCCTCGCGCGCCCCGAGGAGATCGCGCAGGCGGCGCTGTTTCTCGCGAGCGACCGCGCGAGCTTCGTGCACGGCGCGACGATCGTGGTCGACGGCGGCCGCACGACGATCTGAGGCGAGCGAGCGACGCGCCGAGGAGAGCGCGCGCTCGCGTCACTCTCAGCCGTGGCGCGCCGAGACGGCGCGCGACACGCGCGCGGCTGGCGTCCACTCCACTCCCACCGCTACGGCAACGCCAGGCCGCGCGCGCGTCACGCGCCCGCTTGTGCTCCCTGCCGATCGAACATCTTGCGCAGCAACCGCTCGCGCGTGCCGGTCTCGGAGCGCGACTCGTGCAGCAGCGCGACGATCTCGCGCTTGAGCCGCATGAACTCCGGGTCGAGCCGTTGCTCGACGGTGCGCGGCTGCGGCAGGTCGACGCGCAGCTGCGCGCGCACGCGACCCGGACGCGGCGACATCACGATGATGCGGTCGGAGAGGAAGATCGCCTCGTCGACGTCGTGCGTGACGAAGACGATCGTCTTCCGCCAGTGCAGACGCACGAGCAGCAGCAGCTCCTGCATCTCCTCGCGCGTCTGCGCGTCGAGCGCGCCGAACGGCTCGTCCATCAAGAGCACGGACGGATCGTTGGCGAGCGCGCGCGCGATCGCGACCCGCTGCTTCATGCCGCCCGAGAGCTCGCGCGGGTAGGCGTTGTGGAAGTCGCCGAGACCCATGAGGTCGAGCAGCGCGTAGACGCGCTCGATCCGCGCCATCACCTCGGCGACGCTGCCGTCGAGCGCGTGGTTCACCTTCAGCGTGCTCGCAAAGCGCGTGTTCTCGAGCACGGTGAGCCAGGGAAAGAGCGTGTAGTTCTGGAACACCATGCCGCGGTCGGGGCCGGGCTCGCACACCTCGCGGCCGTCGAGCAGGATCGAACCCGCGCTCGCGTCCTCGAGGCCGGCGATGATGTAGAGCAGCGTCGACTTGCCGCAGCCCGACGGTCCGACGAGCGAGACGAACTCGCCGTCGTCGACCGTGAACGACGTCGGCGCCAGCGCCTGCGTCGTCTTGTTCTTGGTCGCAAAGACCTTCTCGATCCCGCGGATCTCGAGCTTGACGTCACCCACGGCGCCTCCTCACCTCGCCGTCGCCGCCCAGCGGAAGAAGCGCCGGTGAAGCGCGCGGAAGACCATGTCCAGCGTGAGGCCGATGATCCCGAGCAGCAGCAGGTAGACGAAGATGCGCGGCGTCTGCAGGTAGCGCGAGAACTTGAGGATGCGGTAGCCCAGACCCTCGTTCGCGGCGACCAGCTCCGCGACCACGAGGTACGTCCACGCCCAGCCGTTGCACAGCCGCAGCGCGTCGAACACGCCCGGCAGCGCCGCCGGCCACAGCACCTTGCCGATGATCTCGCTGCGCTTGGCGCCGAGCGTGTAGCTCACCTGCACGAGCTCGTACGGCACGCGCCGCACCTCGTCGGCGACCATCAGCACCATCTGGAAGTACGTGCCGGCGAAGATCAGCATGACCTTCGGCAGCTCGCCGATGCCGAACAGCACCATCATCAGCGGGATCAGCGCCGGCACCGGGATGTAGCGCACGAATTCCGAGAGCGGCTGGATCAGCCCCTCGCCGACCTTGAACGAGCCGATCAGGATGCCGATCGGGATCGCGATCAGCGCCGACAGCGCGAAGCCCGCGGTGACGCGGAAGAAGCTCACCTTGACGTCGGTCCAGATCGCGCCGTCGCCGAGGAAGCCGAGCGCCGCCTCCCACACCTTCTCCGGCGCCGGCACGAAGACCGGGTTCACGAATGGCTGGTGGCTGACCCACTGCCAGAAGAGGAAGGCCGCGAGGAAGCTCAGCGCCGCGAGCCCGAGGTACGCGGGCCGCGGGATGTCGCGCCGCAGCGCGAACCAGCGGGTGCGTCGCACCGCTCGCGCCGGCGCGTCGGCCTGCGCGGGCGGCGGCGCGGCGACGGCCGGCGTGCTCGCCCCCGCGGTCAAGACCACCCCGACGTCGTCCCTGCGCATCTGCGGCAGTCCCGCCATCGTCTCACGTCACTTCTTCAGCGCCTGGACGAACTTCGGCTCGAGCGCGGCGCCGTAGTCGGGGATCTCCTTGATCTGATCCATCTTCTTCAGGAACTCGGCGATCGTCTTGCCGCTGCCGTAGAGCGAGGTGTTGTCGTCGCGCTTCTCGAAGCCGTTCAGGTTGGCCTCGAGGTCGAAGAACTTCGTGCCGGGGAGGAAGGCCTTGTATTCCGACGGCGGCTGCTCGACGACCTTCGCCATGATCGCGACCGCCTCGTCCTCGTTGTTGCGGATGAAGTCGACGATCTCGAAGAACGACTTGACGGCGGCCTGGATGTCCTCTGGGCGCTCCTCGACGACCTTGGCCTGGAACACCGCGAGGTCCGGGATCAGGCCCGGCATGTCGGCCGAGCTGTAGATCACCTTGCCCTTCCCCTCGCGCTGGATCTGCGCGATCCACGGCTGCCAGATCGCCGCCGCGTCGAGCTTGCCGGCGATGAACGCGGCGGCCGCGTCCTGCACCGTCAAGTTGGTGTACTTGATGTCGGACTCGGTCATGTCGTTCGCGGCGAGCGCGTTGAGCAGCATGAAGTGGTCGACGGTGGCGAGCTCGGTGCCGACCGTCTTGCCTTTCAGATCCTTGACGGACTCGATGCCCGGCTTGGCGACGATCGCGTCGTTGCCGAACGAGTTGTCGAGGATCAGCACGACCTTGAGCGGGATGCCCTCCGAGAGCGGCGCCATCGTATCGCTCCAGGTCTGCAGGTTGCCGTCGAGCTTGCCGGTGTTCAGCGCGGTCAGCGAGTCGGTGTAGACCGGGAACCAGACGAGCTCGACGTCGACGCCGTTCTTCTCGAAGATCCCCTTCTCCTTGCCGATCTGCCACGAGGTGAAGCCGGGCCAGTCGCTGTAGCCGATCTTCAGTGGCTCCTTGGCGTGGGCCGCAGGCGCGGCGCCGAGCGTCAGGGCCGCGACGGCGACGCACACGGTGGCGAGCGTGATGAGCCTTTTCATGAGGTCGTCTCCTCTCTGGGTTCGGAAGCGGCGGTGGCTCAGAAGAACTTCGCGTAGCGAGCGATCTCCCAGTCGCTCACGTGCTGGTGGTACTCCTCCCACTCGGCGCGCTTGTACTTGACGAACTCCGCGCACAGCTCCGGACCGAGCACGCGCTCGACGAACGGATCGGCTTCGAACGACTCGACCGCTTCACCGAGCGTGCGCGGCAACGGCTGCACGCCGGCCGCGGCGAGCTGCGCGTCGCTGAGCTCGTAGAGGTTCTCGGCGTGGGGCTCGCCGGGATCCAGCCCCTCCCGGATCCCTTCGAGCCCCGCCGCCAGACACAGCGCCGACGCGAGATACGGATTCATCGACGAGTCGGCGTTGCGGCACTCGCAGCGTCCCCCCGCCATCGGGACGCGCAGCGAGTTCGAGCGATTGTTGGTGCCGAACGAGTTGAAGACCGGCGCCCACGAGTAGTAGCTCATCGCGCCGCGGCGGATCAGGCGCTTGTAGCTGTTCACCGTCGGCGCGAGCACGGCGCACAGCGCGCGTCCGTGACGCAGGATTCCAGCGATGAACTGGTAGCCGAGCTTCGAGAGGCCGAGCCCGCGCGGATCCTCGCTCTTCGGCACGGCAAACAAGTTTCGTCCGGTCGAGGTGTCGGCGAGGCTCATGTTGAGGTGCGCGCCGTTGCCGGTCTTGCCGGCGAACGGCTTCGGCATGAAGGTCGCGACGAGCCCGAGCTCCGACGCGACGTGCCCCGCCATGTGGCGGAAGAACACGTAGCGATCGGCCATGGTGAGCGCGTCGGTGTAGCCGAAGTCGAACTCGAACTGGCCGTTGCCGTCCTCGTGATCGAACGAGTAGACGTCCCAGCCGAGCTCGTTCATGTACGTGACCATGCGGTCGAGGAACGGGAACGCGCGCAGCAGACCGCGCACGTCGTAGCAGGGCTTGACGAGATCGTCGGTCGCGTCCGGCACGACGAGGCGACCGCCCTCCTCGCGCAGCACGTAGACCTCGCACTCGATGCCGGTGTTGAAGGTGAAGCCCATCGCCTCGGCCTCGGCGAGGACGCGGCGCAGCACGACGCGCGTGCTCAGCGGATAGGGCTCGCCGTGGAAGTAGTTGTCGGCCGGGATCCAGGCGACGTCCTTGCGCCACGGAATGCGGATCAGGCGGTCGAGGTCGGGCTGCGCGCTGATCTCGTCGTCGTTCGGCTCCTGCCCGAGGCCGTCGAGCGCGTAGCCGGTGAACAGCTCCGAGCCGTGCATCATGTGCTCGAAGTGCTCGATC
This sequence comes from Candidatus Binatia bacterium, assembly GCA_036563615.1. Classification (NCBI taxonomy): domain Bacteria; phylum Candidatus Binatota; class Binatia (SeqCode); species Binatia bacterium. The sequence goes on from DATCMB010000021.1 coordinate 140,613, forward strand.
GGAACGCACTTCGCCTTCGGCCGGCCGTGGATGTCGACGTAGGCGCCGATGCAGTAGCGCACGCCCGCGTCGCGCAGCTCCTGCTTCTTCTTGACGATCGTGTCGCTGGCCTCGGGGCTCATCGACGTGCTTCCTCCGCGAAGGAGCCCGCCTCGAGCGGCGGCCTCTCGCGCAGCCCCGCCCGCACCTGCTCGGTCAGATCGTCGACGATCATCGCGAACAGCTCGCGTCCGAGCTCGACGGTCGCGCCGCTCGGGCTGCCGGTGACGCCGTTCGTGCTCGTGCGGTTGACGGGGTGCGCGAACAGCAGGCCGCGCGTGCGGTCGGGATCGTCCGCGCTCGCGAGCTCGGAGGCGCGCACGCGCTCCGGGCTCAGCGCCAGGATCAGCGAAGTCTCGGCGCGGTTCGCGTGCCAGTCCTCGGCGTCGCTCAGGAACGCGCGCCGCACGCGCTCCGACACCGCGCCGACGTCGCGCAGCGCGACCATGCAGTCGTCGAAGCGCGAGCGCAGCAGCTCGAGCGCGCAGCGCAGCGGCGCGGCGTTGGTCACGTGGCCGTTCACGATCAGGATCCGCCGGAAGCCCGCGCGGATCGCCCACGATCCGCACTCGAAGACGAGCTGCGCGAGCGTCTGCGGCTCGAGCGACAGCGCGCCCGGCCAGCGGTGCGAGTGCCCGAGCGAGCAGCCGTAGGGCACCGACGGCAGCACCGGCACGCCGGTGCGCGCCGACACCGCATGCGCGACCGAGGTCGCGGTCACCGTGTCGGTGTCGACCGCGAGGTGCGGACCGTGCTGCTCGGTCGAGCCGACGGGCAGGATCACCATGTCCATGCCCGCGTCCCGCAGCGACGCGATCTCGGGCCACGTCAAGTATTGCCAGAGGACGGGCCGCGGTTCGTGTGAGGACGGGCTCATGCGTCGATGGCGTCCCGGCAGCAACTGAGATGCCACCTGCCCGGGCGCGCAGACGCCCGTGGCGCGGGGTTTCGTCGTGGGTGGTGCATGCGCAAGCGGCAATCGCCGCCCGCATCGCGGGCACGCGCCCACGACGCGGGCAGCGACGTCGTCAGCGACGTCCGGTGAGGTGCTCCATCAGAAGCTCGTCGAAACGGTGCACGCCGAGCTCCTTCTGCGGGAAGAACGGGCCGCGGATGTATCCGGGCGAGTTGGCGACCATCTGCACCTGCGGCAGGAGATCCATGTCCTCCTGCTGCACCTGGTCGTAGAGCTCACGCAGCGGCTTCAGGTTCTCCTCGGCGAGCGCCTCGGGCGTGTCGGGCACGAGCCACTCCCAGCGCACGCGCGTGCGCGTCACCGACTGCGGGTCGACGAGGTAGATGATCACCAGGTTCGGGTTCACGATCCACGCGAAGTTCGGCCAGAAGCTCATGATCGAGCTGCCGCGCAGCCAGCGCTCGTCCATGTCGAGCTTCATCGTCGCGCGCGGCATGCCGCCGGTGAGCTCCGGGCTGTCGGGCGCGAACGGCGTGTACTGGCGGTACGAGAAGTCGTGGACCTCGGCGGTGATCAGGTGGTGGCTGTTGTTCCACGACACGTCGTTGGTCCCGTACACCGACTTGTGGACGAACGGCTCGTGGTAGAACTCCGCGTTGTTCTCGACGTAGAGCTTCCAGTTCGAGTCGGTGAAGTAGTCCTTGGCGTAGACGCGCTTCCACTCCTCGAAGCGCACGCCGGCGAAGACCTCGCCGAGGTCGCCCATCTGCTCCGCGAGCGGTCCCGCCGCCGGGTCGAGGTTGACGAAGATGAACGGCCCCCAGGTCTCGAGCTTCAGGGGTGCCAGGCCGTTGTCCTCCTTGCGGAACCACGGCAGCTTGTCGATGCCGGGCGCGCCGCCGCAGCGTCCTTCCTGATCGAACCACCAGGCGTGATACGGGCAGGTGAAGATCGACGCCTCGCCGCAGCCCTGCGCGACCGGTGCTGCGCGGTGCGGACAGACGTTGTGGAACGCGCGCAGCGTGCCCTTCTTGTCGCGCACGACGAGGATCGGGAAGCCGGCGACGCTGGTCGCGACGTACGTGCTCGGAGCGGGCAGCTCGTCGACGTGCGCGACGTAGAGCCAGCGGCGCGCGAAGAAGCGCGTGCGCTCGAGCTCGAACACCGCGGGGTCGGTGTACATGAACGCGGGGAACGTCCGCGCGTGCTCGATCGGCGTCGGCGTCCAGGTGCGCAGGTACTCCTCGAAGGTCAGCGGCGGCGCGCTGATGTCGAACGAAGTGGCGAGAGCGACCATGCCGCGCGTCGAGAGCAAGTTCCGCTCCCCTGCTGCGAACCACGCATCTTCTGCGTTTCTGCGACGCGCGCGCGCGTCGCAGCGATCGCGCGTGCTCGACGAAGCAGCGCCCGCTGCCCACGTCGTCGGCGACGCGCGCGCTGCTCGCGCTTTGATCAGCGTGCGCACGCCGTGAGCAACGCGAGCGCGCGCGACGCTCACGCGAGCGCGCAAAGACGCGCGCTCCGCGGTGGCATGCTTCTCGCTCCCACCGCGCGCAGCAGCGACTAGGGTTCCGGCGCGGACGCGCATCCGCGCGGCTGGTCCGAGGGTCGCACTTCGGCGCGGTCGAGCGCGCCGAACACACGGCGGGACAAAAGCCCGGGAGGCCCGACGCCGAGGATGCTCGGTGGACCCCCGCGTGCGGCCCACCGATCGGCATCCCCGGCAAGCAACGAATATCCGGAGGGTGCCGAAGATGGACGAACCGCGAGGACACGAGCCCGGCGAGCTGCTCTGGGCCGAGGAGATTCCCGGCGGCAAGCACTGGTCCTTCGTCCTGCGCCGGGGCACGCTGCTGCGCCTCGTCGACCTCACCGGCGACGCGAACGTCGGGATGCTCTTCTACAACCCGGCGAATCCGCTCGAGCGCTACAACGCGCCCGACACGCTCAAGTGCCAGCACACCTTCAAGCTGACGCGCGGCAACTGTCTCTACTCCGACATGGGCCGCATCTTCTGCTCGATCGTCGACGACACGGTCGGCTGGCACGACACCGCGTGCGGCACGTCGACGCGCGCGATGATCGCCGAGCGCTGGGGCCTCAAATCCTACCAGGAGCATCGCAACGACTGGACGCTCGCCGGCTACGAGAGCTTCCTCGTCGAGGCCGGCAAGTACGGCCTCGGCCGGCGTGACCTCGCAGCGAACGTCAACTGGTTCAGCAAGGTGACGGTCGCCGAGGACGGCGCGATGACCTACGTCCCCGGCAACTCGAAGCCCGGCGACCACGTCGACCTGCGCTTCGAGATGGACACGCTGGTGCTCTTCCACACCTGCCCGCACCCGCTCGATCCGTCGCCCGAGTACCCGCGCCGTCCGATCCGCTACGAGCTGCGCGTCGCACCACCGGTCGCGGACGACGACTTCGCGCGCCGCTCGCGACCGGAGAACGAGCGCGGCTTCGAGAACAACCGCCTCTACCACCTGCTCGATCGCGGGGGTGCGTCATGCTGCTGAAGGAGAGCGATCGCGACCCGGCGACCGCGACCTACCGCAAGGTCGTCCCCGCCGGCGACTACTGGATGCACGTCGTGCGCGCCGGCGAGGCGCTGCGCATCGTCGACCTCGAGGGCAATCAGGCGGCGGACACGCTCTTCTACAACGCCGCCGATCCTGCCGACCGCTACAGCGCCGTCGACACGATCCGCGCGCAGCGCAACGTCTACCTCGGCGTCGGGACGAAGCTGCTGTCGACCGGCGGCAACGTGCTGCTCGAGATCGTCGCCGACACCGTCGGACGTCACGACACGCTCGGCGGCGCGTGCGCGACCGAGTCCAACACCGTCCGCTACGCGCTCGAGAAGAAGACCATGCACGCGTGCCGCGACTCGTGGCTGCTCTCGGTCGCGGAGAACGACCACCTCGGCCTCACGAAGCGCGACATCACGCACAACATCAACTTCTTCATGAACGTCCCGATCACGCCGGACGGCGGGCTCACCTTCGCCGACGGCGTGTCGGGTCCCGGCAAGTACGTCGAGCTGGTCGCGGCGATGGACGTGATCGCGCTGATCTCGAACTGCCCGCAGCTCAACAACCCGTGCAACGCCTGGAACCCGACGCCGATCGAGGTGCTGATCTTCCCGCCGCGCGCCTGATGTTCCGCAAGGTCCTGATCGCCAACCGCGGCGCGATCGCGTGCCGCATCGTGCGCACGCTCGACCGCCTCGGCGTCGCGAGCGTCGCGATCTACTCGGAAGCCGACCGCCACGCGCGCCACGTCGCGCTCGCGGGCGAGGCGGTGTGCGTCGGCCCGCCGCCGGCCGCGCAGAGCTACCTCGACGTCGATCGCGTCGTCGCGGCGTGCAAGGCGACCGGCGCGGACGCCGTCCACCCCGGCTACGGCTTTCTCAGCGAGAACCTCGAGTTCGCCGAGCGTCTCGCCGCGGAGGGCATCCGCTTCATCGGTCCGCGCCCCGAGCACATCCGCGCCTTCGGCTCGAAGCACGCGGCGCGCGACGCGGCGGCCGCGTGCGATGTGCCGCTGCTGCCCGGCAGCGGCTTGCTGACGAGCGTCGAGCAGGCGCGCCGCGAGGCCGAGCGCATCGGCTACCCGGTGATGCTCAAGAGCTCGGCCGGCGGCGGCGGCATCGGGCTGCAGCTCTGCCACGGACCAGACGAGCTCGACTCGCTGCTCGCCACCGTCAGGCGCCTGAGCCTCGCCAACTTCAAGGACGACGCCGTCTACCTCGAGAAGTACGTCGAGCGCGCGCGGCACGTCGAGGTGCAGATCTTCGGCGACGGCCGCGGCACGGTGGTCGCGCTCGGCGAGCGCGACTGCTCGCTGCAGCGCCGCAATCAGAAAGTCCTCGAGGAGACGCCGGCGCCCGACCTGCCTCCCGCGACGCGCGCCGCGATGCTGGACGCCGCGGTACGCCTCGGGCGCAGCGTCGCCTACGAGTCCGCGGGCACGGTCGAGTTCATCTACGATCGCGCGGAGGATCGCTTCTACTTCCTCGAGGTCAACACGCGCCTGCAGGTCGAGCACGGCGTCACCGAGGAGGTGACGGGCGTCGACCTCGTCGAGTGGATGGTGCGTCAGGCGGCGGGCGATCTGCCGCCGCTCGAAACGCTCGTGCCCGAGCCGCGCGGCGCGGCGATCGAGGTGCGGCTCTATGCGGAGGATCCGGGCAAGGGCTTCCTGCCCTGCGCCGGACGCTTGACGCACGTCGCGCTGCCGGAGGACGCGCGCGTCGACGGCTGGGTCGAGAGCGGCACCGAGGTGACGCCGTACTACGACCCGATGCTCGCCAAGCTCATCGTGCGCGGCGAGAACCGAGACGAAGCGCTGCGCCGCCTGCGCGACGCGCTCGCTGCGACCGAGCTGCACGGCATCGCGACCAACCTGCACTATCTGCGCGCGATCGCGGCGTCGCCGATGCTCGAGGCGGGCGAGGTGAGCACGCGCGCGCTCGCCGCCTTCGACGACGCCTCGCCGACGATCGACGTCCTCGCGCCCGGCGCGCAGAGCAGCCTGCAGGACTGGCCGGGGCGCGTCGGCTACTGGGACGTCGGCGTGCCGCCGAGCGGGCCGATGGACCCGCTCTCGCACCGGCTCGCGAACCGTCTGCTCGGCAACCCGTCGGATGCGGCGACGCTCGAGATGACCCTCTCGGGTCCGACTCTGCGCTTCCGCTGCGCGACCTGGATATGCTTGACGGGTGCCGAGATGCCGGCCACGCTCGACGGCACGCCGGTGCCGTGGTTCACGCCGGTCGAGGTCGCGCCGGGCCAGGTGCTGGCGGTCGGCGCCGTCGCCGGCCCCGGGCAGCGCGCCTACCTCGCGGTGCGCAACGGCTTCGACGCGCCGCTCTACCTCGGGAGCCGCGCGACGTTCTCGCTCGGCGGCTTCGGCGGCCACGCGACCGGCGTGCTGCGCGCGGGCGACGTGCTGCACGTGCGCCGCGAGGGTGCCATCGCGCCGCCCTACCCGGGCCCGCTGCCGGACGCGCTGCGCCCCGAGCTCGGGCGCGAGTGGCGCCTCGGCGTCCTCTACGGCCCGCACGGCGCGCCCGACTTCTTCACCGAGCGCGACGTCGCGACGCTGTTCGAAGCCGAGTACGAGGTGCACTTCAACAGCGCGCGCACCGGCGTGCGCCTGATCGGGCCGAAGCCCGAGTGGGCGCGTCCCGACGGCGGAGAGGCTGGGCTGCACCCGTCGAACATCCACGACAACGCCTACGCGGTCGGCACGCTCGACTTCACCGGCGACATGCCGATCCTGCTCGGACCCGACGGCCCGAGCCTCGGCGGCTTCGTCTGCCCGGTGACGGTCGTGCAGGCCGAGCTGTGGAAGCTCGGGCAGCTCAAGGCGGGTGACCGCGTGCGCTTCGTGCGCCTGGACGCCGCCGACGCCGAGCGCCTGCGCGCAGTACAGGATCGCGCGATCGAGACGCTCGCGGAACCCGCGACGACGCCGCTGCCCCCGTCGCGCAGCGGCGGCGACGCCGAGCAGGCGATCGTGCGTCGCACGGAAGTGCGGGGCACGGCGGTCTGCATCCGCCGCTGCGGCGACGACTACCTGCTGGTCGAGCTCGGCGAGCCGGCGCTCGATCTGACGCTGCGCTTCCAGGTGCACGCGCTGATGGAGTCGATCGCGCGCGAGCGCCCCGAGGGCCTCCTCGATCTGACGCCCGGCATCCGTTCGCTGCAGCTCCACTTCGACGCGCGCGTGTTGCCGATGCCGCGCGTGCTCGCGCTGCTCGACGAGCACCTCGCGGCGCTCCCCGCGGTCGACGCGATCGAGGTGCCGACGCGCATCGTGCACATGCCGCTCTCGTGGGACGACGAGGCGGCCCGGCTCGCGATGCGCAAGTACCAGGAGCTCGTGCGTCCGGACGCGCCGTGGTGTCCGTCGAACCTCGAGTTCATCCGGCGGATCAACGGTCTGCCCGACGAGGACGCCGTCAAGCAAATCGTCTTCGGCGCGAGCTACCTGGTCCTCGGGCTCGGCGACGTCTACCTCGGCGCGCCGGTCGCGACCCCGGTCGACCCGCGCCACCGTCTGGTGACGACCAAGTACAACCCGGCGCGCACCTGGACGCCGGAGAACGCGGTCGGCATCGGCGGCGCGTACCTCTGCGTCTACGGCATGGAGGGCCCCGGCGGCTACCAGCTCGTCGGCCGCACGGTGCAGGTGTGGAACACCTGGCGGCAGACGTCGAGCTTCACCGACGGCAAGCCCTGGCTGCTGCGCTTCTTCGACGAGATCCGCTTCTTCCCGGTCGACGGATGCGAGCTGCTCGAAGCGCGCGAAGCGTTCCTGCACGGCGCCTACGAGCTGCGCATCGAGCCCTCGACCTTCCGCCTCGCCGACCACCTGCGGTTCCTCGAAGCCGAGCGCGACTCGATCGCGCGCTTCAAGCAGCGTCAGCAGGCGGCGTTCGCGGAGGAGCGCCGGCGCTGGCAGGAGCTCGGCCTCGCGACCTACGTCGCCGACGACGACGTCCCGCCGCCGACCGACGACGAGCCGCAGCTCGCCGACGGCCACGCCGCGGTGACCTCGCCCGTGCCGGGCAACGTCTGGAAGGTGCTCGTCGAGCCGGGCGAGCGCGTCGCCGCCGGACAGGTGGTGGTCGTGCTCGAGTCGATGAAGATGGAGATGGAGGTCGTCGCGCCGAGCGCGGGGATCGTCGCCGAGATCGGCTGCCAGCCGGGTCGGACCGTGCAGGCCGGCCAGCGCCTGATGGTGCTGGCGGAGGCGGCGTGAGCGCCGACGTCTTCACCATCGACGCGCTTGCACGCGCCTACGACGACGGCGCCGATCCCGCGGACGTCGTCGCCGCGGCCTACGAGCGGATCGCCGCCTGCCCGGACCCCGCGGTGTGGATCACGCTGCGGCCGCGCGACGAGGTGCTGGCGGAAGCGCGCGCGCTGCCGCGCACGACGCCGCGGCCGCCGCTCTGGGGCGTGCCGTGCGCCGTCAAGGACAACATCGACGTTGCCGACCTGCCGACGACCTGCGCCTGTCCGCCGTTCGCCTATCGTCCCGAGCGCGACGCGCCGGTGGTCGCGCGCCTTCGCGCCGCGGGCGCGCTCGTCCTCGGCAAGACCAACCTCGACCAGTTCGCGACCGGCCTCGTCGGCGTGCGCTCGCCGTACGGCGCGCCGCGCTGCGTGTTCGACGAGCGCCACGTCTCCGGCGGCTCGAGCTCGGGCTCGGCGGTCGCGGTCGCGCGCAGGCTCGTCGCGTTCGCGCTCGGCACCGACACCGCGGGCTCGGGACGCGTGCCCGCGGCGTTCAACCATCTGGTCGGCATCAAGCCGACGCGCGGGCTGCTGAGCACGACGGGAGTGGTGCCGGCCTGCCGCTCGCTCGACTGCGTGAGCGTGTTCGCCGCGACCGTCGCCGACGGCGACCTCGTCCGCCGCGTCGCGCAGGCGCTCGATCCCGAGGACCCGTACTCCCGCGCGCCGCAGCCGCGCGCCTTGCGCGCTCTGCCGGAGGACGGCGCGGTCATCGGCGTCCTCGCCGACGCGGACCGCGAGTTCTTCGGGGACGACGCGTCCGCCGCGCTCTACGCGCGCGCCGTCGAGGGTGCCGCCGCCGCGGGCTTCGGCGTGCGCGAGATCGACTGGGCGCCGTTTCGCGACGCGGCGCGCCTGCTCTACGGCGGCGCCTGGGTCGCCGAGCGCCTCGCGGCGCTGGAGGAGGCGCTCGCCGCGCACGAAGCGGCCTTCGACCCGGCGGTGCGCGAGATCCTCGTGCAGGCGAAGGGCGTCACGGCCCCCGACGCGTTCCGCGCCGTGCACCGCCTCGCCGAGCTCGCGCGGCGCGCCGAGGCGACCTGGCGCGAGGTCGACTTCCTGCTGCTGCCCACCGCGCCGACCATCTACCGCGTCGACGCCGTGCAGGCGGACCCGCTGCGCCTCAACGCCAACCTCGGCACCTACACCAACTTCGTGAACCTGCTCGACTGCTGCGCGGTCGCCGTGCCGGCGGGCTTCACGCCGGCCGGGCTGCCGTTCGGCGTCACGCTGGTCGCGCCGCCCTTCTGCGACGACGCGCTCGCCGTCGCCGCCGACCGCCTGCACCGCCTGCTCGCGCCGACCTGGGGCGCCGAGCGCCTGCCGCTGCCCGAGGCGCGGCCGCCCGGACCGTCCCCGGACGCGACGGTCGACGTCGCGGTGGTCGGCGCCCACCTGAGCGGCGAGCCGCTCAACCCCGCGCTGGTCTCGCGCGGCGCGCGGCTCGTCGCGCGCACGCGCACCGCAGCGGACTACCGCCTCTTCGCCCTCCCCGGCACCACGCCGGCGAAGCCCGGCCTGGTCCGCGAGCCCGGCTTCGCCGGCCCGGGCATCGAGGTCGAGGTGTGGCGACTATCAAGCACAATGTTCGGTGGGCTGGTGGCCGAGGTGCCGCCGCCGCTCGCCATCGGCAGCGTCACCCTCGAAAGCGGGGCGGTCGTGCACGGCTTCGTGTGCGAGGCGTGGGCCGTCGCCGGCGCCGAGGACATCACGGCGCACGGCGGCTGGAAGGCCTACCTGCGCACGCTCCGTGGCGGGTGATGGGCGTCGAGGAGCCGCGAGCGTGACGGAGCACCGCGTCAGCACGGCGGAGGATCGCGTCAGCGCGGCAAGGGATCACGCCACCATGGCCGAGAACCGCGCAGTGCCGCCCGCCCGCTGCACAGCGCGCGGGCAGCTGCTCGCTGAAGCGGCAGCGATGGCCGCTCACGCGTCGCGAGTGCCGCGACTTTCCGCGCGCCAGGGCGGCATGAGCGTTGCTCTCGACGCGACCGACATTCCGCGGAGCGCTCCGCGCGTCCGCCCCTAGCCCTGAGAGAGGAGAAGCGATGCTTGCGACATTCTCGCGTCCCAGCGGTGCGCGCTGTCGGACATTGGTCTTGACCCTGTGCCTGGCTCTCGTGCCGCTCACGGCCGCTGCGGAGCAGCCCGCTCCGGCAGGCGACGTCGAGCCCGGCAGCACCCCCGCGACGACCATCGAGCCTTCGGGACCCAACACGGGCAAGGTCGCACTGGCCGCCGGCTCGGACTTCACGACCGCCTACTTCTTCCGTGGCATCCTGCAGGAGCGTGACGGCTTCATCTGGCAGCCCTACGGCGGCGTGACGATCACGCTCGCGGAGGACATCGGCGCCGGCGTGATCAACAACATCGACCTCACGTTCGGCACCTGGAACAGCGTGCACACGAAGAAGACCGGCGCCACCTCGAGCCCGTCGAACTGGTTCGAGTCCGACGTCATCGCCGGCTTCAACGTCGGCCTGTGGGACTTCGTGTCGACCAACATCAGCTACGTCGCCTTCACCTTCCCGAACGGCGCCTACGCGACCGCGCAGGAGCTCGACTGGACGATCGCGTTCGACGACTCGTCGCTGCTCGGGCCGTTCGCGCTGAACCCGTCGATGCTGTGGGTGTTCGAGGTCGACGGCACCGCGTTCGGCGACCACGAGGGCATCTACCTCGGTCTCGGCGCGAAGCCCGAGGTGACGCTGTTCGAGGACGCGGACTACCCGCTGACGCTCGCGCTGCCGCTGACGCTCGGCCTGTCGGTGTCCGACTACTACGAGGAGCCGGGCGGCGACAACGACACCTTCGGCTACTTCGACGCCGGTCTCGTCGCGAGCGTGCCGCTGAGCTTCATCGACTCCGCCTACGGCTCGTGGAGCGTGAGCGCGAGCTTCGACGTGATGGCGCTCTCCGGAACGCTGGCGCGCGCCAACCGCGGCGACGGCACGTTCTTCATCGGCAAGGCGGGCATCGCCTGGGAGTACTGAGCGAGCTCCGACTCCCGGAAAGGAAGGCCCCGCACGAGCACGGCGTGCGGGGCCTTCCGCCTTTTTGCGGACTCTGCCTTCGCTCGAGCGACTCGGCGCGTAGGTCGCAGACGAGGCAGCGACCGCGCGCGTCCGGCGGCGGACGGCAGCGTCAGGCGGCGCGGAACCCCGCCGCGAGACGATCGAGCTGCTCGAGGCGCGAGCCGAAGGCGACGTCGAAGCTGCGCGCGCGCTTCACGTAGAGGTGCGCGTCGCACTCCCAGGTGAAGCCCATGCCGCCGTGGTTCTGCACGTTGTCGGCGGCGTTCTGCAGGTAGGCGCCCGCGCACAGGATCTTCGCGACCGACACCTGGAAGTCCTGATCGGCCGCGCCGTCGCGCACCGAGACCACGGCGTAGGTCGTCGACGAGCGCGCCACCTCGGCGCGCACCGCCATGTCGGCGCAGCGGTGCTTGACGGCCTGGAAGCTGCCGATCGGCCGGTCGAACTGCTTTCTCACCTTCGCGTACTCGACCGACATCTCGACCGTGCGCTGGATGCCGCCGACCGCCTCGGCGCACGACAGCACCGCCGCTGCGCGCCGCAGCGCGCGTGACGCGTCGCCGCCGGCGAGCACGTCGGCGCGCGCCGCGCTGAAGCGGACGTGCGCGATGCGGCGGGTCGGATCGAGGCTCGGGCGCGGCTCGACCGCGACCGCGGCCGACGCGGGAACCCACAGCACCGCCTCCGGCGCGAGGACCAGGAACGCGGCGGCACCCTCGGAGTCCGGGACGTAGAGCGCCTGGCCGGTCAGCTCGCCGTCACGCGCGACGAGCGAGCTCGCGGCCGCGGTGCCGTCGACGAGTGCTGCGCGGATCTCGCCGTGCAGCACGCGCGCGAGCTCGTCGCGCTTGCCGCCGTGCGCGGCGAGCGCGCGCGCCGCGAGCACCGAGCCGAGCCACGGCCCGGGCGCGAGCACGCGGCCGAGCTCCTCGAAGAGCACCATCTCCTCGGTGATCGCGTAGCCCGCGCCACCCTGCGCCTCGGCGACGGCGAGGCCGAAGAAGCCGAGCTCGCCCGCGCTGCGCCACAGCGGCGCGAGCGCGTCCGGTCCCGCCTGTGCGAGCTCGCGCACGCGCGACATCGGCAGCTCGCCGTCGAGGAACTCGCGCACCGAGGTCTGGATCGCCTCCTGATCGGCGCTGAGCATCAAGTCCATTGCGGAACGCCCCTTCCCTGCCCGCTCAGCGCGGCAGCCCGAGCACGCGCTCGCCGATGATGTTGCGCTGGATGTCCTTCGAGCCGGCCGCGATGGTCGACGCGAACGACAGCAGCCAGCGGAACACCCAGGTCTCGCGGACGCGCTTGCGCCGTCCGCCCAGCTCCTCCGACGGCGACTCCTCGGCGTCCCAGTCTAGGATCTGCGGGCCGAGGATCTCCATCGCGAGCCCGTGCACGCGCTGCTGCAGCTCGGAGAAGAAGAGCCGGATCAGCGACGCCTCCGAGCTCGGCACGCCGGTGCGCGCCGTGCGGCTCACGCTGCGGTAGGTCATCGCGCGCAGCGCCTCGACTTCCGCGCGCAGCAGCGCCAGGCGGCGCGCGACGTCGTCGTCGTCAATCGCACGTTTCGTGCGCGCCGGGTCGCCCGCGGCCGCTCCGCCGAGCGGCGTGTGTCGCGCGAGCTCGATCAGCTCGTCGACCATGCGCGTCAAGCGCACCTGCTCGGAGAGGAACGCGGTGCCGCGCTCGAAGCTCAGCGTCGACATCGCGACCCGCCAGCCGTCGTTGATCTGGCCGACGACGTTGGCGCGCGGGATGCGAACCTCGTCGTAGAACACCTCGCAGAAGTCCTGATGCCCGGCCATCGTGCGGATCGGACGGATCTCGATGCCCTTCGCGTCCATCGGGCAGATCACCCAGGTGATGCCCTTGTGCTTCGGCGCGTCGGGATCGGTGCGCACGAGCAGCTCCTGGAACTCGGCGATCTGCGCGAAGCTCGTCCAGATCTTCTGCCCGGTGACGACCAGGTGATCGCCGTCGATGACGGCGCGCGTCGAGAGTCCGGCGAGGTCCGAGCCTGCGCCGGGCTCCGAGAAGCCCTGACACCACACCGTCTCGCCGCGCAGGATGCGCGGCAGGTGATACGACTTCTGCTCCTCGTTGCCGCAGGCGATGAGCGTCGGTCCGCCGTGGTTCAGGCCGACGAACAGCGTCGAGGGCTCGTGTGCGCCGGCGCGCGCGAACTCCTCGTACCAGATGAGCTGCTCCATCAAGGACGCGCCGCGGCCGCCGTACTCCTTGGGCCACGAGATGCCCGCCCAGCCGGCCTCGTACATCTTGCGCTGCCAGGCGAGGTCGAAGTCGCGTCGAGCGAAGATGTCGTTCTCCGCCGGCGGATTGCTCGGCTTGTTGGCCTCGATCCACTCGCGAGCGCGCTCGCGGAAGCGCTCCTCCTCCGGCGTGAAGGTGATGTCCATCGCGGATCCCATTGCAGGGACGCGCCGGGCGGGCAAGCACCCGAGCCCGCGCGATCTCAGTCCGCGAATTCGGGGCGAATCCGGCTCGCGAAGACCTCGAGCTGCTCGAGCAGGTGCGCGAGGCTGCGGCTCGGAAAGCGCAGGTTCATCGCGCTGGCGCCGATCGCGCGGTAGCGGCGCAGGAGCTCCGTCATCGCCTCGCGCTCGCCGGCGACGGTCGGGTCGAAGAGCTTCTCCGGCGAGAACACGAACTCGAACGGCTCGCCGCGCTCCTCGCGCTCCCGCCACGCGCGCCAGCCGCGCGCCTTCTCGAGCAGCGCGCCGAGCTCGTCGAGCGTCAAGTAGAACGGATCCCAGCCGTCGGCGAGCTCGAGCGCGCGGCGCAGCGAGCGCGGCGTCCGACCGCCGAGCCAGATCGGCATGCGGCGCTGCACGGCGGTCGGGTCGACGACGAAGCCCTCGATCGTGAAGTGCGTGCCGCGGTAGACCGGCTCGCGCTCGCCGAGCACGGCGCGCAGCGCGCGGATCGCGTCCTCGTAGCGCGCGCCGCGGCCCGCGAAGTCGACTCCGAGGAGATCGAACTCGGGCTCGAGGCTGCCGACGCCGACGCCGAGGATCAGCCGTCCGTTGCAGATCCGGTCGAGCGTGCCGTAGCGCTTCGCGACCGCGAGCGGGTGGTGGTACGGCAGCACGATCACGTGCGTCGCGAAGCGGATGCGCTCGGTGAACGCGGCGAGCCAGCCGAAGGTCGGCAGCGGATCGTAGTAGCGCGCGCCGCGCGTCGCGACGACCTCGCTCGGGATCGCGACGTGCTCGCTGCACGTCAGGTGGTGGAAGCCGAGGCGGTCGGCGGCGACCGCGATCTCGCGCAGCTCGTTCGGTCCGGCGTCGCGCTCCCAGGCGCCGTGCCCGGTCGGCGTCAGGGTGACGATCGGCGTCGTGAGTCCGAAGCGCATGCCCCGCCTTATCGCCTCCACGCTCTCACGGCGAGCGAGTCGGCGACCTCGTGCGTGCCGCACGCGCACCGCGAGCACGCCGCGCGGGCCGCGTGATAAGGAGCCGCATGCGCTACGACTCGGTCTTTCGCGCGGGCCTCTTCGCCGGGCAGACGCACATCGTCACCGGCGGCGGGAGCGGCATCGGTCGCTGCACGGCGCACGAGCTCGCGAGCCTCGGTGCGACGGTCGTGCTGGTCGGCCGCACGGAGGCGCGGCTCGCGCAGGTGAAGGACGAGATCACGGAGGACGGCGGGCGCGCGCTCACGTTCACGTGCGACATCCGCGACGAGCCGCGCGTCCGCGAGGTGGTCGCGGCGACGCTCGCCGAGACCGGACGCATCGACGGCCTGGTCAACAACGCGGGCGGACAGTTCGCCGCACCGCTCGCCGCGATCAGCCAGAAGGGCTGGGATGCGGTGGTGCGCAACAACCTGACCGGCGGCTTCCTGTTCGCGCGCGAGTGCTACACGCAGTGGATGAACGAGCACGGCGGCGCGATCGTCAACGTGGTCGCCGACTTCTGGGGCAGCATGCCGGGCATGGGTCACTCGGGCGCGGCGCGCGCCGGCATGGTGAGCTTCACCGAGACCGCGGCCTACGAGTGGGCGGCGAGCGGCGTGCGCGTCAACGCGGTCGCGCCGGGCTGGATCGCGTCCTCCGGCATGCACACCTACCCGGAGTGGATGCGGCCGCACCTGAAGGTGCTGCACCGTGCGGTGCCGCTGCAGCGCCTCGGCACGGAGTCCGAGGTGTCGGCGGCGATCTGCTTCCTGCTCTCGCCGGCGGCGGCGTTCATCTCGGGCGCCGTGCTGCGCGTCGACGGCGCCGCGCCGACCGCGCGCCTCGCCTCGCCGCTGTCGGCGCTGTTGCCGGGCGCGTCCGAGAACGCCGCGCGCGGCGAGGGCACCTGGCCGCTGCAGCCGCACGAGCGCTCCCAGCCGTGGAACGGCTTCCACCGCGCCGGGCCGAGCAAGCTGTTCGCGGACGAGTAGCCGGATGGGAGCCTCGCCTCGAGGAGCGGCGCGGACGCTGCGCGAGCGACGTCCGACGCGCGAGCGCGGCGCCGCCGGCCTGCACTACGACCCGGCGTTCGTCTCGCCCGACGAGCACGACGCGCTCGTGCGCTGGCTCGAGAAGCTGCACCCGATCTGGGAGAACCGCTTCACCGACCGCCACGCGGCCGCGACCGGCGTGCAGCGCCAGCTCCTGCGTCCGGTGTACTGGCTCGGCAGCTGGCAGTTCGCCTGCCTCGACTACTACCGGCCGCCCGCCGGCGTGCACGACCGCGCCGTGCGCGCCGAGCCCTTCCCGCCGGTGCTCGCGCGCCTCGTGCGGCGCATCGAAGCGCTGACCCGCGCGATGTTCCGCCCGCCCGACCTGCCGCCGCGCTGGCGGCTCAACACCTGCCTGATCAACCTCTACGGCAGCGTGCTGCGCGACGGGAAGGCGGTCGACACGGCGCGCGTCGGCGAGCACCGCGACTTCGAGCCCGGTCCGGTCGCGTCGATCTCGCTCGGCGAGCGCGCGCTCTTCCAATTCGTCACCCGCGGACGGCGCGGCGAGCCGTCGTCGGTCGTCACGCAGCGCTGGCTCGACGACGGCTCGCTGCTGATCTTCGGCGGCGAGCAGTGGAAGAACCGCACGCTGCACCGCGTGCAGCGCGTCGACCGGCGTGCCGGCATGCGCTTCCACTTCCCGGTCGAGGGCTTCGAGACGCGGCGGGTGAACTTCACGCTGCGCTTCGTGCCCGAGGAGCACGTCGTGCCGTTCGCGAAGCTCGCGCCGCAGGCGCGCGACGACGTGCGGCGCTACGTCGCCGAGCTCGCGAAGCACTCGTCGTTCTTCCGCCGCGAGCTCGAGCGCGAGACGCGCGCGGCGTGAGCACGCCGGCGCGCGTCTCGCGTCCGCAGAGCTTGGTCAGCAGGAGTAGATCCGCCGCAGCAGCTCCGGCAGCAGATCGTTCTCGTGGATGCGCTCCTGCGTCGTCTTGTCGCGATCGCGGAGCGTCACCGTGCCGTCCTCCATCGTCTGGTGGTCGACGGTGATGCCGAACGGCGTGCCGATCTCGTCTTGACGCCGGTAGCGGCGCCCGATCGAGCCCGCCTGGTCGTACTGCACGGGGAAGTGCGGACGCAGCTTGGCGTAGATCTCCTGCGCCTTCTCCGGGTGACCGCCCTTGCGCAGCAGCGGGAAGACCGCCGCCTTCACCGGCGCGAGCCGCGGGTGGAGACGCAGCACGACGCGCGTCTCGCCCTCGACCTCGTCCTCGTCGTAGGCGTCGACCAGGAAGGCGAGCGTCGCACGGTCGACGCCGGCCGCCGGCTCGATGACGTAGGGCACGAAGCGCTCGCGCGTCTCGTCGTCGAAGTACGACAGGTCCTTGCCGCTGTACTGCGAGTGCTGCTTGAGATCGAAGTCGCCGCGGTTCGCGATGCCCTCGAGCTCGGACCAGCCGAAGGGGAATTTGTACTCGACGTCGGCGCAGCCGCGCGCGTAGTGCGCGAGCTCGTCCGACGCGTGCTCGCGCAGGCGCAGGTTCTCCTTCTTGATGCCGAGGCGCAGGTACCAGTCGAAGCGCTCCTTCTTCCAGTACTCGTACCAGTGCTGGTCCTCGCCCGGCTTGACGAAGAACTCCATCTCCATCTGCTCGAACTCGCGCGTGCGGAAGAGGAAGTTGCCGGGCGTGATCTCGTTGCGGAACGACTTGCCGACCTGCGCGATGCCGAACGGCAGCTTCTTGCGCGCGGTGTCGAGGACGTTCGCGAAGTTGACGAACATGCCCTGCGCGGTCTCGGGACGCATGAAGACGACGTTCGCGTCCTCCTCGACCGGCCCCATGAACGTCTTGAACATCAGGTTGAACTGGCGCGCCTCGGTGAGCTCGCCGCCGCACTCGCCGGGGTGCGTCTTCGGCAGGACGCCGCCGTTCTCCTCGGCGAGGTGATCGGCGCGGAAGCGCATCTTGCACTTCTTGCAGTCGACGAGCGGGTCGGTGAAGCCGGCGACGTGCCCCGACGCCTCCCACACGCGCGGGTGCATGAGGATCGAGCAGTCGAGCCCGACGACGTCGCCGCGCGCCCACACCATGTCGCGCCACCACGCTTCCTTGACGTTGCGCTTGAGCTCGACGCCGATCGGACCGTAGTCCCAGCAGCTCGCGAGACCGCCGTAGATCTCGCTCGACGGGAAGACCAGGCCGCGACGCTTCGCGAGCGCGACGATGCGCTCCATCAGCCCCGCTTCGGATGCGGGGGTCGCCGCGGGCGACGCCTTCGATGCCTCCTGCGTCATGACGGATGAGCTCCTCGGATCAGCGGCGCGCGACCCGGACGTCCGCGTCTCGCGGCGTCCGCGCGCGCCGGCGCGAAACTTTCACGAGCTAGCACGCGACCCGGAGGCCGGCCAGGGAGCTCGTGCGAGCGTCGACCAGAGCGAGCCGGCGCCGTCTTCGGACTGGCGCCAGACGCCGATGCGATCGCCGAACACCGCGCCCAGGTAGACCACCGGCCCGACCTGCTGCGCCGAGGCGATCGCGCCGACCACCTCGCCGTCGTGCGCGAGCACCTGGTCGACGCTCAGCGTCTCCGGGTCGATCTCGAGCAGCGCCCACGGCGAGCGGCAGGCGCCGCCGCGCAGGCAGCCGAGGAACGCGAGGCTCGAGGTGTGGGTCGCGAGGTAGAGCGTGCCGTGCGTCGTCCAGCTCAGGTTGTCGGGCGCACCCGGCACCTCGACCTCCGTGCGCTCGCTGCCGTCGAGCCGGATGCGCACGAGCTTGCCGCTCCCGGTCTCGGCGTAGAAGAGCGTCTCGCCGTCGAACGACAGCGCGACCCCGTTCGCCGCGCTCGCCTCGGTGTTCGGCACGCGGCTCCAGCCCGCGCCGCGACGCCACAGCAGGACGTCGCCGGTCGCGAGGCCGAGCCCGACCTTCGCGTTCTCCCACAGCGAGTCCATCGACTTCAGGTAGTTGCTCACCACCACGCGGCCGTCCGGGCCGACCGCGACGTCGTTGCCCGAGGTGCCCGCGGGCAGCGGGATGCAGCCGCGCCACGCGAGCGTCGCCGCGTCGCCGCTGCCGCGAAGCGAGAAGATCTCGACCGACTCGCGTCCGCCGTGGTTGACGACGTAGAGGTCGTTGCGCGCGTCGACGAACACGCCGTGCGGATGGAACGTCTCCGGATCGGGCGGCGTGCAGCCCGGCTCACCGAGCGCGCCGTCGTTCTCGACGGTCGCCGTCGGCGACGGCCACAGCGTGCGCGGCGTGTCGGCGCCCGGTGTCAGACCGGCGAGCGCTCCGCCCCCGCCCAAGAAGCGGAACTGGCTCACGACGAGCAGGTTCGACTGCGGCGCGTAGGCGACGTCCTCGGGGTTCTCGAAGCCGCACACGCTGCCGAGCGGCTGCGCCTGGCTGCACGCGCCGCGCGGCTCGGCCGCGCACGCCGCGAGCCCCGCCGCGAGCAGCGCGGCGAGCAGCGGACGCACGACGTCCCCGAGCGACGGCATGCACCCCTATCGATCGCGCGTCGCGGCTCCGCAAGCCCGAGCGTTCGACGTGCGTGGTGCTGCGGCTCCGACGTACTGCGGCTCAGTGCCGCCCGGCGAGCACCGCGCGCACGATGCGACGCACGTCCTCGTCGGTGAACGGACCGAGGAGCTGCGCCCGCTCGGCGTCCTCGCGCAGACGCTCGTGGTCGAGCTGCGCGGGCAGCAGCAGGAGCAGCGGCAGGTTGCTCGTCTCCGGCTCGCGACGAAGCTGCGCCGCGAGCCCGAGCCCCTGCCCGTGCGGCAGCGCGAGGTCGATGACGATCGCGTCGGGACGGCGCACGATCTCGAGCAGGTCGAGCGCCTGACGCGTGTCGCACGCGACCGATCCCGCCGCGTCGATCTCCTGCACCGCTTGACGGAGCGGCGCGAGCTCGCGCAGCTGCGCGCTGACGAAGACGATGCCGCCGAGCTTGCGTCCCACCGCGCGCTGCATCTGCTCGACGCAGCGCTTGGGGTCGATCGGCCGGCGCAGGAGGCTGCACCAGCCGAGCTCGAAGCCCGTGCCGGCGTCGGTCGTGCCGTAGACGATCCAGCGGTGCGCCGACCAGAGCTCCGAGTCGTTCTGCAGCGCCACGCCGAGCGACGCATCGAGCAGGTTCACGGCCGCGATCGAGGTCGTGGCGCTCGGCACGTCGCCCTCGCCGCTCCAGTACGCGGCACCGCTCGCCTCGGCGGTGTCGCGGACGAGCTCGCGCGCGTTGGCGTTCGAGTCGACGTGCAGCACCGCGTGCTCGAGCCGGACGTCGTCGACGACGGCGTCGAGCGACGACGCCTCCTCGACCTCGCCGAGATCGACCTCCTCGGGCTCCGGCGCCGCCTCGACCTCCGCACCCTGATCCTCGCCGTCCTGCTCCTCGAGCGCCGCGACCGCGGCCGCCGCGATGTCGCCGAGCTGCTCGTCGCCGTTCTCGGGCAGCTCGAGCGTCTCGAGGTCGTCGTCCTCCTCCGCCGCTGCGCCGTTCCAGCTCGTCGAGCCGTTGCCGTGCAGCGCGCTCGTCGTCGCGGCGCGCGACTCCTCGACGCGGCTTCGCACGAGCGCGATCTCGTCCTCGAGCTCGCGGATGCGCTGCTCGCGCTCGTCGATGGTCCGCGCCTGCAGCGCGCACAGCTCCTCGAGCTCGCGCAGGCGGCCGTCCTGCGGCGACGCGCCGGCGAGCTGCGCTTCGAGCTCCGCGATGCGGGCGCGCGCGCTCTCGGTCTCGGCGCGCAGCGCGGTCTCGGCGCTCGACGCGCGCTCCTGCCAGACGCGCTCGGCCTCGCGCGCTTCGGCCAGGCGCGCGGTCAGCTCCTCGATCTCGAAGAGGTAGCGCTCGACGTCGGCCGGCGCGGCGGCCGCGTCGTCGCGCTGCGCGGGACCGGAGCGCCCGCGTCCCGGCGAGAGCAGCAGCCCGAGCAACCGGAAGGTGACCGCGTGCGAGCGCAGCAGCGTCGCGTTCAGGCGCCCGGCGCGCGAGGCAAGGACCAGCACGCCGACCGGCTGCGCGAGATCGAACAGCGGCACGATCGCGGCGCACTCGATCTCGGGGCTGCCCTCGCGCAGGGCCGGCATGAGCGGCTCGCGCGTCGAGCGGTCGAGCAGCAGCACACGACGTTCCGTGAGCGCGCGCTGCACGAGCGATCCACCGATCGTCGCGAGCTCCGCGGGCGTCGTCTCGAGCAGCTCGCGCGCGTGATCGGGCAGACCACGCGCCGCGACGCACTGCGGATGGCGCGCCGGATCGAGCAGCACGAACGCGCCGGTTGCGACCTCGAAGCCCGCGAGCGCGACGTCGAGCAACGCCGACGCGCGCACCGCGACGTCGTCCGACGAAGCTTCGCTGCGCGCATCCGCGGCCAAGAGCTCGCGCAGCAGGCGCGTCGACAGAAAGCTCGCGGACTCGCGCAGCGCGCCAACGAAGCCACCCGTACGCGCGCCCTCCCCGAACGAACGCACGTCCCTGGTGCCGACCTCTGCGATCAACGCACTTCCCTCCCCGTCCGTGCGGTCCCCCTCCGTACGTCGGACGTCGCGCGCCGCAACTTGATGGGGTCGCAAGCTCAAGTTCCGACCCCGCACCGTCGAAGCGAGAGCAGGCGCTGGGATCGTTGCGGGGACGGGGCATGGTCGGTGGAGAGACCGCGAGGGGCTTGGAGAGCGAGCGGGGCGGCATCCGCTTGATGCTGGTCCGCACGCACGGCTGTCGCATCTGCGTTGCGCTTGACGCTGTCGAGGGCGTGCTCGACGGGCCGCACGCGCCCGACGCGACGACGTTCACGCTCGCCGACGGCACGAGCATCCCGCTCGTCGACTGGGCGAGCGTCACCGGCGTCCCGGAGCCGCCGCGTACGGACGAGACGCAGGTGATGGTGCTCAAGACCGCGAGCGGTCTCGTTGGCCTACGCATCGGCGCGTGCCTCGGCGTTCGCTCGGTGTCGCTCGCGCGCACGCCGCCGATGCCGACGCGACTCACGGACGCGAGCGGGAGCCCGCTCTGCTTCCTGCTCATGCTCGACGGCCGTCCGCACCTGATGCTCGAGCCGCGCGCCCTGCTGACACGGCTTCCGGCGTCCGACGGCGGCGTCCCGGCCGAGCAAGGGAGCCTCGCATGAGCGCGTCGCGCGTCCTCATCGTCGACGACAGCCTGACCATCCGCCGGGCGCTCGAGATGATCCTGAAGCCGCTCGGCTACGAGCTCGATTTTGCGCTCGACGGCGCGCAGGCGCTCGAGCGTGCGACCGCGCTCAGGCCCGATCTGATCCTGCTCGACTACGTGCTGCCCGACATGCGCGCGCCCGACGTCTGCTCGGCGCTCGCCGCGAATCCGGCAACGGCGCACACGCCGATCATCCTGGTGTCGGCGAAGGGCGCCTCCATCCGCCAGACCTACCAGGACGCCGACAACGTCGTGAGCTACATCACCAAGCCCTTCAAGCCCCAGGTCGTCGCCTCGGTCGTGGAGAACGCGCTCGCGCGCGGACGCGCCGCCGCGGCCACGCCCCGTGAGCCGGGTCATGCGACGACGCTGCGCAGCCCCGTCGCCGCGCGCGTCGAGCCGTCGACCGCGCGCGCCGGCGAAGCCCGCAGCCAGGTCGCCGCGCCGGCCAACGTCGAGCAAGCGTTCGCCGCGCTGCTCTCGCAGCTCGAGGGCGCGATCTGCGAGGACGCGGCCCTGCGCGGCTCCTCGCGCGCGCCCTTGCCCGGGATCACGCCGCGGCTGCGCGGCGCCGCGGAGCGCTTGAACGACGTCGCCCAGCACCTGAACGGCGAGTCCCTCGTGCCGTACCGGCTGCGCGAGGACGGCTCGTTCGCGAACATCGCCGCGACGCTGCTCGAAGCGCACCGCTATCTCTGCGAGGCGGCGATCCTGCTCGCGGCGAGCGGGGCGCCGAGCGCGGTGCTGCCGCGCGCGCCCGAGGTCTTCGTCGTCTGCCCCGAGCGCCACGCGCTCGCCGGCGAGATCGCCGACGCGGTGCGCGCACGCCATCTCGTCCCGCTCGCGATCGGCGACGAGTTCGCGCAGCTGCCGCACCTCGTGCGTCTGCTCGCGCCGCGCGTCGTGATCGGCGTGCTCGGCGTCGACGAGGCGGCCGACGCGGCGCTGCACGCGTGCCTCGCGCTCGACGCGCCGCTGACGCGCTTCGTCGCCTTCGGCGGCGACGCGGCTGGCGTCGATCCCCGCTTCGCGAGCCACGTCGAAGCGATCGACGCGCTCGGCGACGTGCTCGGCGACGTCGCGCAGGAGGCAGGCCGCGACAGCGCCGCCGCGCCCGACATCGACCTCGAGGTGGTGACGGTATGAGGCGCGTCCGCGCGCACGGAGGGAAGCGCCGATGAGCCTGCCCGGGAGCCCGACGCCGGCGATGCAGCCGCCCACGGGGACGGCGGCGGCACCGCGCAGCGACTACTGCATCTTTCTGCGTGACGGACGGCGCTTCGCGCTGTCGACGCTCATCGCCAAGGAGGTGCTCGAAGCGCGGCCGTTCACGCCCGTGCCGTACGCGCCGCCCGAGCTGCTCGGCGCGTTCAACCTGCGCGGCGAGGTCGTGCCGCTGGTCAACCTCGATGGCTTTCTCGGGGTGGAGGGCCGACCGGCGGGACGCGGCGACACGCTGCTGCTCCTGAGCCACGGCGACCTCGTGCTCGCGGCGGTCGTCGACCAGGTGGTGGTGATCAAGCACGTCGCGCCGTGGGAGATCCGGCGCTCGAAGCTCGACCCGGCGATGCGCAACCCGCTCGTGCGCGGCATCGTCGGTCGCGACGGCGAGCAGACGCTGGTGCTCGATGGGGAGAAGCTGCTCGCCGCCGTCGTCGGGCAGATCGCCGACGGCCTGCGCGGCCGCGGCAAGACGCCGAGCGGGCCGTCGGTGCTGAGCGCTCCGGGGGGGAGCGCGCGCACGCAGGGGACGGCGCAGAACGACGGGGGTACGGACGCACGCCTTGGCGTCCGGGCGGGTGGAGAGGAAGCGGAGGCGCGCGACGCGCAGGACGCGAGCGCCGCGCCGCCCACGCTTACCGCCGGGGGAGGTAGCACGTAATGCAGGCGCAAACGCGAACTCTCGCCGCGGCGCGGCCGCGGCTCTCTACGGCGACGCGCAGCCAGACCGGCGATCCGGGGCGTGCCGGAGCGCTGCGCCTGGCCGCGGTCGCCATGGTCATCGCGATCGGCGTCGGCGCGATCGCGCTGCTCGCGAGCCGACGCATGCTCGAGAACGCGACTCTGTCGCAGCTCGAGACCGTGCGCGCCGCGGTCGTGGCCGACGTCGCGCGCTTCACGCGCGAGCTCGGCGACACGACGGCCGGACTCGCGTCCGATCCGCGCCTCGCGACCTTCCTGCGCGAGATGCGCGACGCGCAGCGCCGCAGCGCCACGAGCCGCTCCCGCGTCAACGAGGAGGCGGCCGTCGTGCGTCCGCGCTGGCTCGCGGCGACCGCCGAGCGTCACGGCTGGAGCGACGTCCTGCTGGTCGAAGCGGGGACGGATCGCGTGGTCTACGCCACCGGCGACGAGCCGATGGTGACGGTCGGCAGCGCGCTCGAGCGCGCCGTGCAGGAAAGCGCGGACAAGCGCGACGGCGCGGCGATCGTCGACGCCGGACCCGACTCGGCGTTCGGCGGCCGCAACATGCTCTTCGCAGCGGCGCCCGTGCTCGACGGCAACACACGCCTCGGCACGCTCGTCGTCGCCGTCGACGACAAGGCGCTCGAGCGCGCGCTGCGCGGCACGAGCGGACAGCCGGTGCCGTTCGCGCTCGGCGACGACGGCTCGGTGTGGCTGGTCGACGCGTCGCAGCGGCTGCGCAGCAACCTCGGCCTGCGCGCGGTGCAGCTCGGCGAAGGCTCGGAGCTTCCGAGCGACACGGCGCTGTCGCCGCTCGCCGAGGCGCTGCGCGGCGAGGAAGCCGCCGGCAGCTACGCGAGCGACGCCGGGACGGTGCTCGCGGCGTACGCGCCGCTCGAGATCGGCAGCGCGCGCTGGGCGGTCGGCGCGCAGGTGCCGCAGGCGGCGGCGCTCGCGCCGATCCGGCGCATCGGGCTCGACGTCGCGGGCGCGACGCTGGTCGCGGCGATCCTCGGCTGGGTGGTCGGCGGACGGCTGTGGAACCAGTTCTCCGGCCGGCTGCGCGAGCTGTCGAAGGTGCTCGCGCGCGCGCAGCGCGGCGACCGTCAAGCACGTCTCGACACCAAGCAGGGCGGCGCCGTCGGCGAGCTCGCCGCGGCGATCAACAAGGTGCTCGACGAGCGCGCGAACGCGATCGCCCGCGCGGAGCAGGAAGCGCAGCGCTCGGCGCGCGATGCCGAGGCGCTGCTCGACGTCGTGCGCGAAGCGGCGCGCGGCAACCTCTCGCAGCGCGCGCAGGTCGAGGACGGCGTCCTCGCCAACGTGTCGCGCGCGCTGAACGAGATGCTCGAGGGCGTCGACACGCTGGTCGCGTCGATGCGCGCGATGTCGGGTCGCCTCGGCGAGTCCGCGTCGCAGATCCGCGGCTGCACCGATCAGGTGTCGAGCACGGCCTCGTCGCAGGCGCGCGAGTGCGGCTCGCTGCTCGCGACGGCGAACGCGTTGCGCGCCGGCAACCAGCAGATCTGCGAGCAGTGCGCCGCGGCCGTCGACGTCGCACGTCGCACCGAGCAGGCGAGCAAGCTCGGCCAGAGCGCACTCGCCGACCTCATCGCCGGCATGGACGGCCTGCAGCGCGAGACCCGCGCCGCCACCGTCAAGATCAAGCGGCTCGGCGAGCGCTCGATGCAGATCTCGGCGATCACCGGAACGATCTCGAAGATGTCGGCGCAGACCGACATGCTGGCGCTCAACGCTGCGATCGAGGCCTCGCGCGCCGGCGAGCACGGTCAGGGCTTCACGGTCGTCGCCGAGGAGGTCCGCAAGCTGGCCGAGCGCGCCGCCGCGGCGACCAAGGAGGTCGAGCGCCTCATCGCGGGCATCCAATCGGACGTCAACGAAGCGGTGAGCGGCATGGAGCGTCAGGCCGAGCGTCTCGAGATGCAGACCGCAGCGGCCTCGCAGGCCGAGCACGCGCTCGAGCGCGTGCACGCGGTGACCAACGAGGCGACGACGATGCTCGAGCAGATCGCGAGCGCCGCGAGCGCGCAGCTCGAGCGCGCGAACGACATCGAGGCCGCGCTCAAGCGCATCGCCGAAGCCGCGAAGGGCGTGCAGCAGTCGAGCGAGCAGGCGCGGCGCACGACCGGTCAGCTCCTCACCGCATCCGAAGAGCTCGGCGCGAGAGCGAGCCACTTTGCAGCTTGAGGGCGCGATGAGCGACGCCACCGCCAGACGGCAACTCGACGCCGACGCGGCGCCCGATCCGGAGGGACGCGTCCGGCTCGCGCTCGAAGCGAGCGCGCCGGGCCTCAGCGTCAGCACGATCCGCGACCTGTTCCGGGTCGAGGCGAGCGAGCTCCTGGCCGGCATGCACCACCGCCTCGGCCAGCTCGCGAACGACCTCGGCGACGGCAGCGGGCTCGCGGAGATCGCCGCGCGCGGACACGCGCTGAAGGGATCGGCCGCGCTCGCCGAGCTGCCCTACCTGAGCCGCGCCGGCGCGATCCTGCAGCGCGCCGCGGAGCTCGCTGCGGAAGGGGCGCGTCGCAACCACGCCGCGGCGCAGGAACTGGTGCGCGCGACGCGCGCCGCGCTCGGTCCCGCGCAGCGCATGCTCGACGACTGCGTGGACGGCGACGTCGCGAGCCAGCAGGGTCTGTTCGACGAGCTGCTGTCGGTGTTCGATCCGGAGTCGCGCGCGGCGCTCGAAGGCAGCGTGCGCAACGACGAGGCGAACGCCGCCGCCCTGCCCGACTTCGAAGAGCTCGCGCCGATGCCGGAGCTCGAGGAGCTCGCCGCGATGCCGACCGAGGAGGTGCTCGCCGACGACGAGCTCGCGCAGCAGCTCGACGAGTCCGGCGACGACCCGAGCGGCTACGATCCCGACCTCGCCGCGTTCCTCGCCGAGACCTTTCAGGACGAGCTGCGCGAGCTGCTCGCCGCCGTTCCCGAGCTGGTCGCGAGCCTCGCCGACCCGGCGCAGCAGATGAACGCCTGCGCGGACCTCGGACGCATCTTCCACACCGTGAAGGGCAGCGCCGCGACCGTCGGGCGCGACGATCTGCGCGAGGTCGGCGCGCTCTTGCAGCGCGCCTTCGAGGAGCACGCCGACGAGAGCGTGCTGCCGCTCGAGCCGTCGTTCCTCGCGAGCCTCGAGAAGCCGCTCGAGACGGTCTTCCTCGCAGCCGGCCTCGAGCCGCCGTCGGCGGCGCTCGAGCTCGCGCTGTCGGCGGCGAACGCGAGCCTGGTCGACGCGGACGCCGATGCCGCCGCCGACCTCCTGGCGGACGCCGACGACGCCGAGCCGGAGGTGGAGCTCGCCGCCGCGCTCGCGCCGGAAGCGGACGTCTTGCTGCACGCCGACGACGCCGAGCCGGCAGAGGTCGCGCCGGAAGCGGAGAAGCACGCGGAGGTCGCGCCGCAGGACGCCGACGTCGCGCCGCACACCGATGCCGCGCCGCAGCCGGACGTCGCACGGCCCGCCGACGCCACACCGCGCGCCGACGAGCGTCTCGTGCCGCAGATCGAGCCCGAGATGATGGAGGCGTTCACGCTCGACGCGGACGCCGCGCTGAGCGCCTCCGAGACGGCGCTCCTCTACCTCGAGCGCAACCCGCGCGACCGCACGCAGCTGCGCGCGCTGTTCCGGCACTTCCACACGCTGAAGGGTGCCGCCGCGGCCGTTGGCTTGACGCAGATCGCCGAGCAGCTGCACGCCGGCGAGACGCTGCTCGAGACCGTCATCGAGAGCCCGCTCGAGAGCAGCCCCGAGCGCCTGATCGAGCTGCTGCTCGAGCTCGTCGATTCGGTCGCCGGCCTCCTCGCGCAGGCGCGCGGCGTGCCGCACGACCACCAGATCATGATCGACGTCGAGGCGCGCGTCGCCGAGGTGCTGGCGAGCGTCACCGCGTCCACCGCGGACGACGTCGGGCACGGCGCCGCGCAGACCTCGGGCGTCGCGTCGCAGGACGCGACGACGCCGCTGCACACCGCGCCGACCGATCTCGACTCCGCGATCGTGCGCGTCCACGCGAGCCGCCTCGACCTGCTCATGAACCGGGTCAGCGAGCTCGTCGTCAGCCGGACGCGCATGGAAGACGCGATGAGCGCGATCTACGAGCTGAAGGACAAGCTCCGGCTCGGCAAGTTGCAGCTCAACGAGACCGTCGAGGGCTTCCGCGGCTTCGAGTTCAACCCGGCCCAGGCGCAGGCGAACGAGGACGCCAAGGCGAGCGACACGAGCTCGCCGCTCGACTTCAGCGACCTCGAGTTCGACAAGTACGACGACTTCAACGTGCTGACGCGCACGCTCGTCGAGCTCGCCGCCGACGCGGGCGAGATCGTCGAGCAGCTCGGCGACATGATCGACACGCTCGCCGAGGAGACGCGACAAGTATCGAAAATCACCTCGAGCCTGCAGCGCACGATCACCGGCATGCGCCTGCTGTCGATCGACACGCTGTTCCGCAGGCTGCAGCGGCCGATCCGCGACGCCGCCCGGCAGACCGGCAAGCAGCTCGAGGTCAAGACGGTCGGCGGCGAGGTGCAGGTCGACCGGGCGCTCATCGAGTCGCTCTACGGACCGCTGCTGCACCTCGTGCGCAACGCGGTCTCGCACGGCATCGAGCCGGTCGCCGACCGCCGCGCGGCGGGCAAGCCGGACACCGGCGTGATCGAGCTGCGCGCCGTGCAGCGTCACGGCACCGTCGAGGTGAGCGTGCGCGACGACGGACGCGGGCTCGACTTCGTCGCGATCCGGCGCAAGGCGGAGAGCCTCGGCCTGATCGAGCCGGGCGAGCAGATGAGCCGCGAGGAGCTCGCGAAGCTCATCTTCCGTCCCGGCTTCTCGACGCAGAACCGCGTCACCGACCTCGCCGGACGCGGCGTCGGGATGGACGTCGTCGCGGGCGAGGTCGAGCAGCTGCGCGGCACGGTGTCGGTCGAGTCCGAGGACGGGCGCGGCGCGACCTTCCGCATCACGCTGCCGCTCGCCGCGATGATCGATCAGGTGCTGCTGCTGCGCGCGGGCACGCAGGTCTACGCGGTGTCGCAGGGTCCGATCGAGACCGTGCTCAACGTCGAGCCGGAGATGCTGCGCGACGGCCCGGACGGGCTCGTGCTGCGGATCGGCGACGAGCAGCTCCCCGCGCTGTCCCTGCCGATGCTGATCGGCCCCTGCGCGAGCCACACCTGGTCGTCGGCGCGCTCGTCGCACGACGAAGCGGTGCGTGCGGCGCGCGGCACGATCTCGCTCGGCAGCACGGCGGTGGTTCTGCGCGCCGGTGCGTCGAGCCGGCTCGCGCTGCTGATCGACCGCATCGAGGCGCAGCGCGAAGCGGTCGTGCGTCCGCTGGGCCGCCTGTTCGCGGGACATCCGTTCCTCACCAGCGCGACCTTCGCCGGCGATGGGCAGGTGATCTTCGTGCTCGACGTCGGCCGCCTCGGCAATCTGCTCGGCTCGCTCGCGCCGCTGACCGTCGCCGAGGCGCGCGCGCTCGCGGAGTCGGCCGAGGCGACGGTGCCGGAGCCGGAGTCCGCGATGGTGCTCTGGGCGGACGACTCGATCAGCGTCCGCAAGCTCGCGGGCCACTTCCTCGAGGCCGAAGGCTGGAGCGCGCGCACCGCGGTCGACGGCCGCGACGCGCTCGAGAAGCTTCGCCAGGGCAGCTTCCGCGTGCTGGTCACCGACCTCGAGATGCCACGCATGCACGGCTACGAGCTGCTGCAGGAGATCCGCTCCGATCCGCGCCTGCGCGACCTGCCGGTGATCGTGTGCAGCTCGCGCTCGAGCGAGAAGCACCGTCGGCGCGCACAGGAGGCCGGCGCGAACGGCTACCTGACGAAGCCGTTCACGCAGGAGACGCTCGCCGCCGCGCTGCGCGAGTGGCTGACCTAGCGTCGGCGGCTGCGCACGCGGCGTCCTTGCGATAACCTCGCTCGCGTATGCGCGCCGACGCGATCGACGACCGAGACGCGAGCTGGCTGCCGCT
Organism: Candidatus Binatia bacterium; assembly: GCA_036563615.1. NCBI lineage: Bacteria > Candidatus Binatota > Binatia (SeqCode) > Binatia bacterium. The sequence goes on from DATCMB010000021.1 coordinate 169,894, forward strand.
CGTGCACGCCGTCGTCGCGGCGTCCGCGATCGCGATCTCCGGCGCCCTGGGCTCGATCCAGGTGTGGATCCTGACGCTCGCGGGCGCGATCGTGTCGTACTGGCTCGCGCGCCGCGACCTCGCCGAGCCGGCCACCAAGGACCACGTCGCGACGCTGCTGCGTCTCTCGTTCCTCGCCGTGCTGTGCGCGGGCGCCTGGGACAACCGCGATCGCACCGTCGGCTGGCCGCCGGAGATCACCGTCGGCGAGATCCTGGGGCTCGTCCTGATCGCGGCCGGGATGTGGCTGCGCCATCGTGCGCTCGCCGTGCTGGGTCAGCACTACTCGGTGAAGCTCCTGGTGCGCGACGACCACCAGCTGGTCGAGGACGGCCCCTATCGCTTGCTCCGTCATCCGAACTACACGGGCCTCGCGCTGGTCATGGCGGGAACGGCGCTCGCCCTGCGCAGCCCGCTCGCGCTGGTCGCGGTGCTCGTGCTGTGGCTGCCGGCGCTGATGCTGCGCATCGCGCAGGAAGAGAACGTCCTCCGGCTCCACCTCGGCGCGGCGTACGAGCGCTACGCGGAGCGCACCTGGCGGCTCGTTCCCGGCGTCTACTGAGCGGCTCGACGGTGAACGTCCACGCGGCCACCTTCACGGGCGTCAACGCGCTCAGCGTCGACGTCGAGGACTGGTACCACGACGAGAGCCGCGGCTTCGGTCCGACCGAGGACGAGATCGCCGCGGGGTCGCGCCGCGTGCAGAGAAACCTCGAGCGCCTGCTCGAGATCTTCGCGCAGAGCGGCACGAAGGCGACGCTCTTCTTCCTCGCCGACGTCGCGACCGAGCTCGCGCCGCTCGTGCGCGCGGCGGCGCGGGAAGGGCACGAGATCGCCTGCCACGGGCTGCGGCACGTGCCGGTCGACTTCCGCGAGCGCGCCGAGTTCGGCGCCGACGTGCGACGCGCGCGGGAGATGATCGAGGACGTGCTGGGCGCGCCGGTGCTCGGCTTCCGCGCGCCGTGCTTCGTGCGCCACGAGGCGCACCTCTGGGCCCTCGACGAGATCGCCGCGGCGGGCTTCGTCTACGACTCGAGCTGGATGCCGCTCGAGTTCTGGCCGGGCGAGCCGCGGCTCCTCGGCAACGGCGGCGGTCCGGTGCGGCTCGAAAACGGGCTGTGGGAGTTTCCGCTCCCGCTGACGCGCATCGCGACCGGCCACGTGCTGCCGCTCGCCTGCGGCGGGTTCCCGCTGCGTGCGTTCCCGCTCGGCTTCACGCGCCACTACCTCCGACGCTTCAACCGCGAGGTCGGCCCGGCGGTCGTCTACACGCACCCGTGGGAGATCGATCCCGACTCGCCGAAGCTTCCCGGCACGCGGGCGCACGTGCGCTTCTTCAACGGCGTCGGACGGCGCGGCATGGCGGACAAGCTCGCGCGCTTGACGCGCGAGATGCGCTTTGCGCCGCTCGCAACGGTGTACGCGCGCGAGCTCGCGAGCGAGCCGGCGCTCAGCGCTCATCCGGCTCGCTGAAGTCGTCGCGCAGCACCGGACCGAGGAGCTCGAGCGAGCGCAGCCGTCCGCGCAGGTGCGGCGTCAAGAGCAGATCGAGCGCCATCGCGACCTCGCGCGCGACGCGCGGCTGCAGCCGCAGCGCGATCGTCGGCTCGTCGCCGTACGGATCGAAGACGGGACCGGCACCGTTGCCGCGCGCGACCCCGCGGTCGACCGCCGTCTGCAGCATGCCCAGGCACTCGAGCGCCGCGGGCGAGACCAGCATCCCGCCCTCCTCCTGCGACCGGCACGCGGCGCACAAGAGTCCGCCGAGCGAGACGACGAGCCGGATCGGTCCGCGCTCGCCCGCGAGCGCGCGACGGCAGCCGCGGCAGTGGACGAGCTCGGGGCGATAGCCCGAGGTGCTGAGCGCCGCGAGCTCGAACAGGCGCAGCGTCGCGGGACCGGGCTCCGCCGCGTTCAAGCGCGCGAGCGTCGCCGCGACGACGCCGTAGAGCTCGTCGCCGACCTCGTTCTCGATCGTCATCTTGTCCGCGAGCTCGACGACGTGGCTCGCGGCGGTGAAGCGCTCGAGCGAGTCGAGCAGGCGCGGCCAGGGCGAGAGAAAGGTCGCGCGCTCGAGGAAGGCGAGCTCGGCGTGCGGGCGGCGCCGGTAGTCGAGCTGCACGTGCGAGAAGATCTCGAGCGTCCCGGGGAAACGCCGCTGCGAGCGCTTCGCGCCCTTGGCGATGCCCGAGAACTTCCCCGCCGAGCGCGACAGGACGGTGACGATCTTGTCCGATTCGCCGAACTCGCGCGTTCGCAGCACGATGGCCGGCGTCGATTCGACGCGCACGGGGATTCGCTCTAGCACGACGATTGACAGTGAAAAGTCGCGTGCTTAGCTTCCGCGTGTTCTTCGCTCGCAGGCCGCACCACCCACCTCGAGCGGCCGCCCTCGCAGAACATACGAGATGAGCAAGCACGACTGGCAGAAGGACGCCGACCAGGCTGCATCCGCGGGCGGGGATCCCGAGGAGACACGCGGCAACGGTCACGACGCGGTGACCGACGCCCCGACCGACGGCGCCGCCCAGGCCCAGGATTCCGCCGCGGCGCAGGATCCTTCGGACGCGCAGAATCCGGGCGAGGCGCAGCAGGCGTCCGATCCAGGGGACAACCCGCGGCCGCGCACGCTCGAGAAGGCGCTCGACCAGATCGACCTGCTGCGCGACCAGCTCGCCGCCAAGACCGAGGAGGCCGCGCAGCACTACGATCGTCTGCTGCGCGAGCGCGCGGAGCTCGAGAACTTCAAGCGCCGCATGCAGCGCGAGCGGGCCGAGGCCCTGCGCTACGCCTGCGAGCCCTTGCTGCGCGAGCTACTGGGCGTGATCGACAACCTCGAGCGCGCCGTCGACGCCGCGAACAAGGCGGCCGAGGGCATCGATCCCAGCGCGCGCGGGCCGGTCGACGGCCTGGTCAGCGGCGTGCAGATGGTCCTGCAGCAGTTCCAGGAGATCCTCGGCCGTTCCGGCGTGACGCGCATCGACCCCCAGGGCCAGGTGTTCGACCCGGCCGTGCACGAGGCGGTCGCCCAGGTCGAGAGCGAGGCCGAGCCCGGGACGGTGGTCGAGGCGTACATGCCCGGCTATCGCCTGCACGACAGGCTGCTTCGCCCGGCGAAGGTGGCGGTGGCGAAGACCCCGAGCCAGCACTGACCGCTTCGAGCGGAGGGAGGTGCCCCCGCGTCGTGTTGCCGTCGTGGCCCCTCCGAGCTTCCCGCGCTTTCTTCACGAGCGCGGGTTGAATCACCCCGCATCGTGATTATCTGCGTCGGTGCCTGCGGGAAAAAGGTCTGAAGAATCCAGGGTATTCGAGGGGATCAATGAGCAAAGTCATCGGCATCGATCTGGGCACCACGAACTCCTGCGTCGCGGTGATGGAGGGTGGCGACCCGACGGTCATCACCAACTCGGAGGGTAGCCGCATCACCCCGTCGGTGGTGGCCTTCGCTGAAAACGGCGAGCGGCTCGTGGGACAGATCGCGCGCCGTCAGGCGGTCACCAACCCCGAGAACACGGTGTTCGCCATCAAGCGCCTGATCGGCCGTCGTTACGACGACCCCGAGGTGCAGAAGGCGATGAAGGTCCTCCCGTACAAGGTCGTACGGGGCGACAACGGGGACGCCTGGGTCGAGTGCCGGGGCAGGAAGTACAGCCCGGCGGAGATCTCTGCCTTCGTCTTGCAGAAGATGAAGCAGACCGCCGAGGACTACCTGGGTGAGAAGGTCACGCAGGCGGTCATCACGGTGCCGGCGTACTTCAACGACAGCCAGCGCCAGGCGACCAAGGACGCCGGCCGCATCGCGGGCCTCGAGGTGCTGCGCATCATCAACGAGCCCACGTCGGCGTCGCTGGCCTACGGTCTCGACAAGAAGAAGGACGAGAAGATCGCGGTCTTCGACCTCGGCGGCGGCACCTTCGACATCTCGGTGCTCGAGGTCGGTGACGGCGTCTTCGAGGTCAAGTCGACCAACGGCGACAACTTCCTCGGCGGCGAGGACTTCGACCAGCGCATCATCGATTACCTGGCCGACGAGTTCAAAAAGGATCAGGGCATCGACCTGCGCAACGACCGCATGGCGCTCCAGCGCCTGAAGGAGGCGGCCGAGAAGGCGAAGATCGAGCTCTCGAGCGTCGCCGAGACGGACATCAACCTGCCGTTCATCACCGCCGATGCCTCGGGTCCGAAGCACCTCAACATGAAGCTGTCGCGTGCGAAGCTCGAGGCGCTGTGCAGCGACCTGCTCGACCGGCTCGAGCCGCCCTGCATCACGGCGCTGCGCGACGCGGGCCTCACCACCAAGGACATCGACGAGGTGGTGCTGGTCGGCGGCATGACGCGCATGCCGGCGGTCCAGGCGCGCGTCAAGAAGCTGTTCGGCAAGGAGCCGCACCGCGGCGTGAACCCTGACGAGGTCGTGGCGATCGGTGCCGCGATCCAGGGCGGCGTGCTGAAGGGCGAGGTCAAGGACGTCCTGCTGCTCGACGTGACGCCGCTCTCGCTCGGCATCGAGACGCTCGGTGGCGTCTGCACGAAGCTGATCGAGAAGAACACCACCATCCCGACCAAGAAGAGCCAGATCTTCTCGACGGCGTCCGACAACCAGTCGGCGGTCACGATCCGCGTCTTCCAGGGCGAGCGCGAGATGGCGGCGGACAACAAGCTGCTCGGCCAGTTCGATCTCGTCGGCATCCCGCCTGCGCCGCGCGGCGTCCCGCAGATCGAGGTCACCTTCGACATCGACGCGAACGGCATCGTGCACGTGAGCGCGAAGGACCTCGGCACGGGCAAGGAGCAGTCGATCCGGATCACCGCGTCCTCCGGCCTCACCGAGGAGGAGATCCAGCGGATGATCCGCGACGCGGAGGCGCACGCCGAGGAGGACAAGCGTCGTCGCGAGACGATCGAGGCGCGCAACCAGCTCGACTCGCTGATCTACCAGACCGAGAAGTCGCTCGCGGACAACAGCAGCGCCATCGACGCCGACGCGCGCGGTCAGATCGAGACCGCGATCGCGGACGCGAAGAAGGTGCTCGAGGATCAGAGCGCCGACGCCGAGACGTTGCGCCGCGCGACCAACGACCTGAGCAAGGCGTCGCACAAGCTCGCCGAGGTCATGTACGCCAAGGCGACGCAGGGCGCCGACGCGAAGGCCGACGGCGGCGAGGCGAGCGGCGGCGGCGGCAAGTCCTCCTCGAAGGACGACGTCGTCGACGCGGACTTCGAGGAAGTGAAGGGCTGAGTGCTCGCGCGACGACGGCGCCGCACACCACGGCGCCGTCGTCGTCTGCGGGCGCGCATTCGCTCGCTTGCAGAGCGTGAGTAACTGACCCAAAATCCGCCGGGTTTCCGCCGTGTCAGCGAAACGAGACTTCTACGAGGTGCTGGGGGTCGATCGCTCCGCCGACGAGGAGACGATCAAGAAGGCCTTCCGCAAGCTCGCCCTCAAGTACCATCCCGACCGGAACCCGGGTGACAAGCTCGCCGAGGCCAAGTTCCGCGAGGCCTCGGAGGCCTACCAGGTCCTGTCCGATCCCGCCCAGCGTGCGCGCTACGACCGCTACGGTCACGCTGCGTTCGAGGGCGGCGCCGCGGGCTTCGACTTCAGCACGAGCGGCTTCGAGGACCTCTTCGGCGACCTGTTCAACGAGTTCTTCGGCGCGGGCGCCGGACGCGCGCGCAGCCGGCGTCGTCGCGGCGAGGACCTGAGCTACACGCTGCGGGTGAGCTTCGAGGAGGCGGCCTTCGGCTGCAATCGCGAGATCCAGGTGCCGCGCCTCGTGCCGTGCGACGACTGCACCGGCACCGGCGGCCGCGGCGGCGCGCAGCCCGTGAAGTGCCCGACCTGCCGCGGCGCGGGCCAGGTCCGCTTCCAGCAGGGCTTCTTCTCGATCGCCAAGACCTGCGGTCAGTGCAGCGGGCGCGGCACCGTCATCAAGGATCCGTGCCCGCGCTGCAACGGCGCCGGTCGCGTGCGCAAGGAGCACACCCTGCAGGTCAAGGTGCCGGCCGGTGTCGACACCGGCACGCGGCTCAAGCTGCGCGGCGAGGGCGAGGCCGGCAGCGGCGGCGCGGGCGACCTCTACGTCATCATCGAGGTCGCCGAGCACGAGTTCTTCCGCCGCGACGGCAACGACGTCCTGTGCGACGTCCGGATCAGCTTCCCCCAGGCCGCGCTCGGCGCCGAGATCGAGGTGCCGACGCTCGACGGCCCCGTCAAGCTCAAGGTCAAGGAAGGCACGCAGTCGGGGAGCGTGCTGCGCCTGCGCGGCAAGGGCGTCCCGGATCTGCACGGCTACGGCCGCGGCGACCAGCTGACGCGCGTGATCGTCGAGACGCCGCGCAAGCTGACCGCTCGCCAGCGCGAGCTGCTCGAGGAGTTCGCGCAGATCTCGGGCGACGAGGTCTCCCCCGCGCGCGGCTTCTTCGAGAAGGTTCGGGAGAAGTTTGGCTGAGACGCGCACGCTGCGCGAGGTCGGCGAGCATCCGTTCCTGCGGGGGCTCTGCGAGCGGCTTCGCGCACGCAGCGCGACGCGGACCGGAGGCGCGGCGGCGCCGCTCGTCGGTCCGGGCGACGACTGCGCGGTCCTGCCGCGCCCCGAGACGCCGCTCGCGGTCACGACCGACGTGCTGGTCGAGGGCGTGCACTTCCGCAGCGGCTGGCTTTCTCCCGCAGAGATCGGCCGTCGGGCGATCGCCGTCAACCTGAGCGACCTCGCCGCGATGGCGGCGACGCCCGCGTACACGCTGGTCGCGATCACCGCGCCGAACGACCTGCGCGCGGCCGTGCTCGACGAGCTGCTCGAGGGCTGCGCCGCCGCGAGCGAGGAGGCGGGCGCGCAGCTCGTCGGCGGCAACCTGTCGTCGGGACCTTCGCTCGCGGTGACCGTCACCGCGCTGGGCCTGGTCGAGGGACGTTGCTTGACGCGCGCGGGGGCGCGGCCGGGCGACCAGCTCGTCGTCACCGGCACCCTCGGCGCCGCGGCCGCGGCGGTCGCGACCTGGCTCGCCGGCGGCACGCCCGAGCCGGCGCTGCGCGCGCGCTACGCCGCGCCCGAGGCGCGCGTCGCCGCCGGCCGCGCGCTCGCCCGAGCCGGCGCGAGCGCGGCGATCGACCTCAGCGACGGATTGCTCGCGGACCTCGGCCACCTGTGCGCCGCGAGCGGCGTCGGCGCGGTGGTGCAGCTCGACGCGCTGCCGCGCCTGCCGGAGGTCGCGGCGCGCGCGGGACGCGGCGTGGAGCTCGCGGCGCGCGGCGGCGAGGACTACGAGCTGCTGCTCGCGTGTCCGGAGAGCGTCGTGCAGCGTCTCGACGCGCTCGCCATGGACGCAGGCGTCGCGCTGACGGTGATCGGGCACTGCACCGATGCGGCTGGCGACATCGTGCTGCGCGACGCGGACGGCCGCACGCGCGGCGTCGACGACCTCGCGGGCGGCTTCGACCACTTCGGGAGGGAACGGTGACACCGACCCAGCTGCGCGACATCCTCGCGCGGGTCGCGAGCGGCGCGCTCGACCCCGACAGCGCGCTCGAGGCGATCAAGCACCTGCCGTTCGAGGACCTCGGCTTCGCCCGCGTCGATCACCACCGCCACCTGCGGGTCGGCTTTCCCGAGGTGATCTTCGGCCAGGGCAAGGCGGCGGAGCAGATCGCCGGCATCGCGGAGCGCATGCGCGACGCGGGGCAGAACGTGCTCGTGACGCGGCTCGACGCCGCGGTCGCGAGCGAGGTGCGCGAGCGCATCCCGGAGCTCGACTACGACCCGGTGTCGCGCACCGCGGTGGTCGAGGTCACGCGCACACAGGTCGAGACGCGCGGCACGGTGGTGGTGATCGCGGCCGGCACGACCGACATCCCGGTCGCCGAGGAGGCGATGCGAACGCTGGTCGCGTTCGGCAATGCGGCGGAGCGTCTGTACGACGTCGGCGTCTCGGGTCTGCACCGTCTGCTCGCGAGCAAGGAGACGCTCGTGCGCGCGTCGGTGCTGATCGTCGTCGCCGGCATGGAGGGCGCGCTGCCGAGCGTCGTTGCGGGGCTCGTCGACCGCCCGGTGATCGGCGTGCCGACGAGCGTCGGCTACGGCGCCGCGTTCGGCGGGCTCTCTGCGCTGCTCGGCATGCTGAACTCGTGCGCCGCGGGGCTCACGGTGGTCAACATCGACAACGGCTTCGGCGCGGCCGTCGCGGCGTCGCTGATCAATCGCAAGTAACGAGCGCGCAAGTGACGACGCGTCGCGGGACGCGGACGCCGGTCGTCGCCTACGCGGCGCGACGCGCCGAGCGCGCCGCCGGCTGCGGTTCGGACAGCAGCGCGAGCAGCGCACGCTCGCAGCGCCGCAGCACGAGCGCGCCGCACGCCCCGAGCTGTTCCACCGCTGGCGCCGGCGCCGGCAGGACGCGGCCCTGCTCGAACCCCGCCACCACCGCGGGCGCGACGTAGGACGCCCGGCACACGGCCGGCGTGTTGCCGAGGTGGTGGGCCGCCTGCTCGATCGCGGCGACGAGCTTCTTGCGTCGCGCCGACTTGCTCTCGCCCTCGGCGATCCCGGCGTTCGAGAGCGCGCAGGCGCACATCAGCGTCCCGGCCCAGGTGCGGAAGTCCTTGGCGCTGAAGCGCTTGCCCATCACTTCCTTCAGGTAGGCGTTGATGTGCGAGCGGCGCACGTCGGTCACGGTGCCGTCGTCGGCGACGTACTTGAACACCTCGTGCCCGGGCAGCTCGACGAGACGCTTGACGATGCGCGCGACGCGCGCGTCGCGCAGCTCGCGCTGCTGCACCTTGCCCGCCTTGCCGGGGAACTCGAAGCGCACGGTCGCGCCGCGCACGCTCACGTGCTTGCGGCGCAGCGTCGCGAGCCCGAAGCTGCCGTTGCTCGCCGCGTACTCCTCGCTGCCCGGCCGGAAGAACGCGGTCGACAGGATCTGCACGATGCAGGCGAGCACCGTCGCGCGACCGAGACCTGGCTCCCCCAGGTCGCGCGCGAGCGCGCGTCGGAGCTGCGGGAGCGCGCGACCGAAGGCGATCGTGCGCGCGAACTTGCTCGCCTCGCGCCGCCGCACGTGGGTCTCGTGGTAGACGTACTGCCAGCGGCCCGCGGCGTCGCGGCCGACGGCCTGCACGCGCGCGCTCGGCGACGGATGGATCGCGACGTGCGACCACGCGGGCGGCAGGCGCAGACGATCGATGCGGTCGCGCTCGCGCGCCGCGAGCTTCGCGCCGCCGCGCGCCACGTAGCGAAAGCCCGAGCGCTGGCTGCCGAGACGTCGGATGCCGTCGCGCTGCAGTCGCTCGACGATCGTCATGACGCGCTCGCCGAGCGCCGCGCGCGGGCGGAGTGTGCGAACGACATCGTCTTCTCGGAAGCCATTGGTCCGTGGCTGCGGCAGCAAGCCACGTGCCGCCGGAGGAAACGTTGCTTCCGCGCGCGACGTCGCGCGTGACGCCGACGCCAAGCTGCGCCGGGTCGTGCAAGTTCTACCGAGACCCGCTCAGAAGATGCCGAGCACGAGCCCCGCGGCGATGGTCTGCCCGAGCTCCTCGCAGCGCTCGACGTCCTCCTTGTTGAGCTCGCCGCGCACGACGACCGGGTCGGCGACGCGCTTCAGCGGGTAGCCGCGCGCGATGCGCTCGATGCTGGTCACCGCGCCGGTGCCGTCGTTGCTCGCCTTGACGAACACGGCGTAGGGCAGCTGGTTCACCTTGCCCTGCGCCGGGTAGAAGGTCCGGTCGAAGAAGTCCTTCAGCGCGCCCGACATGTAGCCGAAGTTCTCGGGCGTTCCGAACAGGACGGCGTTCGCCCACAGCAGGTCGTCGACGTCCGCCTCGAGCGCGTGCAGCACGCGCACCTCGACCGGCTCGCGCTGCGCGCCGCGCACGACCGCTTGCGTCATCTTGCTCGTGTCGCCGCCCTGCGAGTGAAAGACCACGAGCAAGTGCTTCTGCTCCAGCGCCTCCTCCATTGTCGTCACCATGTCCTCAAGGACGCGGCGATGCGCAACCCTCCGCCGGCACGGGCTTCCGTGAAGGCTTGCCGAAGCCCGTATCCGCGCGCCGCGACGCGTCGCGCGTACGCTCGTTTCGGTTCTTGACGCCACGCTCGCGCCTCGCACGCGCGCCGGCATGGTGCTAACGTCGCCGGGCGGTGTTGCGGAAGACGTCGACCAGGCGGCATCTCACGACCGGACGCACCCGGCGTGCGCTGTCGGTCGGAACGCTGACCACGCAGGTCGGCGGCAACTACCTGCTGAACGCGCTGCGCCGCCCGTTCCTCTCGGTCGACGAGCGGCGCAAGGAGCTGCTCGATACCCACCTGCGCAACGCGATGCTGATCGTCGAGCGCTCGCAGGAGCTCAAGGGCACGTTCCTGAAGCTCATGCAGATGCTCAGCATGCGCAACGACCTGCTGCCGCCCGAGGTGCTGCAGGTGCTGTCGGTGGTGCAGTCCGAGGTGCCGCCGATGCCCTACCCGATGATCCGCGAGCAGATCGTCAAGGAGCTCGGACGGCCGCCCGAGGAGCTCTTCGCGTCGTTCGACGAGGCCGCGTTCGCCGCCGCGTCGCTCGGTCAGGTGCACCGCGGACGCCTGCACGACGGGCACGACGTCGTCGTCAAGGTGCAGTACCCGGGCGTCGACGCGACCGTCGAGCAGGACCTGAAGAACGTCAAGGCGCTGCTGCAGACGTTCACGCTGATCGCGCGCGACGTGCTGCGGCAGAAGGTCGACGTCGACGACGTCTACCGCGAGCTCGAGGAGCGCCTCGGCGAGGAGCTCGACTACGAGAACGAAGCGCGCAACACGCAGCTCTTCGCCGAGCGCTTCGCCGACGACGACGAGATCGTGATCCCGGAGGTGTTCCCCGAGTTCACGTCGCGTCGCGTGCTGACCATGTCGTTCGTCGAGGGCTACAAGCTCGCCGACATCCTCGCGCCCGGCGTCGACCAGGAGCTCAAGGACTGGGTCGCGCTCAAGTACTTCGACACGCTCTGGCGGCAGATCTTCGAGCTCGGGATCCTGCACACCGACCCGCACCCCGGCAACTACCTGGTGACGTACCACCCGAAGCTCGCGATCCTCGACTTCGGCTCGATCCGCATCTTCCCCGAGTCCGTGCGCGCGCAGTACCTGCGGCTCGCGCGCGCGCTCCTCGACCGCGACCGCGCGACCGCCGCGGACGCCTGCGTCGAGCTCGGCTTCATCGACCGCACCGACGATCCGACGCCGATGCTCGAGATGCTCGATCTGATCTTCGAGCCGATCTACGAGGACCGCGAGTACGATCCGCGCGAGTACCAGTCGGTCGAGCGCGCGATGAAGGTCGCGCAGATCAGCCTCGAGAACCGCGTCTTCAAGTCGCCGGGGCACAGCGTCTTCCTGCTGCGCGCGCTGGTCGGGCTCGACTCGTACATCCAGCAGTTCGGCACGATCGCGAACTTCCACCGGCTGTTCCTCGCCTGCGTCGAGCAGGCGGAGGCGCGGACGGCGGCGCGCACGGCGCGCGGTGCGACGTCGCGCGGCGCGGCGAAAGCGGACGGCAAGCGCCGATGACGGTCCTCTACCTCGACGCGTTCTCCGGCATCAGCGGCGACATGACGATCGGCGCGCTGCTCGACCTCGGCCTGCCGCTCGAGGTGCTCGAGAAGGGTCTCGCGCCGCTCGGCGTCTCGGGCTACCGGCTCGAGGTCGGAAAGCGCGTCCGCTCGGGGATCACGGCGACCAAGTTCACCGTGCACCTCGAGGGCGCGGACGGCGACCCGGGGCTCTTCCCGCACGCGCCGTCGCGGCACGCGCACCACCACCACGGGCATCCTCACGACCACGAGCACACGCACGAGCACCATCACGCGCACGAGCACCACCACCACGGCGAGCGCGAGCACGCGCGCAAACCCGACGAGCACGCGCGCCGCCGCGGCGAGCACGCACAGCACGCCCACGGAGACGCCGGGCACGGACACCGCCACTACCGCGAGATCCGCGAGCTCCTCGAGCGCACCGCGCTCACGCCGCGCGTCCGCGAGCGCGCGCAGCGCATCTTCCACGCGCTCGCCGTCGCCGAGGCACGCGTGCACGGCGTGACGCCGGACGACGTCGCCTTCCACGAGGTCGGCGCGATCGACGCGATCGTCGACGTGGTCGGCACGGCGCTCGGCCTCGAGCACTTCGGCGTCGAGGAGGTGCTGGTGTCGTCGCTGCCGCTCGGCTCCGGCTTGACGCGCTCGCAGCACGGCGTGATCCCGGTGCCGCCGCCCGCGACCGTCGAGCTGCTGCGCGGCTTCCCGGTGCGTCCGGAGGACGGCACGCACGAGCTCGTCACCCCGACCGGGGCTGCGATCGTCGCGGCGCTCGCCAAGCCGGCGCGCGGCACCGAGATCGTGCCGCGCGCGATCGGCTGGGGCGCGGGCGAGCGCGAGCTCCCCGACCGTCCGAACCTGCTGCGCGTCGTGCTCGGCGAGCGCGCCGCGCGCTCGACCGGCGCGGCGATCGCCCACTCCGGCGCCGGGACGACGCTCGAGGAGATGGTCGTCGTCGAAGCGAACGTCGACGACATGAATCCGGAGCTCTTCGAGCCCGCGGTCGAGGCGCTGTTCGCGGCCGGCGCGCGCGACGTCACGCTCGCTCCGATCACGATGAAGAAGGGACGCCCGGCGACGCTGGTGCAGGTGATCTGCGAGCCCGCCGCGCGCGAGCGCATCGCCGGGGTGCTGCTGCGCGAGACCACGACGATCGGCGTGCGGATGCACGCGGTCGAGCGCATCGTCCTGCCGCGCGAGCAGCGCACGGTGACGACCCCGTTCGGCGCGATCCGCGTCAAGGTGGCGACGCTTCCCGACGGCTCGCAGCGCGCCACGCCGGAGTACGACGACTGCCGGCGCGCCGCCCTCGAGCACGGCGTGCCCGTCGGACGGGTCTACGCGGCCGCGCTGGCCGCCGCGTCCGCCTGAGCGGAGCGCACACGGCAATCGAACCGAAATCGAACCGGAACCGTATGACGTCAGCCGGGCGATCGGCGTATCGTCCGGCACGATGCACGGACCTTCCCGACGTCGCTTCCGACCGATCGCGCGTTCGTCGTTCAGCTCAGCGCCGCGGCGGATCCCGTGAGCCGCGTGCTGTCCGGTCGCGTCGAGCACGTGCTGTCGGGCGAGAGCGCGCACTTCGAGTCGCTCGAGCAGCTCCTCGCGTTCATTGCGTGCTTGACGTCGAAGGAATCGGCCCAGGGATGAAGTTCGAGGCATCGACGAAGGAGCACGTCATGACACGCAGCAGCTCGTCGCAAGTCGACGGACGGTGGTTCTCGCTCGGCAGCGCGGCGCTCGCCCTGCTCTGCCTGGTGGCGTTCGCGCAGCCGGTCGAGGCGCAGCGCTTCGGCGGCCGCGGCGGCGGCGCCTTCGGCGAGCGCTTCCAGGGCGGCGCCGAGGCCGGCGGCCGCTTCGGCGGCGAGCGCGAGGAGCGCTTCCAGGGCTCGGGCGAGCGCGTCCAGGGCGCGCAGGAGCGCTTCGGCGGCGAGGGCGGCGGTCGCTTCGGTGAGCGCTTCGGCAGCGGCGCCGACGTGGGCGCGAGCGACGCCGCGAGCGCGTCGGGCGACGGCGTGAGCCGCGAGACCCGCGGGGGCGGCACCGTCGACGCGAGCAAGTCGACCGACGGCGACACCACGACGCGCCAGGTCGACGTCACCGGCGCGAGCGGCCAGTCGGCGTCGCACACCGGATCGGTCACCAAGGACGACGGCAGCTTCAGCTACTCCGGCTCCGGCAGCACGAGCGCCGGCGGCACGTCCAGCTCGTCGGCGAGCGGCACGGTCTCCGACGGCCGCGTGCAGTCGCTCGACACCTCGGTCAGCGGCACCAACCGCGACGGCGTCAGCGCCTCGCACGACGGCGACTGGAACCGCGACGGCGACACCGTGCAGTACCAGGGCTCGACCTCGACCAGCACCGGCAAGTGGTCGGACTCGGCCGCGGCGGTGACCAAGACGGACGACGGCTTCGTCGCGCACGGCGCGACCGTCGACAGCCAGGGCGCCGCGAGCGGCACGGTCGTCAAGGACGGCGACCAGATCTACGGCCGCAGCGTCGGCACCGACGGCGACGAGGTGACGCGCAACCGCACGACGTGTCTCGACGGCGACTGCACCCGCACGACGGTCACCACCACCGCGCCGACGCTGCAGCAGTACTACGCGTCGCCCTACTACTATTACCCCCAGTACTACGCGTACTACGCCTGCCCGCCGGGCTCGGTGTCGGTGGTCACCGGCGGCGCCGGCACCGCCGTGTACTCGTGCGGCGTGACGCCCGTCATCTCGACCACCATCCCGCTGACCGCCGCGATGCTCGCCGCCGCCAAGGTCAAGAAGAGCCAGGAGCAGGCCGCGACCACCGCGCAGGTCACCTCGTCGCCGGTCGTCATGTACCGCGTCGCCTCCGACACCGTCGTCTACGCGACGTCGTACGCGCCGGAGGGCCTCTACTGGCAGGACGTCAAGAACCGCTACCTCTGGGTGCCGGGCGCGGCGAGCGGGACGAGCGACGTCAAGACGGCGATCGAGCGCGCGGCAGGGATGAGCGTGCCCACCGCGAACGCGACCGTGATCACCTACACGATCTCCGGCGAGCGCGTGTACCTGACCAACGAGGCGCCGCTCGCCGGAACGTACGGCGAGCGCGCCGACGTCCTCTATGCCTGGATCCCGGGCGTCACCAAGCCGACCCAGGCGCAGAAAGACGCGATCGCGACCGCCGTGACCGCCCACCAGCAGGGCGGCGCGCAGGCGCTCGCCGGCGAGGTCGAGAAGCTGCAGCAGGGCAAGCCGGCGCCGTCCTGAACGACCCCGCGACGGGCGCCGAGTGAGTGCCTTGCGCTCGCGTCGCAGGCTCCCGCGCGCGGCTCGCGGTCGCCTCCGACCGCACGCCGAGACCGGCAAGAAATCGCGCATTTTCGCGCGCCTCGCGGACGAACCCTGCTTTGCCGCGGTATGCCACCCGTGCTACCCGATTGGCCGAAACCATGAACCCGCTCGTGCTGCTGCTGTTCGCCTCGGCGGTTTCTCTTTCGGCTTGTACCTCGCTGCACTGGGCGTCACGCGGCGACGGTTCCTCGCAGTACACTTCACGCAAGACGGCGGAGGAGCTCGGCCTCACCGACGACGATCGCGCGCTCGCGCACTTCCTCAAGGGGGAGGTCGCGATGCGCAACGCCGACTACGACGTCGCCCTGCGCGAGTTCGAGTCGGCCGTCAAGTATGATCCGAACGAGCCGCGGCTGCGCACGCGGCTCGCGAATCTCTACGTCCGCCGCGGCGACCTGTCGCGTGCCTACGAGCAGGCGCGCTACGCCGTCGAGCTCGACCCCGAGGACGTGCAGGCGCGTCTGCTGCTCGCCGGCACGCTCGCCGGGCTCGGTCGCGAGGCCGAGGCAGCACAGGTCTATCGCGAGATCATCGAGCTCGACCCCGGGATGCCGGAGGCCTACCTCTTCCTCGCCGCGCTCAGCAGCAAGGCCGGCGACGACCAGGCCGCCGCGACGACCCTCGAGCGTCTCATCGAGTCCAACCCGCACTCGGTGATGGGCTACTACTACCTCGGCCGTCTGCACGCCGGCGCCGGACGCCTCGACGAGGCCGAGAAGATGTTCCTCGAGGCGCTCAAGCGCAACCCGCGCTCGGGCCTGGTGATGACCGACCTCGCGCTGGTCGAGGAGATGCAGCAGCAGCCGGAGAGCGCGACCGCGCTCTACCGCAAGGCGCTGACCATCGACCCGGAGAACGTCGTCGCGCGCAACCGCCTCGCCTCGCTGCTCGTCGGCCAGAAGCGGCTCGACGAGGCGATCGCGGAGTTCCGCGAGCTCGAGCGCATCGAGGCGGATCCGACCGAGACGCGCGTCAAGATCGGTCTCATCTACCTCGAGAAGGGCGAGCTCGATCGCGCGGCGACCGAGCTCAACCTCGTCCTCAGCACCGATCCCGACAACGCGCGCGTCCGCTACTACCTGGGCGTCGTCTACACCGAGACCGGCGAGACCGCGCGTGCCCGCGAGAACCTCGACATGGTGCCGCGCGAGTCGCCGTTCTACGCCGACGCGCAGCTCCAGCTCGCCTACCTCGCGCAGACCGAGGGCAACCTCGGCACCGCGGCCGAGCACGCGAACGCGGCGCTCGCGGCGCGTCCCGGCTCGACGAGCATCATCGAGTTCCTGGTGTCGCTCGAGCGCGAGCGCAAGCGGCTGCCGGCGGCGATCGAGCTCGCGCGGAAGCTGGTCGAGGCCGATCCCAACAACGACCGCTACCACTTCACGCTCGGCGCGCTCTACAACGAGAACAACGACCGCGAGGCGTGCCTCGCCGAGATGCGTAAGGCGATCGAGCTCAACCCGCAGAACGCCGCGGCGCTCAACTACCTCGGCTACTCGCTCGCGGAGGAAGGACGCGACCTCGACGAGGCGGAGCAGCTCATCCTCCGGGCGCTCGAGATCGATCCGAACGACGGCTTCTACGTCGACAGCCTCGGCTGGGTCTACTACCAGCGCGGCGACTACGCGCGCGCCGTCGACGAGCTGCAGCGCGCGCTCGAGCTCGCGGGCGACGACCCGACGATCATCGAGCACCTCGCCGACGCCTACATGCAGGTCGGCCGTCAGCTCGAGGCGCTGCGTCTGTACCGCGATGCGCTGAAGCGCACCGAGGACAACGCGCAGCGCGCCCGGATCGAGGACAAGGTCCGCGCGATGGAGCGGGCCGACAAGGTGGGCGCGTCGCGCCTGTGAGCTCGGGCCCGCTCGCCCGTACCACCCGCAGCGTCGACGCGGGACGCTCGCGGCTCGGCGCGTCGCTGCTGGCGCTCGCGCTCGTGGCGCTGGCCGCCGGCTGCGCGGGCGTCGCGCGTGCGCCCGGCGACCTGTCGCGTCCGGGGACGCTGCGCGAGGCCTCGCCGCAGGCGCTCGGCAACGTGATCGAGGCGCGGCGCGCGGCGCTGCGCGGCCTGAGCGGCACGGCCAAGCTGCAGGTTTCGATCGACGACACGCGCGGCGGCGAGACGGTGCGCGAGCGTCTGCGCGCCTCGCAGGCGGTGCTGGTCGAGGCGCCGTCGTCGTTCCGGCTCGAAGCGCTGTCGCCGTTCGGCGTGACCTACGCGGTCGCGAGCGACGGCAGCGAGCTCGCGATCCTGGTCCCCGGCGAGCGCACGGTCTACCGCGGCCCCGCGACCGCGCCGGCGATCGGCATGGCGACCGGCGTTCAGGCGACCGCCGCCGAGGCGACCGAGGTCCTGCTCGGCCTGCCGCCGGTGCCGCCGCTGTCGCTGAGCGGCGCCTGGGTGTCGAGCGGGCGCGAGGCCGGGCTCGCGACCGGCACGCTGCCCGGCGAGATCGAGCCGACCGTCCTGCTGCACGCCTTCAGCGCCGAGGCGCCGGGCGACACCTTCGTCGTCGGCTTCGCCCGGCTCCCCGAGAGCGAGACGGCGCCGGTCGTCGCGGTGTTCTTCGAGCGCATCACGGCGAATGGCGAGAAGGTGCTCGAGGCGCGCTTCGGCAACTTCCGGATGATCGACGGCGTGCCGGTCGCGACCTCGATCACGGTGCGCACGCCGCACGCGGAGGCGATCCTGCAGTACGCGGACGTCACGCTGAACCCGCCGGTCGAGCGCACGCGCTTCTCGCTCGCGACCCCCGCCGGCATGCGCGAGGCGCCGCTGGTGCCGCCGGCCTGACGCGGGCGGCCCGGTCGAGCTCGCGGTCCAACCGATGTCCCGCACGCTTCGCTGCGTCGCGCTGCTCGTCGTCGCGCTGCTCGCAACGGCCTGCGAGCGCGGCGAGTCGCGGCTGTCGCGCCGCGCGCACACCGAGACGAGCCGTCTCGTCAACGCGATCCTCAGCGATCCCAAGACCTTCAACTCGATCCTGGTGACCGACGCGACCTCGTCGGACGTGCTGCGGCCCATCTTCGATGGCCTCGTCGACATCGACTACGAGACGACGCTGCCGAAGCCCGAGCTCGCCGAGCGCTGGGAGTGGAGCGACGACGGCAAGGTCTGCACCTTCTACCTGCGGCGCGACGTGCGCTGGCACGACGGCGAGCCGTTCACCGCCGACGACGTCGCGTTCACCTTCGCCGCGATCTTCGATCCGAAGGTGCCGAACAGCGCGCGCTTCACGCTCACCGTCAAGGGCGAGTCGATCCGGGTCGAGGTGGTCGACGAGCACACGGTGCGCTTCCTCCTGCCGGAGCCGTTCGCGCCGATTCTCTCGGCGGTCGCGCTGCCGATCCTGCCGGAGCACGTGCTCGGCAAGGCGCTCGCGGAAGGGCGCTTCGCGCAGGTCTGGGGCATCGACACGCCGCCCGAGCAGATCGTCGGCACGGGGCCGTACAAGCTCAGGCGCTACGTCCCGGCGCAGTACCTCGAGTACGTGCGCAACGACGACTACTGGAAGCGTGACGCGAACGGCGAGCGCCTGCCCTACCTCGAGCGTCGCGTGACGCTGATCGTACCCGAGCAGAACGCGCTCAGCCTGCGCTTCCTCGACGGTCAGACCCACTACTACGCGCCGCGCCCCGAGGAGATCGCCGACCTGCAGGACCGCGCGCGCGAGCTCGGCATCAAGGTCGACGAGATCGGCATCGACGCGGGGATCCTGTTCGTCTCCTTCAACCGCAACCCGCGCCACTACGGCGACGATCCGCGCCTCGCGTGGTTCACCGACCGCCGCTTCCTGCTCGCGCTCGCGCACGCGATCGACAAGCAGGGAATGATCGACACGATCTACTACGGCTTCGGCGAGCCGGCGGTCGCGTACACCTCGCCCGCGAACCCGGTGTTCCACAACCCGAACCTGCGCGACTACCCGTACGACCTCGAGCTCGCCGCGCGCATGCTCGACGAGGCGGGCTACCGCGACCGCGACGGCGACGGCTGGCGCGAGGACGAGCGCGGCAACCGCATCGAGTTCGGGCTGGTCACCAACGCCGGCAACCTGCTGCGCGAGCGCATGTGCTCGATCTTGCAGGACGACTGGACGCGGCTCGGCCTCAAGGTCAACTACCGTCCGCAGACCTTCCAGTCGCTGGTCGAGCGTCTGAGCTCGAGCTTCGACTGGGACGCGGTGCTCATGGGCTTCACCGGCAGCATCGACCCGAACAACGGCGCGAACCTGCTGCGCTCGAGCGGCAACCTGCACCTCTGGAACCCGGGCCAGAAGACGCCCGCCACGCCCTGGGAGGCGGAGATCGACCACCTGCTCGACGTCGGCGCCGCCGAGCTCGACCTCGAGAAGCGCCGTCAGGCGTACTTCCGCATCCAGGAGATCCTGCACGTCGAGCTGCCGATGCTGCCGACCGTGCGGCAAAAGATCGCGTTCGCGTACAGCGACGACCTGGTGAACTTCCGCCCGACGGTGTGGGGCCTCTACGAGCCCGAGCGCATCCGCATCGCGGCTCCGTCGACGGCGGCGGGACCGGTCGCTTTCGCGCGCTAGCGCGAAATTCCGCGTCCGCGCCAAATCCCGCGCAACCTCCTTCGCAGGATCCGGGCGGGATGCTAACCCGAGCGCACATGCCCCGCGTGCGACTGCTCCACACCTCGGACGTCCACCTGCGCCCGGACCGTCCGGAGCGCCGGCGTGCGCTCGAGAAGGTGTTCGCCGAAGCCGTCGCCCGCAACGCCGACGGCGTGATCGTCGCGGGCGATCTGTTCGATCGCGCGGCCGACGTCGTCGCCGAGCGCGCGGCGGTCCGCAAGATGGTGCAGGAGATCGCGCCGCGTCCGGTGATCTTCGTGCCCGGCAACCACGATCCCGACGCGTACGCCTCGAGCGCCGACTTCGGCGCCAACGCCGTCGTGCTCGCGAAGACGCCGTACGCGCGCGCCCGCGCCTGCGGCCTCGACTTCGTCGGCGTCCCCTACCAGCACGGGCGCACGGTCGCCGAGTGCTTGACGGGGCTCTCGACCGATCCGCGTCACACGGTGGTGGTCGCACACGCGACGCTGGTCGACGGCGTGGCGGACGCGTTCGTCGGCGACGGCGAGGAAGGAGCCTTCATGCCGGTGTTCGCGCCGGACGTGACGCGACGCTGCTGCTATGCGGCGCTCGGCCACGTGCACGCCGGACGACACCTCGCGCAGCGCGAGGGCGAGCGGCTGATCGCGTACCCCGGCTCGCCGGTGACGACCAGCGCGCGCGAGCTCGGGCCGCGCGGCGTGCTGGTGGTCGACCTCGAGCCCGGCGTCGGCGTGCTCGCGCACGAGCAGGTCGCGCTCGCGACGCCGTACCACGAGCGCGTCGAGGTCTCGTGCATCCCGGGCGCGGAGCGCGAGGCGGTCGAGCAGCTCGCCAAGCAGGCGGCGGCGCTGAAGGGACCGGGCGTGCGCGTGATCGCGCGGCTGACCGGCGCGTCGGTCGAGCCCGAGAGCACGCTGCGCGAGTCGGCGAACCGCGCGCTGGCGCTCGCCTGGGGCATGCCGGTGCCGAGCGCGACGCCGCCGCGCGCCGCGGTCGACGACGACGCGGCGTCCTTCCCGATCCTCGAGCTCTCGGTGGCGAGCTTCCCGCAGCTCGCGCAGATCCCGGTGGTGTCGGAGTTCGTGACCCGGCTGGTGGGACGTGCGCGCGAGCGCGGCGACGACCCGGCGACCGTCGCGCGCGCGCTGCGCATGGGCCTCGCCGCGTTCCAGGAGTCGCTGCCGTGAGCATCCGCATCGAGCGGCTCGCGATCCGCGACTTCGGCCCGCTGCGCGACCTCCTGCTCGAGCCGGCCGACGTCACGGTGGTCTATGGCCCGAACGAGGCCGGCAAGACGTCGTGCATCGACGCGCTCGTGCGCGCGCTGCGCGACCGCGTGCGCTCGGGCGGCTCGAAGCTGCTCGAGGGCTTTCGCGAGGGACCCGGCTTCACCGGCGAGATCCAGCTCAAGCTCGTGCCCGAGGAGGGCGGCCCGCTGATCGAGCTGCTGCGCGAGCACCCGTCGCTCGCGCGGCTGTTCATCGTCCGCGACGCCGACGCGTCGCTCGAGACCGGACGCAACTGGCTGAACGCGATCCGCGGACGTCTGGTCGGCATCGACCTGACCAAGGTCGCCGAGCGCGTGCGCAGCACGGCGGCGCTGAGCCAGAGCGGCGAGCTGCGCGACGCGAAGCAGGACGAGCGTCAGCGCCTCGCCGAGCGTCTCGCGCGCGTCGAGGCGTTTCTCGCCGACCTGCCCGCGGTCGCGCTGGTGATCGACGACATCGAGCGCACCGAGCGGCAGCGGCAGAAGCTGCGCGAGCGCTGCGAGAAGCTGCGCGCCGCCGAGCGCTACGAGCGCTACCGGATCGCGCGCGAGGCGCTCGCGCGCTGGCGTGCGGCGAGCGCGGAGCTCGCCGAGCTCGAGCGCTACGGCGAGGACGACCTCGTGCAGTGGCGCGAGGGCGTGAGCGCCGTGCGCGCGGCCGCCGCGGTCGCGAAGAGCGCCGAGCACGACACGCACCGCCTGCGCGACGAGCTCGCGCTCGCGGCCGAGGAAGTGCGCAAGAAGGAGCTCGCGGCGGAGCACGCGACCTCGCTCGCGACCGAGTGCACGCGGCGCGATCTCGAAGCGGTGGTCAACGCGGCGCGCATGCTGCGCTCCGCGGCGCACCTGTGGTCGCTCTGGCGCACGCCGCTCGCGGTGGTCGGCACGCTGCTCCTGCTGCTCGCGGTCGGGGTCGGCGTGGAAGCGCTCGCACACCCCGAGGACGCGTCGCGCAGCGTGTCGCTCGGGCTCGCGGCGGGCGCGGCGGCGTTCGCGGGGCTGCTCTCGGGCGGGCTCGCGATCTTCGCGACGAGCCGCATGCGCGCCGCGGCGCAGGCCGAGGAGCGCGCGATCGCGAGCTGCGGCGCGCTCTTGCGTCGCGCCAACACGCTCGAGGACTGCGCGACCCAGCTCGCCGCGATCAGCAGCGGTGCCGATCGCGCGCAGCTCGAGCTGACCGCCGCGACCGAGAGAAAGCGTCAAGTCGAGGCGACGCTCGCCACCGCGCAGCGCATCGAGACCGAGCGCCTGCAGCGGCTCGACGAGGCGCAGCGCAAGATCGCGCAGGTGCGCGAGCGTGTGCGCCTCGCGAGCCTCGATCAGCTCGAGGAGAAGCTTCGTCAGCGGACGCGCGCCGCGTCGGCGCGCGATCAGGCGCGCGCGACGCTCGCGAGCCTGCTCGGCGAGGTCGCGGACGGCGACGTCGAGCGGCGCATCGAGGCGCTCGCCGTCGCGGATCCCGGGCTCGCCGCCGACCCGAACGAGCTCCTGCAGTGCGAGCAGCAGATCGAGCAGCTCGACGCGCGTCTCATGCGGCTGCGCACCGAGCTCGGCGACCGCCGCGAGCGCACGCTCGCGACCATCGGCCTGCCGGACCTGAGCGCGGCCGAGGCGGAGCGCGAGCGGCTTTCGGCCGCCGTCGCCGCGATCGACCGCGACGCCGCGGCGGCGCGGCTGTGCGTCGAGACGCTGCAGGAGCTCGCGCAGGACATCGACCGTCCCCTGCGCGAAGCGCTCGGTCCGGGACCGGGCGGCGCCGGAGCCTACCTCTCGCGCCTCACCGCCGGACGCTACCGCTCCGTCGTGCTCGACAGCGAGGGACGGCTCGCGGTCGAGCGCAAGGACGGCACGCGCTTCGGCAGCGAGTCGCTGAGCCGCGGCGCGCGCGACCAGCTGTCGCTCGCGGTGCGCCTCGCGCTCGTCCGCCGGCTGCTCGGCGAGCCCGGCTTCCTGGTGCTCGACGACGCCTTCCTGTCCTCGGACGCGACGCGCCGCGAAGCGCTCGCGACCGCGCTAGCCGAGCTCGCGCAGGAAGGCTGGCAGATCATCTACTTCACCTTCGATGCGCTGCTCCGCGACCGGCTCGCGCAGCTGCACGCCAAGCTCGTCGACCTCGCAGCGCCGCCCCGGATCGTCGAGTCGGCGTGAGGCAGAGCGGCGCGGGCGTCACTCGAGCGCGGCGAGCACGAACAGCGGTGAGCCGTACTCGACCGGCGTCCCGTTCTCGGCCTCGATGCTGACGATCCGCCCCGGCGTCTCGGCGTGGATCTCGTTCATCATCTTCATCGCCTCGATGATGCACAGCACCTGGCCGGGCTGGACGACGTCGCCCTCGCTGACGAAGGGCGCCGCGTCGGGCGCGGGCGCGCGGTAGAACGTGCCCACCATCGGCGAGGTGACGACGAGGTGGCCGGGCGGCAGCTCGCCCTGACCGTCACCGTCGCTCGCCGAGGGCTCGTCGCGCACGAACGACGGCGTCGACGCGAGCGTGGCGTCGTCGCGCGGCGCCGGCTCGCGCTCGGCGTGGTCCGGCGCGGGGTCGCCCGCCCGCGCGCGCGGCACGGCGCCGCGCACGAGACGGATCTTCCCCGAGCGGTCCTCGACCTCGAGCTCGGTGAGGCCCGCCTCCTCCATGAGGCGGACCAGCTTGCGGATCTCTTCGACGTCCATGGGGCTGGGGGCGGCGCTTCGGGGTCAGTGCTTCGCCGGGCCGCCGGCGGCGAGCGCCGCCGCGGCGCGCAGGCCGAGCAGGTAGCTGTCGACGCCGAAGCCACAGATCTGTCCGGTGGCGATGCCGGCGATCAGCGAGCGATGCCGGAAGCGCTCGCGACGGTGCACGTTGCTCAGGTGCACCTCGATCACCGGAACGCCGGATGCGGCGAGCGCGTCGCGCAGCGCGACGCTGGTGTGCGTGTAGCCGGCGGCGTTGACGACGATCGCGCTGATCCGACCGCGCGCCGACTGGATGCGATCGATCAGCTCGCCCTCGTGGTTCGACTGGAAGGTCTCGACGTGGACGCCGAGCTCGGCCGCGAGAGCCGTCAGCCGACGGTCGATCTCGGCGAGCGTGATGCGGCCGTAGATCTCCGGCTCGCGGTCGCCGAGAAGGTTCAGGTTCGGGCCGTGCAACACGAGGACGCTCGACACGGCGCGGATGCTAGCACGCGGACCGCCATTTGCCTCGCGGCCTCGGCTCCCCTAGCGTCGCGGCCCATGTCGCTTCTCCGCAAGGTCCTCGGGGTGAAGATCGTGATCTCGCTCGTGCTGTGGGTGCTGCCGCTGCTGTTCCTGCCGGCAGGGCTGTTCCCCGAGTTCGGGATCCCGACCTGGACGCCGGCCGCGACGATCTTCGTCCGCCTGCTCGGCGCGGCCTATCTGGCGATCCTGGTGATCGAGGCGTGGAGCTGGACGTCGCCGGAGCGCCATCCCACCGGGGTGGTCGCCGGCCTGGTGTCGAGCGCCGGCGCGACGCTCGTGCTGTGGCACTACGTGTTCTACGGCGAGCTCTACAACTGGGAGGTGATCGGCAAGCTGCTGATCACGAGCTGGCTCGTGCTGCACGCGATCTTCACGATCCTGCTCGGCATCCTCGCGGTGCCGCTGCTGCGCGCGACCGAGAGCAGCCACCCCCACTCGCCGACGCCGTAGCGCACGCGCGCCCGACGGCGTCGGCGCCGAAAAAGAAAGAGGCGCGAGCCCCTCGGGCCCGCGCCTCTTCCCGTCCGCTCAGCCGAGCCGGCTCACGGCGTCGGCGCCGGCGTCGGCAGGTCCATCACCGTGGCCGTGCCGACCGCGCCGCGCGAGTCCACCACGAGGATGGTGAAGGTGCCCGGCGAGTTCTTGGTGTAGGTGAACGTGCCGCCCGACGACGGGAGGGTCGTCGGCATCGCGGTGCCGCCGCTCGCGTTGATCGTGTACGGCGGCACGCCGCCCGTCACCGCGAACACCTGCATCCCGCCGATCGACAGCATGGCGTTGGACGGCACCACCACCGGCGGAGCCGGCGTCGGCGTCGGAGCCGGCGTCTGCGTCGGCTGCGGGGTGGGCTGCGGCGTCGGCGGCGGCGGCTCGACCGGACCCGGCAGGAAGATGTTCGCCGTGGTCATCAGCGAGGTCCCGGCCACCGACACCCGCACGGAGCCCGCGAGACCGGCGAGGTTCGCCGGGTAGATCAGGCAGGTGAGCGCCGTTCCGGGCTGCGGGTTGATCGCGAGACCGGTCTCCGACTCGTAGGGCGCCGTGTTGCACGGCGGCTGGCCGTTGGTGAAGCTCGGGCTCACCACCGAGGCCGAGGTCGGCTGCACCGGACCCCAGTCGACCTGCACGCCGTCCGCGACCGGGTTGCCGTTCGCGTCGGTGACCAGCGCCGACAGGATCGTGACGAAGGTCCCGTCGTTGTTGTCGCCGAACGCGTTCGCCTTGACCAGCGCCGCCGTGAGCCGCGCCGGCGGACCCGGCTGCTCGGTGCGCTGCGAGGTGATCGGCACCACACCCTGGCCGGACGCGCCGACCGTCTGGGCGCTGATGGTCAGGAACTGCGGCGGCGTGCCGCCCGGCACGTTGAGGATCGTCGCCGCCTGGCCGTTGGCGTCCGTCACCGCCGTCAAGTTGGACAGCGTCGGGAGCGTCGCCGGCGGCTCCGGCGGCTGTCCCTCGATGGTGAACAGCACGTTGAGCCCGGCGATCGGATTCAGGTTCTGGTCGAGCACGGTCGCGGTGATGTTTGCAGTGCCACCATCGACGCCGTTGACCGTCGGCGGCACCGCCTGGACCACGACCGTCGACGCGGTCTGCGGCGTCGGCGACGGCGGCACCGGCGTGCCGCCACCACCGCTCGGCGTCGGCGCCGGCCCGACGGTGACCTCCGCGGTCGCGATCTGACCGGACTGGTCGGTGCAGATGATGGTGAACGTCGTCGAGCCGCTCACCTCGCCGGCGGTGAAGGTCGTCGTGCCGCCGCTGTTCGGGATCGTGGTCGGGTTCAGCGTGCCGCCGCTCGGCGTGCAGGTGTACGGCGGGACGCCGCCCGTGATCGCGAACACCTGCGACTGGCCGGTGACGAGCGACACCTGCTCCGGCATGATCGTCAGCTCGGTGAACTCGACGTTGACCGTCGCCGTGACGGCGTTGCCCGCCGCGTCGACGATGGTGAAGGTGTGCGTGCCCATCAGCGCGCCGCCGCCGCGACCGGTCAGCGTGTAGCGGATGGGAACCGGGAAGCGGCCGTCGTCGAGCAGCTCCGCGACGCCGAGGCCGCTCGCCGCGTTCTGCAGCATGTAGGGCGGCTGCGGATCGACGAACGGCTGGCCGCCGATCACCAGGAACTGGATGACGGTGCCCGGCGCGGGGTCGATCACCGTGATCTCCTGCGGCAGCACCTGCAGCTCGCCGGAGATGAAGCCGACGTCCCTGAGCTGCAGGAAGATCACGCCGCCCAGGTGGAAGTTCGTCGGCGCGGTCGCCTGCACCGCGAGGCGCCCCGGCGTGCCGCCGGCGCGCATGGTGATCGCCGCGAGACCGCTTCCGTCGGTGACCGCGGTTCCCGTCGGGAACTGGCCCTCGAGCGGCGGCGGCGCGCCCTCGAAGGTGATGTCGGGGAACGAGGCCTCGAAGGTGATCGGCACGCCCGCGATCGGGTCACCGAGCGGGTCGAGGAGCCGCGCCACCACCGTCACCTCGTCCGCGTTGTTGGCGTCGATGCTGAAGCGGTCGAGCCCGACCGTGAGCGTGCCCGAGTTGCTCGACGTGCCCGCCCGGTTGAGGACGAACTGCGGCGCTCGTGGCGGCGCGCCACCGTCGGTGCCGCCGCCGCAGTTGGTGACGCCCGCTGCGACCGCCACGGCCAGCAGCGCGACGAAGAAAGACGCGACCCTTCTCATGACCCTACCTCCGCAACCAGCCCCCACGCGGCCGCCTGGTCAATCACAGACTCACTCGACTACGGTGATCGTGTAGCCGATCTCGTTGGTCTCGTAGTTCGTGCCCTGGTCCGACCGTCCGCGCGCGTACATGAAGACGTTCATGACGTAGGGCGGTGCGGGCAGACGGTTCACGTTCTGATTGAGCTGGGCCATGATCTGCGGCGGCACGATATTGCCCTGCAGCGACACGAAGACGACGTTCGGCTCGCCGCTCGGCGTGGTGCCCTGGAACGTCGTCGGCGGGATGGTCGCACCGATGTTGATCGCGTGCGGACCGATCTGCACCGCCGCTCCCGGGATGTCGTAGCTGAACACGACCTCGGTGACGTTGATGAACTGGTTCGACAGGTTGTTGATGAGCTGCAGCCAGCCGCCGCACGGATCGCCGAACGGGTCGTTCGGGTTCGGGAAGAACGTCGTCCCGCTCAGCGAGATGGTCGCCGTGTTGTCGGCGATCGCACCGTCGACGGTGATCGGCTCGGTGCAGGTGATCTGATCGGGCTGGATCGACGCCTGCGACTGGAACGTCCCGCCGGCGCGAAACACGATGCCCTGATCGTTGTTCCCACCGCCACCACCACAACCGGCCAACACGGCGGCCGCGAGCGCCAGACCGGCCCACCACGTCCTCGTCACCATGACCACACCCCCAGCTCGCCACCCGCCTCGGGCGGGCGTATTTCTCTGCGCCGAAGCGCTCAGACGCGCTCCAGCGCCGCTTGCAGCTCCTCCGTCGACAACCTCTCGAACCGCGTGCGGCCGAGATCCTCGAGACACACGAACTTCACGCGTCCCTGGCTCCGCTTCTTGTCCGCCTCGACCGCCAGCGCGAGCGCCGGCCGGCCGAGATCGACTGGTATGTCGGTCGGCAGGCCATAAAGCGTAAGCAACCTCAGGACGCGGTCCGCGACCTCCTGCCGGAGCAGCCCCCTCTGCACCGACAGGCGGAGCGCAAAGCCCATCCCGATCGCGACCGCCTCGCCGTGCAGGAACGTCCGGTACTCGGTGAGGGTCTCGATCGCGTGGCCCAAAGTGTGCCCGAAGTTCAGGATCGCGCGGTAGTCGCTTTCCGTCTCGTCGGCCGACACCACGAGCGCCTTCATCTGCGCGCAGGCGTAGACCAGGTGCTGGATCGCGTCCCGGTCGAGCGCCAGCACGCGCTCGTGCTCCTTCTCGAGGAACTCGATCAGCTCGGGCGACAGGATGGCGCCCGTCTTGATGACCTCCGCGAGCCCGGCGCGCAGCTCGCGCGGCGGCAGCGTCGCGAGCGTCGAGGTGTCGGCGAGCACGAAGCGCGGGTGCTTGAAGGCGCCGATCAGGTTCTTGCCGGACGCGAGGTCGACGCCGGTCTTGCCGCCGATCGCGGAGTCGATCTGCGCGACCAGCGTCGTCGGCACCTGCACGAGGTCGATCCCGCGCAGGTAGGTCGCCGCCGCGAAGCCGGTCAGATCCCCGACCACCCCGCCGCCGAGCGCGACCAGCAGCGAGCCGCGCTCGATCCGCGCCTCGACCAGCTTCTCGTAGACGAAGTTCAGCCAGGCGAGGTTCTTGTGCTCCTCGCCGTCGGGGATCTGGATGGTCACCGGATCGAAGCCGGAAGCGCGCAGGCTCGCGCGCACGCGCTCGCCGTAGAGACCGTCGACCACCGGATTGGTCACGATCGCGAGCCGCTCGCCGAGCCCGAGCGCGCGCATGCGCTCGCCGAGGCTCTCGAGAATCCCCTGGCCGACGTAGATCGGGTACGAGCGCTCGCCGAGCTCGACCGTCACCTGCTGGGCCTGCGGAACCTGCTGCGCGGCCATGCTCACGCCTTCCCTGCGGCCGACTGCGCGCGCGCCGCGGACTCGACCCGCTCGAGCTCGGCGACGATCGCGTCGACCACCTGCTCGACGGTCAGCGAGGACGTGTCGATCTGGAACGGCACGCGCGCGTAGCGCTGTGCGCGCGCCTCGAGCAGCTCGGTGATGCGCTCGCTCAAGCTCGCAGGCCCCTGCAGCAGCGGACGGTCGGCCACCGTCCCGCGCAGACGACGTGCGAGCGTCCGCGGCGACGCCGTCAAGCACACGAGCAGGCTGCCTTCGCGGAGCGCCGCGAAGTTGTCGTCGTCGAGCAGCGTGCCGCCGCCCGTCGAGACCACCGCATCGGGCGAGCTGGCGGCGATCTCGCGCACCACCTGCCGCTCGCGCTCGCGGAAGCTCGCCTCGCCCTCGGTCGCGAAGATCTCGCGCACCGAGCGTCCGGCAGAGCGCTCGATCCTCTCGTCGGTGTCGATCAGCTCGCGGCCGAGACGCGCGGCGAGCCGCCGGCCCACGGCGGTCTTGCCGGTGCCCATGAACCCGGTCAGCACGACGCGCATCGGCCTGCCTCAAGCTTCGCGCACCTGCTCGAGGTAGCCCGCGTGGTTGCGCTTGATCTCGCGCAGGGAGTCGCCACCGAACTTCTCGAGAAAGGAGCGCGCGACCTCGAAGGCCACCACGGCCTCGGCGATCACCGCCGCGGCGGGGATCGCCATGACGTCGGAGCGCTCGATGGTCCCCTTGGTCTCCTCCTTGGTGTGCAGGTCCACGGAGGCGAGCGGCTTCATCAGCGTCGAGAGCGGCTTGAAGGCGACGCGCACGACCAGCGGCTCGCCGTTCGACATGCCGCCCTCGGTGCCGCCCGCGTAGTTCGTGTGGCGCTTGAAGCCGCCGTCCCAGGAGATCTCGTCCTGGGCCTGCGAGCCCTTGCGACGCGCCGCCTCGAAGCCGAGGCCGATCTCGACGCCCTTCGCCGCCTGCAGCGACAGCAGCGCCCCGGCGAGGCGGCCGTCGAGCTTGCGGTCCCAGTGCACGTGGCTGCCGAGCCCGGGCGGCAGCCCGGTCGCGACCACCTCGACGACGCCCCCGAGCGTGTCGCCCGCGCGCTTGCACTCGTCGACCAGCGCGATGATCGCGCGCTCCGCCTCGGGATCCGCGACGCGGACCTCGCTCTGCTCGGCGGCGGTGAAGATCGTGTCGTAGTCGAGGCCCTCGTGCTTCGCCTTGATCGGGCCGACCTCGCTCACCCAGCCGCGCACCTCGATGCCGAACTCGCGCAGCAGGCACTTGGCGAGGGCGCCGACGGCGACGCGCATCGTGGTCTCGCGCGCGCTCGCGCGCTCGAGGATGTCGCGCACGTCGCGCCGGTCGTACTTGAGCGCGCCGGTCAGGTCGGCGTGGCCGGGACGCGGCCGGGTCACGACGTACTTCGGGTCGCGGTCCTCGGCGCGCGGCGACATCTTGCTCGTCCAGTTCGCCCAGTCCCGGTTCTCGACGACGAGCGTGATCGGCGAGCCCAGCGACTCACCGAAGCGGATCCCCGAGCGGATCTGGACCTCGTCACGCTCGATCTTCATCCGCCCGCCACGCCCGTAGCCCTTCTGGCGCCGCGCTAGATCGTGGTTGATGGCCTCCGCGGTGACCGGCACCCCGGCAGGGAAGCCTTCGACGATCGCGGTCAGGGCCGGGCCATGGGATTCGCCCGCGGTGAAGAATCTCAGCATGGCAGACTACTAGCGGATTCATCCCGGCCGTGCCCGGCTGCGGTCACCGGGTCGTGACCATCGACGGCGGGGCGCTCGCCACCGGCTCGAGCGGGTACGCGGTGCGGTCGCGCCGCTCCCAGAGCTCGGCCGCGGTCGGCAGCGTCGCCGGGTTGGTCTCCTGCCGCCAGACGATGCGCGGCGTGATGAAGACCAGCAGCTCCTGACGGTTGTCGCGCAGCAGGCTGTTCTTGAACAGCCAGCCGAGCACCGGGATCGTGCGCAGGTACGGCACGCCGGACTCGGCGGTGTTCGCGCGCTGGCGGTAGACGCCGCCGATGACGACGGTCTCGCCCTCGCGCACCAGCACCTGCGAGGTCGCCTGGCGGCTGATCTCGTTCGGGATGTCGTCGGTCGTGACGTTGCTCGGCACGCTCGACTTCACGAAGAGCTGCATCAGCACGTAGCCGTCGGACGACACCTGCGGCGTGACGCGCAGGATGATGCCGGTGTCGATCGCCTGCGTCGCCGTGACCTGACCGCCCGCGACGCCGCCCGGGCCGGTGTTGATCACCGTGCCGGTCGACGGCAGGCGGACGCGCAGGATCTCGAGGCTCTGGATCACCGCCTCCGCGTTGTTCAGCGTGATCACCTTCGGCCGCGAGATGACCTTGCCCTTGCCCGCCTGCTCGAGCGCGGTCAGCTCGGCGTCGATCGTCGTGCTGCCCGACAGCGAGCCGAGCACGAGCCCGAGCGTGCTGCCGGCGCCGGGCGCGACCTGCGAGGCCGGGAAGTCGAACATCACCGGCAGCGGGTTGTCCGGATCCTGCTGGTTCGGTCCGGCGCCGCCGATGCCGACGCGGCCTGGGAAGTTGCGCCCGGTCGGGTTGCCGGTCTCCGGGCTCGCGATGTAGCGCGCGCCCCAGCGGATCCCGAGGTCGCGGTCGATGTTGGTGTCGGCTTCGAAGATCAGGCCCTGGATCGCGACCTGCGGCGTCTGCACGTCGAGCTGACGCACGAGCTCCTTCGCGTTGCGGATGCCGTCCTCGACGTCGCGCACGATCAGCGTGTTGGTCGCCTCGTTGACCTGCACGAGACCACGGCTCGACAGCAGACCGCGGCGCTGGCTCGGGCTGTCCATCGCGGCGTTCGCGACCAGGGTGTCGGTCGCGGCGGCGGCCGCAGCCGACTGCGTCGCGGCGCCGCCGAGCAGGCGCGCGAGCTCCGACGCCTTCACGTAGTTGACGCGGATGTACTCGGTGCGCAGCGGCTCGAGCTCGACCCCCGCCTGACGCGCGGCGAGACGCGCACGGCGCTCCTCCTCGAGGCGCTTCGCCGTCGAGACCGTGATCACGTCGTCGTACTCGACCATCTCGAGGCCGGTCGACTTGAGCAGGATGTCGAGCGCCTGGTCCCAGGGGACGTCGTGGAGGACGATCGTCACCTGGCCCTTGACGTCGTCGGTCGCGACGATGTTGCGCTGCGCGACGTCGGCGATGATGCGCAGGACGTTGAGGATGTCGGCGTCCTTGAACTCGAGCGAGATGCGACGTCCCGTGTACTTCTTGCGCTGCGGCCCGGGGTCCTCGGGCGCGCTCGCGGAGCGCGGACCGGGCACCGGATCGTACGGCGAAACCGGCGCGGGCGGCGCCGACAGGGTCGAGCGGATGCCGCGGTCGACGGGCGGCTCGGGCTGACGCACCGGCGGCGCCGGCTCGACGCGCGGCGCGGGCGGCGGCTCGGGCACGTCGCGCACCGCGGGCAGCGCCGCCACCTCTTCTCGGACCACCGTCGTGCCGGACTCGCTCATCACCTCCGTCTCGGCGACGACCGCCGGGGCGCTGCCGCCGGTCGCGCGCGCGAGCACCCACGCCGCGTGCGCCTCGGCGCCCGTCGGCGCGGACGGCGACGACCAGAGCTCGACCGGCGGCGCGCCCTGCGGACGGCCACCGAGCTCGAGCACGACGGCGCTGCCGTCGGTGGTGGCGATGCACGGATCGAGAACGCCCGGCGCGATGTCGAGCACCAGGCGGAGACGGTTCGCATGGCTGCCCACGCGCAGCGTCGGCGCGCGCGGGTCACCGGTCGAGATCGTGCGCTGGCCGCTCGCGGCCGGGCGCGGGCCGTTCACGTCGACCACGCAGCGACGCGGCGACGACAGCTCGAAGGAGGTCGCGTCGCTCGCGTCGCGCGAGAGCTGCGCGACGACCACGGTGCCAGCCGCGTCGCTCGCGCGACGCACGTCGACCAAGCGCAGCTCCTCTTCCTCGACGAACGCCGGCGGCGCGGAGGCGATCGTGGTGGCGACCGACGCGCCGGACGACATGCCGGCTGCCGACTCGGCGCGGCGCAGCGCGCGCTCCGCCTTGCTGAGGGCGCTCGCCGCGCTCGCGACGCTCGACGAAGGCTCGTCGCCGGACGCCGGCGCAGCGGACGCTACCTGGGTGTCACCCCCGTCGATCGACCGCCCGTCGTCGTCGGTCTCGGCGGCGACCACCCCGTTGCCGCTGACGCGCGTCTCGTACTCGACGCCGACGATCTCGGGCGCTTGGTGCGCAGCGCACGAGCCCACCCCCATGGCCGCAACGCAGAGCCAGGCGGTGGCGTGCCGCCAGCACGCTCTCAGGGAGACGTCGACGCCACCTCGTCGGGAGGAAGCTCGAGCACGATCTCTTTCCGATGTCTTTGGCCAATGACGTCGGTTTCCCATTCCTCCACCACCACCTGCCTCGGCCTGATGGCCGTCACGACGCCACCGTTAGGACCGATGGCCGTACCCGGCGTCACGATGAATCCCAGCCCAGAGCTGTCCTCGACCATCGCGCGCGGCGGAGCCAAGTTGTAAACGACCCCGACCAGACGGAGCTGACCGATCTCGTAGCGCTGCAGCGGTGTGAGCGGCTGCATGTTCTGTTTCGCAGGCCGACGCAGCAGGAACAGCGGCAGGAAGGGATCGCGCTTGCCGGTGGGGTCGTACTCGTAGCTGGCCTGATCGTCGGCCGCTGCATCCTCCGCGCGGACGACACCCGCGTGCAGCGTCACCGCGGCCATGAGCAGCAGTATGAGAGAGGAAGCCCGGAACTTCACTTCTCCTCCCCCTTGATCTTTTTCTCCTTGATGAGCCGTTCGCGCTCCGCCTCGGACAGGAAGCGGAACGTGGTCACCCTCGAATTGGCCTCGAGAATCAGCTGGTCGTCGACGACCTTGGGCGACTTGACGACGATGTTCGAGACGTTGACGATCCGGTCGAGCTTGCCGACGCGGTCGAGGAACTGCGCGACCTGGTGGTATCCGCCGCGCACCTGCATCTCGACCGGCACCTCGGCGTAGAACTCCTGGTACTGCTCCGGCATCTGCCGGAAGACCAGGATGTCGAGCCCCGCGTCGCGGCCGAGGTTCGAGATCGAGCTCAGGAGCTCGGGGATCTCCTTCTCGTCCGGCAGGCGGGTGAGCGCCAGCTTGAGCTGCCGGTCGAGCTGCTCGACCTCCCGCTCACGCTCGGGCATCTGCGCCGCCTCGAACGTCTTGCGGTCGCGCTCCTTGAGCATCTCCTCGATGTGCTCCTCGAGCTGCGAGGTGCGTGTCACCCGCGGCGACACGACGAGGAAGTAGTAGACGAACAACACCAGCAGCGGGACGATCACGGCGACCGCGATCTTCCGGTTGGTGTCGAGGGTCTGGAGGTACTCGAGGAAGGCGTTCACGACCGCGGCTCCTCTGCCAAGAGCTTCGCGGCCTCGTCCTGCGCGGTCTGGCGCGCCTCGCTGACCTGCGCCGCCTGGCGCGCGGTCTGCGGCGCGGCGAGCGCGCCCGGCAGCGCCTCACCCGGCTCCGTGGCCTCCTGCGCGGCCGGCCCCTCGCCCGTCGGCGCGGTGTCGGTGCCGTCGCCCGTCTCGCCCGCGGCGGGCTGCCCGGCGGCCGGCGTGGCGGTCGGCAGCGCGCGCCCGGCGTAGACGACGTTCGCGCGGATCGAGAACTCCTTGAACTTCGCCTGCCCCTCTTCGACCTGCTTGGTCTCGACCAGGTCGACGTTGGTGAAGTAGCGCGACGCGGCGAGGTTGCGCATGAAGAGCGCGATCGTCTGGTTGTCGAGCCCGCGACCGAGGATGGTCATCGAGCCGTTCGCCTCGCGCATCTCCGTGAGCCAGAGCGCCTCGGGCGTCGCCGTGCTGAGGTCGTCGAGCACGTGCACGGGTCCCGTGCGCTGACGCTCGAGGATCTTGATCGTCGCGAGCTTCGACTCGAGCTCCTTGCGCTTGCGCTCGAGCTGGATCGCGGCGGTGTGCTTCTTGTTGAGCGCCGCGAGCTCGGCCTGGTACTCGTCCGCGAGCGCCTGCGTGCGGTTGGCGTCGCGACGCGTCAGGAACTCGGTCAGAGCGATGATCGCCACGAGCCCGACCGCGATCATGATGGCGATCTGCTTGTCGCGCTGCCGGGCGGCCTGACGGCGCGCCTCGGCACGGGGCATGAGGTTGATGCGGATCATGCATCCCCCGGACGCCGCGTGCCCAGCCCGACGGCGACCGCCAGCGACGGCGCCATCATCTCGAGCGCGGTGACGTCGAGGTTGCGCGAGAGCTGCACGCGGTTGAAGGGATTGGCGATCTCGACCGGAACGTCGAGCTGCTCGGCGAGCTTGTCGACCAGACCCGGGATGCGCGCGCCGCCGCCGGTCACGTAGATCCCGCGCAGCGGCTCGTCGCTCGCGGTGCGCCACAGGAAGCGCAGCGACTGGTTGATCGCGTCCGCGAGCTCGGCCGAACCGCTGTCGATGATCTGGCGGATCTTGAGGTCGCGGCTGTCGCCGAGCTCCTCGCCCGCCTGGACGCGCTCGGCGTCGTCGTAGGACAGCCCGAGCCCCTTGATCAGCGCGTCGGTGATCTCGCCGCCGCCAGCCTGCACGTCGCCGGTCGTGCTCGACGTGCCGCCCTTGACGATGTTGATCGACGAGTAGCGCGCGCCGATGTTGATCAGACCGATGACCTGGTCTTCGGCCGTCTCGTAGTTCAGCTCGTACATGTTCTCGAGCGCGAAGTAATCGACGTCGACGATCGTCGGCTCGAGACCGGCATCGGTGATCGCCATCGTGAAGCCGGACAGGATGTCCTTGCGGACGGCGACCAGCAGGACCTCGATGTCCGCGTCCTCGGCGCGCAGCACCTGGTAGTCGAGGCTCACGTTGTCGAGGTTCTCGGGGATGAAGTTCGCGGCCTCGATCATCAGCAGCGCCTCGAGGTCGTCCCCGGGACGCATGGTGAGGCGCGCTTTCTTGATGATGACCGCGGGTCCTGGCACGGCGGTCACTACTTGACGCGCACGCACGCCGAGGCCGTCCACCAGGCGGCGAATGACGTCGGATACCGCGACGACGTCCTGCACGGTGTTGTTCTGCAGCGCGCCCTCGGGGATCGGCGCGATGCCGGCACGCAGGATCTCGGGGCTACTCGCGGGGCCGCGCACCTCGAGCAGCTTGACGGCGCTCGATCCGATGTCGAGCGCGACGTAGCTCCCCGAACGTCCCCCAGTGAGCCGGCCGAAGATTCGGCCGAACCCGTTCAACGGGCTGGACTTGCGACGAGAACCCATCCCAGCCACAACTTCCCCACCTACCGCGTGCTTCGCTCAGGAGCGGCGAAGCAGCGCGTCCGCGAACCCCCTCGATCGAAGCCCCCCTGCTTCGATCTGCTCGCCCGGTAGCACGGTTCAAAGAGCCGCTGCAACAGATTTGCCAGCATCGAAACCGCCCTCTCGCGCCGTCACCTCGACGAGCCGGAGTAGCTGAAGTTAAGGAGCACCTTCGGACGTCGAGATGTCTCGTGAGATTGATTTGACGGGCCGCGACGCACGCTCCGAGCAGAGCGCCGTCGAGGTTGCGATTGTCGATCCAAGCGGTGCACTGACAACTTTATCGTATGCAGTGCCCTACCACTTGAGCTCTGCCAGCGAGGTCGGCACCGCCGTCACCGTTCCGCTCGGCGCGCGGCGGGTCACGGGGATCGTCCTGGGTCCGGCCCAGCCCGCGCCGAATCTACGTTTGCGGCCGATCGCGGCGACGCTGCCGGAGCTCAGCGTCCCCGCGGAGCTGCTCGAGCTCGCGCGCTGGGCGGCGCGTCATTACCGCGTTCCGCTGGGCTCGTTGCTGCGCACGGTCGTACCGCCGCCGCTGCGGCGCCTGCGGCGGCGTCACGTGCGACCGACCGGCAAGCCGCTCGACGCGCCGACCGCCGAGCCCGATCTGCTCGGCGACACCAAAGCGTCGGTCCGTGACGGAAAGGACGGCCTCGCGCGCCGCATCCTCGAGCGTCTGCCGCCGGGCGGTCTCGACCTCCGTCAGCTCGAAGAGGAGTTCGGCGCCGGCACGAGCGCCGCGCTCCGCACGCTGCGCCGCCAGGGCGCGGTCGTCATCGAGGAGGTCGAGCTCGAGCGGCGCATACCGCGGCGTGCGGTGCGCGCGGTCGTTCCGGAGGATGGCGGCGAGCCGAGCTTCGGTCGCGCGACGCGCCAGGCGGAGGTCTACGCCTTCGTGCGCGCGCGCGATCCGCACCCGGTGCAGATCGCCGAGCTCGAGGAGCGCATGCCGGGAGCGGCACGCGCGGTGACGGCGCTGCTGAAGCGCGGTCTTCTGGTCGAGACGACGGGCAGCGGCTCTCCGGCGGACGACGCCGGCAGCGAAACCGCGTCGCGCGAAAACGACGGCGACGCGGTCGCGCGCCCGGAGAAGACCCCGAGCCCCGAGCAGGAGCAGGCGATCGCCGCGATCGACGGCGCGGCCGGCACGTTCGCGACCTTCCTTCTCTTCGGCGTCACCGGCAGCGGCAAGACCGAGGTCTACCTGCGCGCGGCGCAGGCGGCGCGCCGGCGCGGCGCCGGCGTGCTGATCCTGGTTCCCGAGATCGGCCTCACGCCGCAGCTCGTCGCCGAAGCGGCGCGGCGCTTCCCCGGCGAGACGGCCGTCCTGCACAGCGGGCTCACCGGACCCGAGCGCTGGCAGACCTGGCGCGACGTCGCGGCCGGTCGTGCGCCGGTCGTGATCGGCGCGCGCTCGGCGGTGTTCGCGCCGCTGCCGCGCCTCGGCCTCGTCGTCGTCGACGAGGAGCACGACGCCGCGTACAAGCAGGAGGAAGCGCCACGCTACAACGCGCGTGACGTCGCCGTGATGCGCGGCAAGCTCGCGGGCTGTCCGGTGGTGCTCGCGTCGGCGACGCCGTCGCTCGAGAGCTTCCGCGCGGCGCAGCAGGGACGCTACCAGCTGCTGCGCCTCTCGGCGCGCGCCAACGACGCGCCGCTGCCGCGCGTCGAGCTGATCGACCTGCGCGCGCGTCCGGCGTTCGACCGCACGGGCGACG
This sequence comes from Candidatus Binatia bacterium, assembly GCA_036563615.1. Classification (NCBI taxonomy): domain Bacteria; phylum Candidatus Binatota; class Binatia (SeqCode); species Binatia bacterium. The sequence continues at coordinate 207,453 of DATCMB010000021.1, forward strand.
GCAACGCGCCGCGCGCGCTCGACCCGCGCTCGGCGCCGCCGCCGGTCGCCTCGCCGCTGTCGCCGGCGCTCGAGGAAGCGCTGGTCGAGAACTACCGCGCCGGCGACCAGTCGCTGCTCTTCCTCAACCGACGCGGCTACGCGCGCTTCATCCAGTGCGAGGTCTGCGGCCACGTCGAGACCTGTCCGTCGTGCAGCGTGAGCTTGACGGTGCACCGCGCGCAGCGTCTCGCCGCGTGCCACCACTGCGGCTTCTCGCGCCGTCCGGCGACGCACTGTCCGAGCTGCGACAGCGTGCTCACCGCGCGCGGCTTCGGCACGGAGCAGATCGAGGCCAACGTGCGCGCGCTCCTGCCGGCGGCGCGGATCGCGCGCCTCGACCGCGACACCGCGACCAGCGCCGCGTTCGTGCGCCGCACGGTCGACGCCTGGCGGCACGGCGAGCTCGACGTGCTGGTCGGCACGCAGATGGTGGCGAAGGGACACGACGCGCCGGGCGTGACGCTGATCGGCGTCGTGCTCGCCGACGCCTCGCTGCACTTCCCCGACTTCCGCGCCGCCGAGCGGACGTTCCAGCTGCTCGCGCAGGTCGCGGGGCGCGCGGGACGCGGCGCCAAGCCGGGCCGCGTGCTCGTGCAGACCCGGCAGCCGGACCACCCGAGCCTGATCGCGGCGACCCAGCACGACTACGAGGCGTTCGCGCGCGCGGAGCTGCGCAGCCGGCGCGAGCTCTTCTACCCGCCGTTCGGACGCCTCGCGCGCATCGTGGTCGAGGGCGAGGCCGTCGAGGTCGAGCGGCGCGCGCGTGCGCTCGCCGAGCGCCTGCGCCAGGCCGCGGAGCGCGACCCGTCGGATCCGCAGCCGCAGGTGCTCGGACCGGCGCCGGCGCCGATCGAGCGGCTGCGCGGACGCTGGCGCAACCAGGTGCTGATCAAGGCGATCGACCACCGCGCGCTCGGACGCGTGCTCGACGCCGCCCGCCCGCTCGAGCGCGGAGCACGCGACGACAGGACGCCGCGCATCGTCGTTGATGTCGATCCGATCAGCATGTTATGAGAATGGGAGCACGCGCTCCGGCCCTCCCTGCGCGCGCTCACCCGAGCCCTTCATGGCCATTCGTCGCATCTTGACGTTCCCGGAGCCGTTTCTGCGCGGCACTGCACGTCCGGTGGAGAACATCACCGGCGAGACGGCGCAGTGGGTCGAGGACATGGCGCAGACCATGTACGCGGCGCCCGGCATCGGCCTCGCCGCGCCGCAGATCGGCCTCGATCAGCGGATCATCGTGCTCGACGTCGGCGACGACGAGGAGGAGCCCGGCAAGGAGCGGGGCAAGAACCTGATCCACGTCGTCAATCCGGTGATCGTCGAGGCCGAGGGCGAGACCACCTTCGAGGAGGGCTGCCTCTCGGTGGTCGACTTCCGCGCCGAGGTGCAGCGCGCGGCCAAGGTCCTGGTCAAGGGCTGGGACCTGAACCAGCGCGAGATCGCGATCGAGGCGGACGGGCTCCTCGCCGTCGCCCTGCAGCACGAGATCGACCACCTCGACGGCAAGCTGTTCATCGACCACCTGTCGCGCCTCAAGCGCGAGATGTACGTCAAGCGCGTAAAAAAGGCGCTGCGTGAGGGCCGTCCGATCGCGCAGCGCTCAGCCGGCGAACGGAGTTGACCCCGCAGAAGCTGCCGGCGCTCCCCGCGGCGCCGCTGCGCGTGGTGTTCATGGGCACGCCGGAGCTCGCCGCGACGGTGCTGCGCGGCCTGCTCGACGGCGAGGATCGAGTGGTCGGCGTGTTCACGCGCCCGGACGCCGCGCAGGGCCGCGGGCTCACCGTGGTCGCGCCGCCCGTCAAGCAACTCGCGGAGTCGCGCGGCATCCCAGTGCTGCAGCCGCGCACCTGGAAGGACGGGAGCGCGGTCGAGTCGCTGCGCGCGCTCGCGCCCGACCTGGTCGTCGTCGCGGCGTACGGACGCATCCTGCCGCAAGCGGCGCTCGACGTGCCGCGCTTCGGCTGCATCAACGTGCACGCCTCGCTCTTGCCGCGCTGGCGCGGCGCCGACCCGATCACGCGCGCGATCCTCGCCGGCGACGAGCAGACCGGCGTGACCATCATGCAGATGGTGCTCGAGATGGACGCCGGCGCGATCCTGCTGCAGCGCACCACACCGATCCGCCCGGACGACACCGGCGACACGCTCGAGCGGCGGCTCGCGGACCTCGGCGCGAGCGCGCTGCGCGAGGCGCTCGTCGAGTGGCGCGCCGGACGCCTCACCGCGACGCCGCAGGACCCGGCGCAGGTCACGTTCGCGCCGCTGATCACGAAGAAGGACGGCGTCGTCGACTGGCGGCGTCCGGCGGTCGAGATCGAGCGCGCGGTGCGCGCGTTCCAGCCGTGGCCGGTCGCGTCGACGACGCGCGACGGCGCGCCGCTGCGCATCTTCGCCGCGGAGCCTGCGACGAGCGCCGCGCAGGGCACGCCGGGCGAGATCCTCGCCGTCGACGCGCAGGGCGTGGTGGTCGCGACCGGCCGCGGCGCGCTGCGCCTGCGGGAAGTGCAGGCGGCGGGCAAGAAGCGCATGCCGGCCGCGGACTGGGCGCGCGGCGCGCGGGTCGCGCCGGGCGACCGGCTCGGCGCTTGACGCGCGGCGAGCGCGGGCTGAGCGCGGGATGGACCAGCAGGGCGGTGCAGACGCGCGGCGCGGCAAGCGTCGCCGACCCAAGCGCAAGCCGCAGACCGGACCCGCCGGGCGCGCCGTCGAGCGCGACCCGCGCCGGCACGCGCTCGCGATCCTGGTGCGCGTCGAGGGCGGCGCCTACGCCGACGTGCTGGTCGGCGAGACGCTCGAGCACAACCCGCTCGACGCGCGCGACGCAGCGCTGCTGACGCGGCTCGTGTACGGCGTGGAGACCTGGCGCGCGCGCCTCGACTGGACGCTCGCCAGCATCGCGCGCCGTCCGCTCGAGTCGCTCGCGCCGCACGTGCGCGCGGCGCTGCGCCTCGGCGCCTTCCAGATCCTGATGCTCGACCGCGTGCCGGCGCACGCCGCGGTCGACACCACGGTCGAGCTGGTGAAGCGCGCTTCCGGCGCGGGTGCTGCGAGCTTCGTGAATGCGGTGCTGCGCAACCTACTGCGCCGCGGCGAGCGTCCGCTGCCCGATCCGGCGAGCGGCCTCGACGCCCACCTCGCCGTGCGCTGGTCGCACCCCGAGTGGCTGGTGCGCGCCTGGCGGCGCGAGCTCGGCGACGAGCGCGTCGAGCGGCTGCTCGCCTCGAACAACGATCCGGCGCCGACCGTCGTGCGCGTCGACCGGCGCGTCGCGACGCGCGAGCAGGCGGCGGAGCGGCTGCGCGCGCTCGGCGTCGAGACGCAGCCCACGACGTTTGCCCGCGATGGGCTCGTCGTCGAGGGCGGATTCCTCCACGTCGGCGACGTGCCGGGCGTCCACCTGCAGGGCGAGGCGTCGCAGCTCGTCGTCGACCTGCTCGATCCGCAGCCCGGCGAGCGCGTGCTCGATCCGTGCGCGGCGCCGGGCGGCAAGACCGGCGCGATCGACGAGCGCATCGGCGAGGGACGCGTCTTCGCGTGCGACCGCTCGCGTCCGGGCATGCGACGGGTCGCGACGCTCGCCTCGGCGAGCGGCTCGCGCATCCTGCCGTTCGTCGCCGACGCGCGCCGTCCGCCGCTCGCGTGCACCTTCGACGCCGTGCTCGTCGACGCCCCGTGCTCGGGGCTCGGCACGCTGCGCGCGCACCCCGAGATCCGCTGGCGGCGTCAAGAAGACGATTCACCGCGTCTCGCCGCGCTGCAGCGCGAGATCCTCGACGCCGCGGCGGAGCTCGTGCGGCCCGGCGGACGGCTCGTCTACTCGACGTGCACGATCGCCGCGGCGGAGAACGAGCAGGTGGTCGACGCGTTCCTCGCGCGCCATCCCGGCTGGGAGGTGGAGGACGCGCGTCGCTTCCTTCCCGCAGCGGCCGCCGAGCTCGTCGACGCGCGCGGCGCGCTGCGCACCGCGCCCGACGTCGGCGGGCTCGACGGCTTCTTTGCCGTTCGTCTCGGTCGTACGATCACCCCGGCATGACGCTGCGGGTGATCGATCCCGAGCTCTTCGGGGTGACGGAGGACGGCTGCACGCTGACCTTCGCGGTGCACGACGCGCGCGGGCCGGTCGACGCGACGGCGCGCGTGCTGGTCGACGGCGTCGCCCGCGCGACCTCGGCCGGCGTCGCGGGCACGCGGCTCGTGCGCGTCGAGGGGCTCGCCCCGGGCACGCGGCATCGGATCGAGATCGTCGCCGAGGACGGCGCGCGCGCCGAGCCCGATCCGTTCTTCCCGGGCGTGGTCGAGACGCTGCCCGCGTGCAGGGCGCGCGAGGTCGCGTCGTTCGCGACGCTCAACGATCTGCACTTCGGCGAGGAGCGCTTCGGCGGCGTGCTGCTCGCCGATGGCTCGTACGGCGACGAGGCGCCCGACTACCCGCTCGTCCGCGAGACCGAAGGCGACGTGCCGTACTGGAAGATGATGAACGAGGACGCGGTCGCCGACATCAACGCGAGCGCCGTCGACTTCGTCGTCATCAAGGGCGACATCGCCGACCAGGGACGGCGCGAGCAGTTCGAGATTGCGCGCGAGATCTTCGCGCGCTTCGCGATGCCGTGGCACGCGCTGCTCGGCAACCACGACCACTACGCGCTGCTCGACGGCGAGGAGATCGACGGCTGCGAGCTGCTCGGACAGCCGCGCGCGCCGCGGACGCTCGACGTCGCGGGCTGGCGGCTCGTGCTCGTCGACACGGTCGAGCCGGGCGCGCACCACGGCGTCTTCCCCGATGCGCGCCTGCGCTGGCTCGCGGAGCAGCTCGAGGAGAGCCGCGAGCTCGGTCTGCCGACGCTCCTCTTCATGCACCACCAGCCGGTGCCGCCCGCGTTCGCCGACCGCTTTCCGAACTCGATCGGCATCGTGCCCGCGCATTCGACGCGTCTCTTCGAGCTGATCGCACGGAACCCGCAGGTGAAGGCCGTGCTGATCGGGCACACGCACCGCAACCGCGTGCGCCGCGAGCCGTCGGCGGGCGGCGTGCCGTTCGTCGAGGTGAGCTGCGTCAAGGACTACCCGGGCACGTTTGCACACTACCGTCTGTTCGAGGACGGCAGCCTGCGCCAGGAGGTGCGGCGCATCTCGAGCCCGCGCGCGCTCGCGCACTCGACCCGCTGCCGCGACTTCTTCGCCGGCGGCTACCGGCGGTTCGCGCTCGGCGCGCTCGCCGATCGCTCGTTCGTCGTCGCGGGCGACCGCTGAGGCGGTGGTTGCACCGCGTGCACGCTGTGCTAGGTCCGGCCTTCCGACCAGCCGCGAAGCCATCGCGGCGTCCGGCCGGGTCCTTTCACAATCCGGGGTGTAGCTCAGACTGGTAGAGCACTGCGTTCGGGACGCAGGGGCCGCAGGTTCAAATCCTGTCACCCCGACTCATCGCCCGAGGGGGACCGAGTCCCCCTCGCTCGCGCGATGCGCCCGCGGGAGCGGCCGCTCCCGTCTCCCGGCTCGGCGGCTCGTGCGCGGCGCGAGCCGTCCGGTCGAGCCCGCTTTCTTGCGGGACACGCTTGCGGGCCAGAGCGACGGTGGTATACGGCGCGCACCTTGCCTCGGCGCGCGTTCGCATCGCCACGACGTCTCGTCGTGCTCGCTGGCGCCCTCGTGCTCCTCGCGCAAGGTCACGCCGCGCCGGCCTGGGCGCAGCTCGAGAACGGCGCGCCGCGCGCCGAGACCTTCACGCCAATGACGCCGCTGCGTCCGCCGATCGGGTCGTCGCCGGAGAGCGTCGCGCAGCAGCTCGAGGCGCTGCGGCTCGAGCTCGGCGAGCTGCGGGCGTCCGTGCAGGGTGAGGTGCCACCGCCCTGGGCGGTCGCGATGCAGGAGCAGCTCGACCAGCGCATCGAGCGCATGGCGCAGATGCAGGAGCGCCTCGCGGCGCGGATCGAGACCCCGACGCCGCGCCTCGACGAGCCGATCGTGCTGTTCACGGTCGCGGGCTGCATGCTGCTGTTCGGCTTCATCGCCGGGCGCGCCGTGCAGCGCCGCAGCAACCGGCGCGATCTGCGGCTGCGTCTGTGATCGCCACCCTCGCCGGGATCGCTGTCGTCTCCTACCTGGTGGGGTCGATCCCCTCCGGCCTGCTGCTCGCCCGGCTCGCCAACGTCGACGTCCGCAAGACGGGCAGCGGCAACATCGGCGCGACCAACGTCGCGCGCTCGGCGGGCAAGACGCTCGGGCTCCTGACGCTGCTCTTCGACGCCCTGAAGGGCGCCGTGCCGGTCCTGGTGGTCGAGGGGCTCGACCTGCTCGCGGGGGCGGGTCCGGAGATCTCGCTGTACGGCCAGATCACGGCGGCCGTCGCCGCGGTGACCGGGCACGTCTTCCCGATCACGCTCGGCTTTCGCGGCGGCAAGGGGGTGGCGACCGCCCTGGGAGCGGTGGCGGCGCTCGCGCCGGCGGCGCTGCCGCTGCCGCTCCTCGCCTTCCTCCTGGCCGTCGGCCTCTCGCGGTGGGTGTCGCTGGGCTCGATCTGCGCGGCGATGGCGGCGCCGTTCGGCTCGATCCTGGCGGGCTACCCGGTCGCCGTCTCGGCGGCCCTCACCGTCCTCGCCTGCCTGATCCTGTTCCGCCACCGCGACAACATGGCGCGGATCCGAGCAGGGACGGAGCCGCGCTGGGGCGAGCGGGCGACCCCGAAGGAGTGAAGCGGGCGGGCGGCCGGCGGGTCCACAGCGCCTTTGTCGCGCCAGCCCTGTTGCCTCTTCTTTGGGCATTGCCCAATTCTTGGGCGGCCCGACTGCGCAACGAACGTGCACGCTCCTCGAAATTGCTGGCACGGGGGGCGGCACCCACCTTGCTCCACGAGCCGCCCTCCTGAGAGGGATTGCATGGCCGAGGGCCGGCTCCCGCACTTTCCGTTCGGACACATGACGAAGAGGATCTCCATGTTGGCGCTCGTCGCCGTGGCGCTCGCGTACGCGAGCGGTACCGCGTGGGCGCAGGACGCCGCCGCGGCGCCGACGATCGACAAGGCCGACACGGCCTGGCTGATCGTCGCGACCGCGTTCGTCATGCTGATGACCGCTCCCGGCCTGGCGCTGTTCTACGGCGGCCTCGTGCGGCGCAACAACGTGCTCGGGGTGCTGATGCAGTGCCTCGTGTGCCTCGCCGCGGTCAGCGTCCAGTGGATCCTGATCGGCTACACGCTGGCCTTCGGGGCGTCGCAGAACGGGCTGATCGGCGGCCTCGACTTCCTCGGTCTGTCCGGCGTCACCGCCGAGCCGAACCCGGACTACTCCGCGAGCATCCCGCAGCTCACCTTCATGGCGTTCCAGGGGACGTTCGCGGTGATCACGCCGGCGCTGATCGTCGGCGCGTTCGCCGAGCGGATGAAGTTCAGCGCCTTCCTGATCTTCACGCTGCTCTGGGCGACCCTGATCTACGACCCGCTCGCGCACTGGGTGTGGGGCGTCGGCGGCTGGATCCGCGGCCTCGGCGCGCTCGACTTCGCGGGCGGGACGGTCGTCCACATCAGCTCGGGCGCCTCGGCGCTCGCCGCAGCGCTGCTGATCGGCAAGCGCATCGGCTACGGGCACGAGCCGATGCCGCCGCACAACCTGCCCTTCACGGTGGTCGGCGCGGCGCTGCTGTGGTTCGGCTGGTTCGGCTTCAACGCTGGCAGCGCGCTCGCCGCCGACGGCATCGCGGCGAACGCCTTCGTCACGACCAACGCCGGCGCCGCCGCGGCGACGCTCGGCTGGATGACGATCGAGTGGCTCAAGCGCGGCAAGCCGACGGTGCTCGGCGCCGCCACCGGCGCGGTCGCGGGTCTGGTCGCGATCACGCCGGGCGCGGGCTTCATCACGCCGCTCGCGGCGATCGTGATCGGCTTCGTCGCCGGCGTCGTCTGCTTCTACGGGATCAAGCTCAAGGAGATGCTCGGCGCGGACGACGCGCTCGACGTGGTCGGCGTGCACGGCGTCGGCGGCACCTGGGGCGCGCTGGCGACCGGGCTGTTCGCCACGACGGCGGTCAACCCCGCGGGCGCCAACGGCCTCTTCTACGGAAACCCAGGACAGCTCTTGACGCAGGCGATCGGCGTCGTCGCGACGCTGGTCTTCTGCTTCGTGGGCGCCTTCATCCTGCTCAAGGTCACCGACGTGCTGGTGGGTCTGCGTGCCGACGAGGAGGACGAGATCTCCGGGCTCGATCTGAGCCAGCACAGCGAGCGCGCCTACGTCCTTGGCGCGGTGGCGGAGTGAGGGTGGGCGCGTGACAGACAGCGAGGGAGTCGCGGGCGGGCCGTTTTCGCGCCGCCGGTCTGACTGATACGACAGGGCACTCCGCCCGGAGGAACGTCATGAAAAAAGTCGAAGCCATCATCAAGCCGTTCAAGCTCGACGAGGTGAAGGAGAGCTTGAGCGCGATCGGCACGCAGGGCCTGACCGTGACCGAGGTCAAGGGTTTCGGGCGCCAGAAGGGTCACACGGAGCTCTACCGTGGCGCCGAGTACGTGGTCGACTTCCTGCCCAAGGTGAAGCTCGAGATCATCGTCCCCGACGAGAAGATCACGCAGGTCGTCGAGACCATCGAGAAGGCGGCCAAGACCGGCCGCATCGGCGACGGCAAGATCTTCGTCCTGCCGGTGGACGAGGTGGTGCGCATCCGCACCGGCGAGCGCGGCAACGAAGCGCTCTGAGCCGCGCCGCCGAACGTCAAGAACAAGCACTTCAACTTTCAACTGTCTGGACCGCTCCTGGCGCGTTCGGGACACGGGTCCTGCTCGCGGGGAGTTTGCAGCCCTGGATGAACCAGGAGACGTGGAGGTAATCGTTCGATGACCCCGAAAGAAGCGATCGCGTTCGCGAAGAAGAACAACGCCGTCGCGTGTGACCTGAAGTTCCTCGATTTCATCGGCATCTGGCAGCACTTCACCATCCCGATGAGCGAGTTCGACGAGGCGTTGTTCGAGGAGGGAAGCGGCTTCGACGGCAGCTCGATCCGCGGCTGGCAGCCGATCAACGCGTCGGACATGCTGGTGATCCCCGATCCGACGACGATCCGCATGGATCCGTTCACCAAGGAGCCGACGGTCACGGCGATCTGCAACATCGTCGACCCGATCACCAAGGAGGACTACTCCCGCGACCCGCGCAACATCGCGCGCAAGGCGGAGGCGTACCTCAAGTCGACGGGCATCGGCGACGTCGCCTACTTCGGCCCCGAGCCCGAGTTCTTCATTCTTGACGAGATCCGCTACGACACCACGCAGTCGGAGAGCTACTACTACATCGACTCCGAGGAGGCGCGCTGGAACACCGGCCGCAACGTCCGTGGCGAGCCGGGCCCGAACCTCGGCTACAAGGTGCGCAACAAGGAAGGCTACTTCCCGGTGCCGCCGAGCGACACCCAGCAGGACATCCGCACCGAGATGTGCCGCGTGATGGAGTCCGTGGGCATCCGCGTCGAGAAGCAGCACCACGAGGTGGCGACCGCCGGTCAGGGCGAGATCGACATGCGCTTCATGCCGCTCGTCCAGATGGGCGACGCGCTGATGTGGTACAAGTACATCGTCAAGAACGTCGCCCGTCGGCACGGCAAGACCGTGACCTTCATGCCGAAGCCGCTCTTCGGCGACAACGGCAGCGGCATGCACGTCCACCAGTCGATCTGGAAGGGTGACACGCCGCTCTTCGCCGGTCAGGAGTACGGTGGGATGTCGCAGCTCGCGATGTGGTACATCGGCGGCATCCTGAAGCACGCGCCGGCGCTCGCCGCGTTCACCAACCCGACCACGAACTCGTACCGCCGTCTGGTGCCGGGCTTCGAGGCGCCGGTGAACCTGGCGTACTCGTCGCGCAACCGCTCGGCCGCGGTGCGCATCCCGATGTACTCGCCGTCGCCGAAGGCGAAGCGCATCGAGGTCCGCTTCCCGGATCCGACCGCGAACGGCTACATGGCGTTCTCGGCCATGCTCATGGCCGGCCTCGACGGCATCCAGAAGAAGATCGACCCGAAGCTGCCGCTCGACAAGGACATCTACTCGCTCACGCCCGAGGAGCTGAAGGACGTCCCGTCGATGCCGGCGTCGCTCGAGGAGGCGCTCATCGCCCTGAAGAACGACCACGAGTTCCTGCTCGCGGGCGACGTGTTCACCGAGGACGTCATCGAGACCTGGATCGACTACAAGATGACGAAGGAGGTGAACGAGATGCGGCTGCGTCCGCATCCGTACGAGTTCGCGCTGTACTACGACGCCTGAGCGCGTCGTGCGGAGGCCGCGCGGCCTTGGGCCGCGCGGCGACGCGACGAGGAAGCCGGGGGAGCGCCCCGGCTTTTCTCGTTTCTGGCGCCCGATGCGCCCGCGTTGCAGCCCCGGCGTGTCCCGCCCGGCGACGCAAAATTATGTCACGCGTGACATAGCCGCCGGGTGCGAAGCCGGGTTAAGACGACCGGCACCGGCGCTGCCGGCGAGCAGCGCGAGGAGGTGCCGATGCCGAGCCGAGCGCGACGATCCCGAGGCACGCGCGCCGCGTGCGCGCTGCTCGTCTCCCTCGTGCTGACCGCGACCTGGTCGTGCGGCGGCGGAGACGGCAATGGCGACGACGGCGGCCCGGTCGCCGGCGAGCTGCTGTTCGACGGCAGCGCCGGCGAGCTCGTGCCGCACGACACCGGCCGCAGCGCCGTCTACCGCGTCTCCGCGACCTTCGAGGGCGAGACCCAGGTCTCGAGCTTCACCTCGACGATCACCGAGAACGGCGACGACGGCAGCTTCCAGACCCGCTTCGAGTCCGCGACCGGCGCGCTCGCGCGCAGCGTGTCGCGCGACACCGGAGACGAGGTTCGCGTCGAGCGCTTCGTCAACGACCCCGGCGGACCGGACGAGCGCGACGCCGTGCTCGAGCCGCCGGTCGTCGTCGTGCGCACGCCGGTGATCGCGGGCGACGCGATCGAGACCTCGTTCGCGCGCCCGCTCGACCTGACGATCACGGTCGACGGCGTGGCGGAGCGCCGCCAGGTGCTGTTCGTCGGCAGCGCGCGCCGCGTCCCCGAAGCGAACGACACGGTCACGGTGCCGGCGGGGACGTTCGCCGCCGTGCGCTACACGGTGTCCGCGCACGGCGAGGCGACGATCCCGATCCTCGGCCAGGGGCTGCGCTTCACGGCCGACGTCGCGGGGCACGAGTGGTTCGCCCCGGGAGCGGGCGGCGTGAAGGAGGATCTCGAGGTGACGCTGCGCGCCGCCGATGCGCGGACGTCGGTGCGCTTCGTCACCGAGCGCGTGGCGCCCGAGGTGACGCCGTGAGCGACGCGGGTTGCGTCGAGCAGCTCGACGGGCATGCCCTCCGTCCGCAGCGAGGGCCTCCGCCGCTCGCCGCTAGCGCGTCGCCGTCGTGCTCGCGACGAGCCGGTCGCGGATCTCGCGCCGCTTGATCTTGCCCGCGCTCGTCTTGGGCAGCGCGTCGACCACCACCAGCTCGCGGGGCAGCTTGAAGCCGGCGAGGTGCGGGCGCGCGAACTCACGCAGATCCTCGCAGGTGACGGGCGCGCGCGCGACCACCGCGGCCGTGACCTGCTCGCCCCAGCGCTCGTGCGGCATGCCGAACACCGCGACCTCGGCGACCGCCGGATGGCGTCCGAGCACGGCCTCGATCTCCTCCGGGCTCACGTTCTCGCCGCCGGTGATGATGATCTCCTTGAGGCGCCCGGTGATGAACACGTGGCCGTCCTCGTCCATGCGGCCGAGGTCGCCGGTGTGCAGCCAGCCGTCGCGCAGCGCGGCGGCGGTCGCCTCGGGGTCGTCGAGGTAGCCACGCATGACGACCGGCCCGCGCGCGACGATCTCGCCGGTCTCCCCGGGTGCTGCGAGCCCGCCGGAGCGCGACTCGATCGCGACCGCGAGCAGCGCGTGCGCGCGTCCCACCGTGCCGGGACGCTCGAGCGCCTCGCGGCCGACCGCCATCGTGAGCCCGTCGGTGCTCTCCGTCTGGCCGTAGGCCTCGATGATCTCCGCGTTCGCGAAGCGCTCGGCGAGCTGGTGCTTGACGTCCATCGGCGTCAGCGCGCTGCCGACCGAGACCTTCTCGACCCGGCTCGTGTCGCCGAGCTCGCGCGACTCGAGCAGCGGCCCGATCATCGCGGGCACGAGCGGCAGGTCGGTGACGCCGTGCTCGCGGATCAGCCGCACGACGCGCTCGGGCGCGAAGCCGCCCAGCACGACGGTGCCGCCGCTCAAGAGCCGCGCGAGGTAGTGCGAGACGAAGATCGGGTTGTGGCAGAGCGGGCTCACCACCGCGGCGACCGAGCGCTCGTGGTCGCGCCGCGTCTTCATCACCGCGGCCGCGGCCCACAACATGTTGGCGTGCGTGAGAACGACGCCCTTCGGACGCCCCGTGGTGCCCGAGGTGTAGGCGATCACCGCGACGTCGTCGTCCATCGCGTCGCTCGCGCGCGTGGCGGCGTGCGGCAGCGGCTCGATCCGGCGCGCGCCGTCGCGCGCGTCGACCACGAGCCGCACCGTCGCGCCGGCGTGGGCGAGCAGCGCGTCCGCCTCACCGGGCGTCAAGCGCGGATTCAGCGGCACCAGCACCGCGCCCGCGCGCCAGACGCCGAACACCGCGGCGATGTGCGGCGCCGCGTTCTCGACCGCGAGGCCGACGCGCTCGCCGCGCGTCACGCCCTTCGCGACGAGCTCGGCCGCGACCTCGCTCGCGACGGAGTCGAGCGTGACGACGTCGGTGCGACGCTCGTCCTCGACGATCGGCGCCCAGCTGCGGCCGCGCAGCCGCGCGACGGCGAGCGCCTCGTCGAGGCGGTAGCCCCGACGGTCGCCCGCGTCGCTCACGCGCGTTCCTGCGAGCCGGGCGCCGGGCCGGTCAGCACCTCGAGCTTGCCCTCGGCGAAGCGGCTACGCAGCACCTTCTTGTCGAACTTGCCGACGCTCGTCTTCGGCACCTCGTCGATGAAGGACCAGCGCTCGGGGATCCACCAGCGCGCGACGCGGGTCGACAGCGCTTCCGCGAGCTTCTCGGGCGAGCGCTGCGCGCCCTCGCGCAGCACGACGCAGGCGAGCGGACGCTCCTGCCAGCGGTCGTCGGGCACGCCGATCACGGCGGCCTCGATCACGTCGGGGTGCGCCATGATCGCGTTCTCGAGCTCGACCGAGGAGATCCACTCGCCGCCCGACTTGATGACGTCCTTCGCGCGGTCGGTGATCTGGATGAAGCCCTTCTCGTCGACCGTGCCGACGTCGCCCGTGCGCAGCCAGCCGTCGTGGAACTTCTCCGGCGCGGGGTCGCGGTAGTAGCTGCCGGTGATCCACGGTCCGCGCACCTCGATCTCGCCGACCGCCTGGCCGTCCCACGGCAGGACGTTGCCGTCGCCGTCGACGATGCGCAGCTCGACGCCGGCGACGACGCGGCCCGTCTTCGCGCGCCAGTCCATCTCGTCGGCGATGTCGCAGCCGCGCGGCGGCAGCGCGATCGCGGCGAGCGGGCTCGTCTCGGTCATGCCCCAGGCCTGGATCATGCGCAGACCGTGGCGCTCCTCGAAGCGCTCCATGAGGATGCGCGGCACCGCCGAGCCGCCGCACACCACCATGCGCAGCGACGACAGATCGACGCGCGTCGTCTCCGCGTAGCGCAGGATGTCGCTCCAGATCGTCGGCACGGCGCCGGACAGCGTCGGGCGCGCGAGCTTGATCAGACGACAGAGCCCCTCCGCCTGCAGGAAGCGTCCCGGCATGACGAGGCTCGCGCCGACCAGCCACGCCGCGTACGGCAGGCCCCACGCGTTGGCGTGGAACATCGGCACGATCAGCAGCACCGAGTCGTTCTGGTTCAGCGCGAAGACCGCGCCCGAGGTCGCGGCGAGCGAATGGAGGTACGTCGAGCGATGGCTATAGACGACGCCTTTCGGATCGCCGGTGGTGCCGCTCGTGTAGCACATCGCGGCAGCGCTACTCTCGTCGATCTCCGGCCACGCGAAGCCCGTCGACTCGGCGGCGAGCAGCTCCTCGTAGCGCAGCGTCTTGCCGAGCGCCGACGCATCGCCATTGCCAACGACGATGATGTGCTCGACGCTCTTGAGCTTGTCCGCGACGCGCGCGAGCAGCGGCACGAGCGAGTCGTCGACCAGGATCACCTTGTCCTCGGCGTGGTTGATGACGTAGGCGAGCTGCTCCGGGAACAGGCGGATGTTGAGCGTGTGCAGCACCGCGCCCATGCTCGGCACGGCGAGATAGGCCTCGAGGTGCTGCTGCTCGTTCCAGCAGAACGTGCCGACGCGGTCGCCGGGTCGGACGCCGAGGCGATCCAGCGCCGCGGCCAGGCGCTCGACGCGCTCACCGATCTGGCCGAACGTCGCGCGCTGCACGCCCTCGCCGTCGAAGGTGAGCGCCTCGCTGTCCGAGTAGACCCGCCGCCCGTGCTCGAAGAGGTCGCGGATGGTCAGCGGGTGATCCTGCATCGTGCTCAGCATGGAACGAATCCTCCCAGAAAATCCCAAGCCGTTCTCCTAGCGTCCGGCCCACGGCGCGGACAACCGTTCGCCACGCGGGGCAGAAAGCGTCGAGTGGGGCAGAAAGCCCTTGCAACGGGGAGGGCACTTGTGCGAGTGTCGGCCCCCTCGACGTGCGAGGGTCTCACCACCCACCCGCAGCATGCGCGTCAGGAAAGAAATTCCCGAGCCGACCTCGTTCAGACCTCAGATCACCTGACCCTGCAGACCTCGGGCGCATTTCGACGAATCGGAAGTCCCTTTCTTCCCTTCGCTTCTCGTGAGGGCGGCCGATGAGCGATTTGGCGGCACAACCACTCACCCTTGCGGAGCGCGTGCGGGCGCGCGGACGGCTCGTGCGGGCACGACGCAACACGCTCGCGGCGAGCGGTCGGATCGCGCTTCTCCTCGCTGCCACGGCTGGCGCCACGTCGCTGCTCGCAGGCAGCGAGCACGGTCCGTCGACGAGCTTCGTCATACAATGCTTCGCGCTCGGCGGCGTCGCGCTCGCAGCGCTGCACGTACGGCAGCTGCGGCACGCGATTCCCGGGCTGTCGCTCGGCGTCGCGGCGCTGCTCACGGTGATGATCGCGTTCGAGATGCTGCGCAGCGGTTCGGCTGCAATACCGCTGCTCGCGGCCGGCGCGACGGTCGTGGTCACGCTGCTCGCGACGCAGCTCGCCAGCGCACGCTCGCGCGTCACCGTGGTCAGCGTCGCGCTGGTGACGCTGCTCGTCGCGGCTTCGTTCTCCGACGTGCACGGCGCGGAGCTCGTTCAGCTCGGCGGCGCGCTCGTCTTCGCGGCCGGCATCGCATTCGCGGTCGCGACGGGGATCGACGCGGGCCGCGCGCGGCGCGAGCGCAGAGAGGTTGCGCACCGCCGCGCGGCCGCTCGCGAGCGGCGCGCGATGGCGGCGCGCGAGGACATGGTCGCGAATTTGAGCCACGACGTGCGCAATCCGCTCGCGATCGCCATCGGCTTTGCCGAGATGGCTGCGGACGCGGATCTGCCGGCGGACGAGCGCGCCCAGGCGCTGGCCGGCGTGCGCCGCTCGCTGTGGGAGATCTCGCAGCTCGTCGAGAACGTGCTCGACGGCTCGGCCGACCGCGCGGGCGCGCTCGAGCCGCTGCGCGAGGTCGTGCCGCTCGACGGGCTGTGCCGCGACGTGCTGGCGTCGACGCAGGTGCTGCTACGCGGGCGTCCGATCGCGCTCGTCGGCGCGGTGGAGCCGGGCCTGACGGTGATCGCCGATCGCCACCGGCTGTCGCGCGTGCTCGGCAACCTGCTCGGGAACGCGTGCAAGTACACCGAGCACGGCGAGATCCGGCTCGAGGCGCACCGGCGCGGGGACTTCGCGGTGCTGCGCGTGAGCGACACCGGCCCGGGCATCCCGCCCGCCGACCTGCCGCACATCTTCGACCGCTTCCGGCGCGCGCACGAGTGCACGCGCGGCGGCGTCGGGCTGGGCCTCGCGATCGCGTACCGCCTCGCCGAGCGCATGGGCGGCGCGCTCGAGGTCGAGAGCACGGTCGGCGTCGGAACGACGTTCTCGCTCGTGTTGCCGCTCGCGGCGTCGGCGGAGCGGACCCCGGCGGCGGCCTGAGACGCTCCTGCCCGCGGCAATGCCGCGGGCGTCGTGATCGACGCGCGTCCGCCGCGCGTCAGTCGACGCGCAGCAGGACCTTCCCGAAGTGCTCGCTCGCCGCGACCACGCGGTGCGCCTCCGGCGCCTGCGCGAGCGGCAGGATGCGATCGACGACCACCTTCAGCCGTCCCGCGGCGATCGCCTCGCCGAAGCGCTCGCGGAAGCCGGCGACGATCTGCGCCTTCTCCTCGTTCGAGCGCGTGCGCAGCGTCGAGCCGATGATGTGCAGACGTCGCGTCAGGAGCGGCGCCAGATTGACGTTCGCGCTCGCGCCGCCGGTGAGCCCGATCAACACGAGGCGTCCGCCGACGCAGAGGCTCGCGAGGTTCTTCTCGAGGTACGAGCCGCCGATCGGATCGAGGATCACGTCGACGCCCTTGCCGCCGGTCAGCTCCTTGATGCGCGCGGCGAAGTCCTCGCGCTTGTAGTCGATCGCGGCGGTCGCGCCGAGATCCACGCAGCGCTGGCACTTCTCGGGGCTGCCCGCGGTCACGTAGCAGCGCGCGCCCATCTCGCGCGCGAGCTGGATCGCCGCCGTGCCGACGCCGCTGCCACCGCCGTGCACGAGCGCGCTCTTCCCTTCCGCGAGCCCGCCCAGGACGACGAGGTTCAGGTACGCGGTCAGGTAGACCTCGGGGAAGCCGCCCGCGTGGATCAGGTCGAGGGCGCCCTCGACCGGCATCACCGAGCCGTGGTGCACGACCGCCTGCTGCGCGTAGCCGCCGCCGGCGAGCAGCGCCATCACGCGATCGCCCTCGCGGAAGCGTCCGGGCGGGACGTCGCGACCGATCTCCAGCACCTCGCCCGCGCACTCGAGGCCGAGGATCTGCGACGCGCCGGGCGGCGGCGGATAGAGGCCGCGGCGCTGCAGCAGGTCGGCGCGGTTGACCGCGGTCGCGCGCACGCGGATGCGGATCTCCTCCGCTCCGAGCGTCGGCTCGGGCACCTCGCCCAGCTGCATCACGCTTTCGTCGCCCGGCTCACGAATCACGATTGCTTGCATCGTCGCTCCTCGGTTATGCCGAAGGGTCTTCGATCGCGGCGGGCGACAACGCAAGCCCGGCTGCACGAACCTGGCGGATGGATCCTTGGAGGGACGCGTGACCACTCTCGGCA
This sequence comes from Candidatus Binatia bacterium, assembly GCA_036563615.1. Classification (NCBI taxonomy): domain Bacteria; phylum Candidatus Binatota; class Binatia (SeqCode); species Binatia bacterium. Next base: position 224,743 of record DATCMB010000021.1, read on the forward strand.
ACGTCAAGGAAGGCACCCGGCGGCTTCTCGCCCTCGCGCTCTGCGCGGCGTTCGTCGCGGGCTGCTCGGATTCGAGCGACGGCGACGCGGGCTTCGCCGCGCGCGCAGCGGCCGAGCTCACGGCGAGCGGCTTCGGCGACTATCTCGACGTGCAGCAGCCGAGCCGCAGTCGGCAGAACGGCGAGTGGACCGAGTACTTCTTCGATCCCGCGCAGGAGCAGGCCGTCTGCCTCATGGGCGACGAGTTCCAGGTCAACGTCCGGCACGGCGCGTCGGACAACGTGCTCCTCTACCTGCAGGGCGGCGGCGCGTGCTGGGACTACGTCACCTGCTACGTCCTCGGCACCGCGTCGACGCGCGCGAACTCGGCGATCGAGGCCGGCTCGCTCGACCTCGACGACCCGCGGAGCCCGTTCCGCGACTGGGACATCGTCTACGTGCCCTACTGCGACGGCTCGGTGTTCACCGGCGACAAGATCGTCGACTACCAGGGCAACCGCACGTTCCACCACGGCCTGTGGAACCTGTCGGTCGCGGTCGACGCGCTGAAGCGCGAGTTCCCCAATCCGTCGCGCATCCTCGTCGCGGGCAGCAGCGCCGGCGGCTACGGCACCTTCGCCGGCTACGCGACGACACGCGTCGCCTTCCCCGAGACCGAGATCATCGTGTTCAACGACTCGGGTCCCGGCGTGCAGAACCCCGACGCGAGCCAGGACGTCCGCGACCGCGTCGCGAACTGGGACTTCACGCGCCGCATCCCGGCGAGCTGCACCGAGTGCGACCCGCAGTACACCTATCTCCTCGACTGGGCGTTCCAGCGCGATTCCAAGCTGCGCGCGTCGCTGTACTCGTACCTGCAGGACAGCGTGATCTCGTTCTTCATCGACCTCGACGGTCCGGCCTACGAGAGCCTGCTGCGCTCGGTGACGAACGATATCCACGCGCGCAACCCCGAGCGCTTCCAGCGCTACTTCAAGACCGGTAGCGCGCACACCGTGCTGCTGTCGCCCGAGTTCTACACGCAGACGATCGACGGCGTGACGGTGCGCGACTGGACGCAGGCGTTCCTCGACGGCGGCGACGCCTGGCGCGACCTGGTCGAGTAGCGCGCGGCGGGAAACGGCCGGCGCCCGTCGGACGACGAACGGCGCCGGCTAGCGCCCGCGCGCGCGGCGCAGCGACACGCCCGCCTCGCGCAGGGCGATTGCGGCGGCGTCCTCCGGCGTCGCCGCCGTGCCGAGGCCCTGCAGCGTCGGCTCGCTCTTCTCCTCGGCGCGCGCGAAGTAGCGCTCGTCGTCGTCCGCCGCGCGCAGGTCCTCGAACACGGTGACGCGGAACCAGCCGCGCGCGTCGGGGGTGAACTCGAGCACCACCTCGGCCTCGGAGACGACCGACGCTGCCTCGACCACGTGCTCGCCGAGCGGGACGCGACGCCAATCCATGCCGCGCCCGAGCGTGGCACCGCCGACTTTGCGATGCAAAGCCGGCAACGGCGGCTGGCATCCGGGGGCGAAAAACGCGACCATTCGCCGATGCCCGAAAGTCCAGCCACCCCGATCCCGACCACCGCAGGCGAGCTGCTCGCGCCCAGCGAGGAGCATCGCATGCTCCGCGAGCTCGTCGCGGGCTTCGTCCGGGACCAGGTCGAGCCGCAGGCGGCGGCGCACGACCGCTCCGGCACGCTCAACGTCGATCTTCTGCGCAAGGCGGGCGAGCTCGGGCTTCTCGGCTTGACGGTGCCGCAGAGCCACGGCGGCGCGGGCCTCGACGCCACCGCGGCGGTGATCGCGCACCACGAGCTCGCGAAGTCCGATCCTGGCTTCACGCTCGCCTACCTCGCGCACGCGATCCTGTTCGTGAACAACTTCTTCCACGCGTCGAACGACGAGCAGCGCGAGCGCTGGCTCGCGAAGACGCTCACCGGCGAGTGGGTCGGCGCGATGGGCATGACCGAGCCGGGCGCGGGCACCGACGTGCTCGGCATGCAGACCACGGCGACCCGCGAGGGCGACCACTACGTGCTGCGCGGCCGCAAGACGTTCATCACCAACGGCCCGGACGCGTACTGCTGCCTGGTCTACGCGAAGGTCGACGGCCGCATCACCGCGTTCGTCGTCGATCGCACCTGCGCCGGCTTCTCGACCGGTCCGCACATCGAGAAGATGGGCATGCGCGCCGCACCCATGTGCGAGCTGATCTTCGACGACTGCATCGTGCCGGTCGAGAACCGTCTCGGGCCCGAGGGCGGCGGCTTGACGCACATGATGCGCAACCTCGAGATCGAGCGCCTCTGCCTCGCCGCGATGAGCCTCGGCATCGCCGACCGCTGCTTCGACATCATGCTGCGCTACAGCGTCGAGCGGTACGCCTTCGGCAAGCCGATCGCGGAGTTCGGGCAAATCCAGCGCTACGTCGCCGAGTCGTACGCCAAGACCGAGGCCGCGCGCTGCCTGATCTACCAGGTCGCGCGCAACACCGGTCCCGGGCAGCGCAACCGCATCGGCACCGACGCCGCGAAGCTGTTCGCGGCGCCGGTCGGCAAGGAGGTCGCCGACAACGCCATGCAGGTGCTCGGCGGCTGGGGCTACTGCAGCGAGTTCACCGTCGAGCGTCTGCTGCGCGACGCGAAGCTGCTCGAGATCGGCGGCGGCACGCTCGAATCCCACCAGAAGAACTTGACGCGCGACCTGACGCGCTCGCTCGGCGGCTGAGACGACGCTCGGATGAACGATGCCGGCCTGCTGGTGCGAGCAACGCTCGCCCTCTACCGCGACGCCGTACGGGACGCGACGCGCGCGCTCGCGCGCAACTTCTGGATCGTCGTCCTGCTGCCGCTCTACTCGCTGGTGCTGTCGTTCACGCAGGTGCTCGCAGCCCCGCTCGGATTCGCCGGCGGCTTCGTCGTCTTCCTGGCGATGGCCGCGTGCCTGAGCTCGTTTCTGAGCTTGCTCGGCGAGGCGGTCGCGCACGAGCGCATCCGCTTCAACGAGCTCGGTCCGACGTTCTCGCGCTACCTGTGGAGCGTCACCGGTGTCCTGTTCCTGTTCTGGATCATCGAGCTGCTGCTCGCGCTGATCACCGAGCAGAACCCCGCGCTCGGCTGGCTCCCGCTCGCGGTCAACCTCGGGCTCTTCATCTTCTGCAACCCGCTGCCCGAGCTGGTCTACCAGGGCACGCGCGACGGCTTCGGGCTGGTCGACGAGGCGGTCGGCTTCATGCGCCAGAACGCCGTCGAGTGGCTGGTGCCGGTGGCGATCGTGTTCGCGCCGCTGTTCGCGCTCGGCCTGCGCGAGGGTCTGTTCGCGATGGCGGCGGTCGGCGCGACCAACGCGCTCGGCATCGTCGATCTCACGCTGCGCGCCTGGCTGCCGCCGATGGGCGAGGCGGGACGCGTCGCGACGCTGATCGCGGCGAGCGTGCTGCTCACCTGGGTGATGCTCTTCCGCGGCTTCCTGTTCCGCTCGCTGTCGCGCTCGGGACGCCGCCAGCGGATCTTCGAGGCGCGCATGCGCCTCGACTGAGGCGCCGTGTTCGCCGCCCTTCGCTCGCGCAACTACGCGCTGCTCTGGTTCGGGTCGTTCGTCTCGAACGTCGGCGTGTGGATGCAGAGCGTCGCGATGGGCTGGCTGATCTACGAGCTCACGAGCTCGGCGTCGTGGCTCGGACGCGTCGGCTTCGCGCAGAGCGCGCCGACGCTGGTGCTCGGCCTCCTCGGCGGCGCGATCATCGAGCACGCCGACCGCAAGCGGATCCTGTGCGGCACGTCGATCGTGTTCGCGGTCTGCGCGTTCGCGCTCGCGCTGCTCACGCTCACGGGGATCGTCGAGATCTGGATGATCATCGCGATCTCGCTGGTGTCGGGGATGGGCACGGCGTTCTTCATGCCGGTCTTCCAGGCCCTGATCCCGTCGGTCGTGCCGCCCGAGCACCTGATGAACGCAATCTCGATGAACTCGATCTCGTTCAACGTCGCGCGCATCGTCGGCCCGCTGATCGGCGGCGCGGTGATGGCCTACGCGGGCGTCGGCTGGTGCTTCGCGCTCAATGGCGCGGGCTTCCTCGTCATGCTCGGCGCGGCGCTCGCGCTCGACGTCCCGCAGCGCAAGATGGTCGCGCCGGCGCGCATCGGCAGCGCGCTGCGCGCCGGGCTCGACTACGCGCGTCGCCATCCCGTGATCCGCGCGCTGCTCGTGCTCTGCGTGACGCTCAGCCTGTTCGGCTTCCCGTACATCGTGCTCATGCCGGCGCTCGCGCGCGACGTGCTGCACCTCGACGCCGAAGGCTTCACGCTGCTGTTCTCCGCCGTCGGCGCGGGCGCGGTGGCGGGCGGGCTGTCGCTCGCCTGGGCCGGCGACGTGCGACACAAGGGTCTGCTCGTCGTCGGCTGCGCGTTCGTCTTCGGGCTGCTGCTCGTGCTGCTCGCGAGCGTGCGCAGCTTCGTGCCGTCGCTGTTCGTCCTCGCCGCCGCGGGCTACGCGATGATCGTCTGCATCGCGTCGCTCAACACGCTGATCCAGATCACGGTCGCCGACGACATGCGCGCTCGCGTGATGAGCATGATGACGGTATCGCTGTTCGGGCTGCCGACGCTCGGCGCGTGGATGCTGGGCGCGATCGGCGATCGCATCGGCATCACGCGCGCGCTGTCGATCGGCGGCTGCGTGGTCGCGCTCATGGCGATCGCGGTCGCGCTGATCGCACCCGAGATGACGCGCCGGCAGACCTGCTGAACGCGTTCGACAAAGAGGCTCGATGATGCTCGCCACCCCGCTCGACGACGTCCGCGTGCTCGACCTGGGCCAGGTCTACAACGGTCCGTACTGCGGCCTGCTGCTCGCCGCGCAGGGCGCCGAGGTGATCAAGATCGAGCCGCCGGGCGGCGAGATCGTGCGCCGTGCGGCGATCTCGCCGGGCGGCGCGAGCTACTCGTTCTTGATGCTCAACGCGGGCAAGAAGGGCATGACGCTCGACCTCAAGCAGCCGCGCGGCCGCGAGATCTTTCTCAAGCTCGTCGAGCGCGCCGACGTCGTGCTCGAGAACTTCCGCGACGACAGCGTGCTGGAAGGCCTCGGCCTCGGCTGGGACGTGCTCTCGCGCGTCAATCCTAGAATCGTGCTCGCGTCGGGCCGCGGCTACCGCAACGGCAGCGTCTACGAGCGCTTCGGCGCGATGGACTTCACCGTACAGGCGATCTCGGGCCACATGGCGATCACCGGCTTTCCCGAGCAGCCGCCGGTGAAGGCGGGCGCGACCCTGTGCGACATGCTCGGCTCGGCGCACCTCTTCGCCGCGGTGCTGCTCGCGCTGCGCGAGCGCGAGCGCAGCGGACGCGGCCGCCGCGTCGAGGTGCCGATGCTCGACGCGACCTTCCCGTCGCTGATGGCGTACAGCTCGCCGTACCTCGAGAAGGGCGTCGATCCCGGACGCACCGGCAACCGACACTCGGTGCCGGGCTCGAGCCCGTACGGGATCTATCCGACGACCGACGGCTGGGCCGCGATCATGTGCGTCACCGACGCGCACTGGCGCGAGTTCTGCAAGGCGATCGCCGACGACGAGCTCGCGAACGACGCGACGCTCGCGACCGGTCGCGAGCGCGCCGCGCGCCGCGACGAGATCGACGCGCGCGTGTCTGCGTGGACGCGCACGCGCTCGCGCGACGAGGTGATCGGCCTGCTGTCCGCGGCCGGCATCCCGTGCGCGCCGGTGCGCACGCTCGGCGAGGCGGTCGACGATCCGTACAACGAGCAGCAGGGGCTGCTGCGTCGCGTGAGCTACGAGGGCTGGGGCGAGGTGCGCGTGCTCGGCAGCCCGATCCAGCTGCGCGACGAGGGCTTCACGCCCGGCGATCTGCCGCCGCTCGCGCCGCCGCCGCGCCTCGGCGAGCACAACCGCGAGATCCTCTCGGGGCTGCTCGGGCTCGGCGCGCAGGAGATCGACGAGCTCGAGCGCGCGGGCGTGCTCGGGTGATCTCACGAGGGTCGCGTCGCTGAGCTGCACGTTGCTTCGCTGACGCGACGTCGTGCGCGCTGCGCGAAACGCAGCGCGGCTCCGGCGCGCGAGCGCGCGACGCAACGCCGATCACGCGAGCCGTCAGCGCAACCTCTGTCGCTCCGATCTGTTCCTTCCCCGCGGGAGGACACGACGGATGCTGAAGAAGCTCGCGCTCGGCGCAACGCTCGCCGTCGCTCTGTTGCTCGCGCCGCGGATCGCGTCCGCGGGCGTCGACGTCTCGATCGGGATCGGCCTACCGTTCCCCGGCGTGATCGTCGCGCCGCCGCCACCGGTGGTGGTCAGGCCGCCCGTGGTCGTGGCGCCGCCGCCGGTGGTCGTCGGACCGGCCTACTACGGCCCGTCCTACGTCCGCGTGTACCCGCCGGGGAAGCGGCACGGCTGGCACAAGCACGGGCACAAGCACAAGCACCATCATCACCACCATCACTGAGCCGAGCGGCGTGGCCGTTCCGGCGCGGCGCCGCCGCCGAGGGACGGCCACACGAGCGAGCCCCGGGCGCCCCGGCCCGGCTCCGCGGTCCGCGCAGACGCGTACCGCCGCCACCCGGGCGTCCGGGGCTCGCGCTTTTCCGGCCGGTCGCGCCCGGTCGATCCCGCCCACGGCCGCTCGGCCGAAACGGACTGCGCGGCGGCCGTCCGGAGTGTTAAGGGATGGGGGTGGCCGTCTCGCAACGCTCTGCCGACCTGTTTCCCGAGGTCCCCGGCCACCGCACGGTCGCCATCCTGACCTCGGTCCTGGGTCACGCGCTGCTGCTGATCGGGCTCATCGTCCTCGGCAGCTACGCGGCGCGCGAGATCGAGCCCGAGCCGATCCGGCTCGTGTTCTTCGAGCCCGCGCCGCCGCCCAAGCTCGGCACGCCCGACGGCGGGGGCGCGCCGCCCGCGGTCCAGGCCGCGCCGGAGCCCGCTCCCGAGCCGCCGGCGCCGGCGCCCGAGCCGGTCGTCGAGAAACCGCCGCTCGAGCGCATCGTCGAGCAGCCGAAGCCCGTCGAGAAGCCCAAGGCCAAGCCGAAGCCCGAGCCGAAGCCGAAGCCCAAGGCGCAGGCGAAGCCCGCCCGCACCGAGCCCACCACGCCACCGCCCGCTGCGACGACCGAGACGACGGACGCCGCCGGCACCGGCACGGCCGGTCCGCGCGGCGTCGCCGAGGGGCACGCGGCCGGCGTCGAGGGCGGCCTCGTCGGCGGCCAGGTGGGCGGCCTCGGCAGCGACGTCACCCCGGTGCGCCAGGCGGCCGTCCCGCCCGTGGTCGTGCACCGTGTGATGCCGGTCTACCCCGAGTCGGCGCGGCTGCGCGGCATCGAGGGCCAGGTGATGATCGAGGCGATCATCTCGCGCGACGGCACCGTCGAGCCCGGGGTGAGGGTCGTGCAGTCGATCCCGGCGCTCGACGAGGCGGCGATCGAGGCCTTCAAGCGCTGGAAGTTCAAGCCCGCGCGCGACGCCCAGGGCAGACCGCTGCGCGTCATCCTGCAAGCGCCCGTGCGCTTCGTGCTACGCTGACCGAAGGAACGCTCAATGCAGTTTTCGCTTGTCGATCTCTGGATGTCCGCCGGGCTGATCGGGCGCGGCGTCGTGCTCGTGCTGCTCGGGATGTCGGTCGCGGCGCTCGCCATCGGCATCGAGCGTCTGCTCGCGGTGCGGCGCGCGGCGACGCTCTCGGCGTCGTTTCTCGGCGCGTGGCGCTCGGCGGAAGAGCGTCCTTGGGGCGGCGCGGTCGAGGTCGCTGCGGGACCGGCGGACGCGTCGCCCGCTGCGGTGCTGCTGCGCGGGCTCGGCGAGGTCCTCGACGAGGAGATGCCGCACGAGGTCGCGGAGCGCGCCTACGACCGCACGATGCGCCGCCTGCTGCTCGCCGCGAACGCGAGCCTGCGGCGCGGCCTCGGCTTCCTCGCGACCGTCGGCTCGACGGCGCCGTTCATCGGCCTCTTCGGCACCGTCATCGGCATCGTCAACGCCTTCGAGCAGATGGCGGCGAGCGGCCAGGGCGGGCTCGCGGTGGTCGCGGGCGGCATCGCGGAGGCGCTCATCACCACCGCGCTCGGCATCCTGACCGCGATCCCGGCGCTGTGGCTCTACAACACGATCACCGCGCGCATCACGGCGCTGATGACCGAGCTCGAGTGCGCGGGTGAGGAGCTCGCGGTCGTGGCGCTCGGCGCCGAGTTCGGCGCGCGGCGCGAGAAGTCGCACGCGACGCTCAGCCGCATCGGACGCCGTGCGACGGCGCAGGCGGCGGGCGGAGAGTCGCGATGACCGGACCGACGATCGACGACGGCGGCTTTCGCGCCGAGATCAACGTCACGCCGCTCGTCGACGTGGTGCTGGTCCTGCTCGTGATCTTCATGGTCGTGACGCCGCTCTTGAAGCAGGAAGCGCCGGTCGAGCTGCCGATCACGAAGAACAGCCAGCCGGCGTCCGAGGAGCGTCAGCTCACGCTCACCATCGCGGCCGACGGCTCGCTGTCGCTCGACGGCGAGACGCTGCCGCAGGACCGCCTCGGCGAGCGCCTCGAGAGCATCTTCCGCGAGCGCAGCGACCGCACGGTCTTCCTCTCCGCGGACCGCAGCCTGTCCTACGCGACCGTCGTCGAGGTCATCGACGCCTGCCGTGCTGCGGGCGTGACCGCGATCGGGCTCCTCACGCAGCCGGCGCAGCCCGCCACGTCCTGAGCTCGTGCGTGCCCGTGCGCTGCTCGTCGGTCTCGTACTCGCCTTCCTGGCGACGGCGCCGGAGGCGAGCATGATCACGGGCGCGCGCCGGAGCAGCGACGGGACGTTCCTCAACCCGGCGGGCGAGCTGCCGTTCGCGCCGGTCTCGGTCACCCTGCCCTTCTTCCTGCGTCGCGCGGCGACGACGTTCACCGGGCGCTCGGGCTGGCCCGAGGTCGTGCCGAACGACGGCGCGTTCCTGCGCTACAACGCGCGCCACAGCGTGCCGACCGTCACCTGGATCGGGCACGCGACGGTGCTCGTGCAGATGGACGGCGTGACCTTTCTCACCGATCCGATCTGGTCCGAGCGCGCGAGCCCGTTCGAGTTCGCGGGTCCGAAGCGCGCGCAGCCGCCCGGCGTCGCGCTCGCCGACCTGCCGCCGATCGACTTCGTCATCGTCTCGCACAACCACTACGACCACCTCGACGTCGCCACCCTGCGCGCGCTCGCCGAGCGCGACGCGGAGACGCGCTTCGTCGTGCCGCTCGCGAACGCCGACACGCTGCGCGAGGCCGGCATCACGAACCCGATCGAGCTCGACTGGGGCGCTTCGGTCGAGATCGACGGCGTGACCATCGTCTGCCTGCCGGCGCAGCACTGGAGCGGACGCGGCTTGACGGATCGCCTGCAGGCGCTGTGGGCGTCGTACGCCGTGCTGGGAGAAGAGCGCCGCTTCTACTTCGGCGGCGACACGGGCTACTTCGCGGGCTTCGCCGAGATCGGCGAACGCTACGGCCCGTTCGACATGGCCGCGCTGCCGATCGGCGCCTACGCGCCGCTCGAGATGATGCACTACTGGCACATGACGCCCGAAGAGGCGCTGCAGGCGAGCCGCGACCTGCGCGCGCGCCGCATGCTGCCGGTGCACTACGGGACGTTCGATCTCAGCGACGAGCCGCCCGACGAGCCGCCGCGGCGGCTGCGTCAGGCGGCGAGCGAGGCCGCGATGGACCCGCAGTCGCTCTACGTGCTGCGCGTCGGCGAGACGCGCGAGTTCTAGGTAGGCGCGGCGCGGCTCCGGAGCGCGCCGTCAGCCGGCCTGCTCCGTCGCGCGCGTCAGCACAGCGCGCCGCGCTTCCACGGCCCGGTGATCGCGAACGTGATCCCGGGCGTCTGCAGGTTCGCGAACAGCCAGCGCCCGTCCGGGCTGAAGGTCGCGCCCGCCCACTCGCGGTCCCGGAAGTCGCCGACGATGCCGTTGCGCTCGCCGTCGAGCACGACGTCGTTCCGTGCGAAGGGGAAGACCTCGCCGTCGTCCGTCAAGCCAAGAAGGCGCTGCCCGGTGAGGTCGCCGTCCTCGCACACCAGCACGCCGCCGTCGCGGCTCACGGTGACGTTGTCCGGGTTGTCGAGCACCGCCTCGTCGGACGACTCGTAGAGCAGCCGCAGACGCTCGCGGCGCGGCTCGTACTCCCAGATCTGCCCCTCGCCGATGGCGCCGCCGCTCGTCGAGACGAAGACCACGCGCTGCTTGCGCGCGTCGTACCAGGCGCCCTCGAGGCGCGAGAAGATCGCCCCGCCGCGCTCCGCGCCCTGCCCGAAGACGCCGCCGCCGTCGGTCGTGCCGGGCGCGTGCGCGCGCTCGGGATCCTCGATGTCGACCCAGGTCACGCGGAAGACCGAGCCCGGCGCCACCGCGCCGCGGAAGTCCGCATTGGGCTCGCCCCGCACGGCGAGCATCTGCAGCTTGCCGCCCTTCGCGAGCCGGTTCCGGTCGCGTGGCAAGAAGCGGTAGAAGCCGGCGCTGCCGCGGTCCTCCGTCAAGTAGACGATTCCGGTCTGGCGGTCGACGGCGACCGCCTCGTGCACGAAGCGTCCCATGGCGCGCAGCGGCTCGGGACGCGCTTTGCCGAGCGCCGGGACCTCGAACACCCAGCCGTGCGTGCGGTCGTGCTCGTCGAGCGTCTCCTCGCAGGTGAGCCAGCTTTCGTTCCAGGTCGGGCCGCCGGCGCAGTTCGTGCTCGTTCCCGAGATGCTCGCGTGCGCGCCGAGCCAGCGGCCGGCGCGCGGATCGAAGACCAGCGTCGTCGTGCCGCCCTGCGCGCGCGGATCGTAGGTGATCGCCGGATCGCCGAACGCGCGACCCTCGCCGCGCAGCTCGTGGTTGCGCACGAGCCAGAGCTTCGCGTGCGTCGCGCGCACGACCGCCATGCCGTCGTGGCCGCCGGGCGTGGGCGTGCCGTCCGCGAGCGGGTCGCCGGTCCAGCCGAACGAACGGTAGGTGAAGCCTTCCGGCAGCCGCAGCAGCGGCAGACCGGTGGTCTCGTCGAGCACGGGCGCGAGCGGGCCGTAGCCGACGCGCTTGCACGCGGCGCTCGCGAGGCGCGGCAAGAGGCCGCCCTTTGCGCCAGCGAGCGCGAGGCCGCCCGCGATCACGCCTGCGGTGCGGCCGAGGAAGGCGCGCCGCCCGAGCGCACCGCGCTGCGCGGCTTCGGATTCGCGCCCTGCTGCCGCGGTGTCGCGCTCGCCCTCCGCTGCGCCGCGCGCCGTCGTGGTCGCGCCGCGCCTCGTTGCCGTCGCGTCGTGCTCCGCCGTCGCTGCGATGTCCGCCACGTGGTTCTCTCGCATGTCGCTCCTCCTCTGGGCTGCGCCGTGCCGTGGGCTCCGGCGCAACGACCCATAGGCGAGCGAGGTGACGTGGCGATGAAGCGGCGGTGAAACCGCCGCGATCTCGTCGTGAAGAAAGCGCGGCCGAGCGCGCTGCTCAGCGCTCTGCGGCGAGGAGCGCGTCGAGGCGCAGCTCGAGGTACGCGACCGGCATCTTGACGCCCCAGCGCTCGAGCACCTCGGGGTGCAGCTCGCCGAGACGTCCGACGACGTGCCCGCCGACGATCACCTCGGCGGCGCGTCCCGGCAGGAACGTCCCGCTCTCGACCGGACGCAGCTCGGCGGGCGCATCGAGGTAGTAGCCGAGGTAGCTCAGCACCGAGTGCGCGTCCGAGAAGCTCGCCGTCGGGTGCGCGACGAGCGCGCCCAGCAGCGACGTCGTGCGGCTCAAGTGCGGATCGTCAGCGTCGGGCACGACCACCTCGCCGACCTCGAAGACGCGGTGCGGGTACGCCGTCTTGGCGCTGCGCTCCTCGACCGCGAGCAGCGAGGCGAGCAGCGTCGGACGCAGGGCGGCGTAGCTCTCGCTCATCGGGTTCTCGAGCCCGACGACCGGCGCGTCCTCGGCGTTGAGGCGCGTCGTCACGTCGGCGCGCGAGCACAGCACGTTGGCGATGATCTCCTCGAAGCCGAGGCCGATCATCAGCTCGCGCAACTTGTCCTCGTGCAGCGTCAAGCGCGCGAGGCGACCCGGCGTGAAGCGCTCGGGCCACACGGCCTCGAGGCGGTTCAAGCCGATCGCGATCGCCAGATCCTCGACCGCGTCGACCGGGTGCATGTAGTCTTGACGGTAGGGCGCGGTCGCGACCCGCGTGCGCTCCGCGCCGACCTCGACGTCGCAGCCGTACGACTCGAGCACGCGCGCGATCTCGCCCGGCTCCAGCGACGTGCCGAGGAGCCGCGCAAAGTCGCGCGTCGGCACCTCGAGCTCGTTGGTCAGCGGGTACGGCGCGCGCACCTCGCGACCGAACGGCGTGTCGAACGGGTACTCGACGACCACCGGCTCGATCGTCCAGCCGCGGTCGACGAGGTCGACGGCGAGGATGTTCTCGATCAGCAGCACCGCGCGCAGATCGGTGCCCGTCGCCTCGACGAAGAGCTCGGTGTCGCCCGGCACGACCTCGCCGATCGCGCGCGAGTTGATGATCGGCGGGAACGACAGGATGCCGCCAGCCTCGTCCTCGAGCAGCGGGTAGACCGGAGCGCCGGCGAGGATGTGCCCGTACTCGACGCCCTTCGGATGGCGCTCGAGGATCTGCTGCAGGTCGAGCTCGTCGTCCATGCCGAGCGGCACGAAGCGCGCGCCCCGCGGCTCGACCATGCGATAGCGCACCGGGAAGCGGATCTTCTCCGCGCGGTAGATGCCGACCGACACCGACTTGCGCCGCGCGCCGTAGCCCTCGCAGAGCTTCTCCTGCGACTGGATGAGCTCGGCGAGCGACTCGTCGGTGACCGCCGGACCGCGCGCGAGGAAGCCCGCGACGTAGGGACGCACCTCGGTCGCGCGCGCGTCGACCAGGATGCGCTTGTCGCCCGGCGCGGCGATGAAGCAGTCGTACGCGTCGCGGCGTCCGCGGCGGCGCGCGCGGATCTGGCGCGCGATGCCGGCCGCGCTCCAGAGGTCCGGACGGTTGGTGTCGTTGAGCTCGATCTTGGTGCGGCCGGTCGTCGGGTCGACGCCCTTGAGCTCGCCCTTCACGAGCTCGAGGTCGGCTTCGATCTGGTCCGCCGGGTAGTCGTCGCCGACGAGGCGAGCGAGGTCCGCGAGATCGACGAGGATGGTCGGCATCGCGCTACTCGAGGATCGGGCTGCGCCGGCTGCGCAGGAAGTCGAGGTCCGGCGAGAACAGATCGCGAATGTCGTCGATGCCGAGCGCGACCATCGCCATGCGGTCGAGCCCGAGACCCCAGGCGATGACCGGCACGTCGATGCCGAAGGGCTTCGTGACCTCGGGGCGGAAGATGCCGCCGCCGCCGAGCTCCATCCAGCCGATCTTCGGGTGGCGCATGTGCGCCTCGACGCTCGGCTCGGTGAACGGGAAGTAGCCCGGCGTGAAGCGCATCTCCTCGGCGCGCGCGATCTCGAGCCCGAAGAGCTTCATGAGCCCGAGCAGGTGGCGGAGGTTGACCTCCTCGCCGAGCACGATTCCTTCGATCTGGAAGAAGTCGGGCGCGTGCGTCGCGTCGACGTCGTCGTAGCGGAAGCAGCGCGCGATCGCGAAGTACTTGCCGGGGATGTTCGGGTTCTTGCCGAGCTGACGCGCGGACAGCGCGGTGCCCTGGCTTCTCAGGATGAGACGCCGGGTCGCGTCGCGATCGAAGGCGTAGCGCCAGCCGATCGAGCCCGTGTCGCCGCCCGACTCGTGGGCGCGCGCGACGTTCGTCGCCGCGGGCTCGGGCAGCTCCTTCGCGCGCGGCATGCCCTCGACGAAGTACACGTCGTGGATCGCGCGCGCCGGGTGGAACTGCGGCATGAAGAGCGCGTCGTTGTTCCAGAACTCGCTCTCGACGATCGGCCCGCGCATCTCCTCGAAGCCGAACGAGATCAGTTTGCGCTTGACGGCGTCGAGGAACTCCCGGTACGGGTGCCGCCGCCCACCGAACGTGCGCGGCGGCGGGATCTGCACGTTGTAGGCGCGGAAGCGCACCTTGCGCCACGAGCCGTCGCGCAGCATCTCGGGCGTGAGCTGCGAGACCTCGTCGGCGACCTCGGCGGCCCGCGCGGCGAGATCCCGGCCGAGCGCGGTGAGCTGCAGCGTGCGGCGACGCTGCTCGCCCTGCCGGATGCCGAGCGACGAGCGCCCGGGCTTCTTCGCGAGCTCGCGCGCGCGCTGCCACTGCCGCGGCTCGAGGTCGCCCTCGAACCAGCGGTCCTTCTCTGCGAGCTGCGCGACCAGCGCCTGATCCGCCTCGACCGCCGACCAGTCGCCGCCCGCCGCGAGCGCGAACTTGCCCTGCTCGACGGTGATGAGCTTCGCCTTCTTGAGCCCGCCGATCGCGGCCGAGAGCTCCTTCGCGTCGCCGAGGTCGGCCATGGCGGCGGGCCCTTGCTCGAGCCGGCGGCGGATCGCGAGCTCCGGGATGCCGCTCTTCGCGAACTCCCGCCCCGTGTCGTCGAGGGCGACGTAGGGGACGCTCTCCTCGCTCGCGGCCTCGAGCGCCGCCTTGGCGAGCAGCCACTCGCTCGCCATGCGCGCCTGCGCCTCCTGGATGCCGGCGCGCGCCGCCAGATCGGCCTCGCCGAGCGCCGCGTCGGCGCTCGCGAGCGCGCGCAGGACCTTGGCTTCGAGCGGGTGCAGGGTGGAGGAGAGTTCGTCGAGCGTGCTCACGGCTGCCTCGGGCGGGACGAGCAGGTCGTTTATCGGTCCGTGGGCGGACGCGCCACGGGTGGCGCGTGCATGCGGGCGGTTTCGCGGGTGTCCGGGTGTCGGGTGCGAGCGCCGGCGGTCGCGCGCGCCGCGGGCGCGGCGGCGGATGTGGGCGTTCACGGCTTCCACGGCGGGCGCCGCTCGGGCTAGCCTCGCCCGGTCGACGGCACGCGCGTCGTCGACCGATCCGGAGGAGAGACGCTCGATGACCCGAACGGCGACGACCCTTTCGCAGCTCTCGCAGATGCCGCGGCGCGCGGCGCGCACGTCCGCGCCTTGGCGCGACGTGCCTCGGCCCGCGCCCCGCGGGGCCGCGGTGGCGCTGCTCGCGGCGGCGGCGCTCGTGGCGCCACTCGTCGCGCTCCCGACGAGCGCCGGCGCCCAGCCGACCTCGTGCCCGACGACGATCGAGGAGGCACGGTTCGCGAGCGCCGAGGAGCTGCGGGCGCTGAACGCCAAGATCGCGAGCTTCGGGCTGCGCAACCCCGGCAGCGCCGAGCACGACCGCATGCTCGAGTGGCTCGTGCGCGAGCTGCGCGCGATCCCGGGCATGAAGGTGCGCTCGGACTTCTACACGCTGACGCGCTGGCAGCCGCTGCCGCGCGCGGTCGGGAGGACGCGGCTCGCGACGTCGGACGCCACCGGGGATGCGGGCGACGACGGACAGAGGGCGCTGCCGCGCGCGTCGGCGCTGCGGCGCGACCTCGCCGAGGCCGGCGCGCTCTCGGTGGAGGGCGTCGGCGAGATCCCCGTTTCCGGCGCGATCCCCTTCACGCTGCCGACCTCGGGCCAGGGCACGCGCGCCCCGCTCGTCTACATTCCGAGCGACGAGCCGATCACCGCGGAGAACGCGCGCGGCAAGATCATCGTCCGCGACGTCGAGCCGAGCTTCATCCCGTACAACCTCTTCCACGCGATCTCGCACTACGCGACGCCCGACTTCCCGCAGACCGGGAACTACGACCGCGGCTTCCTGCGCAGCTTCGAGCCCTCGCTGCTCGACGCGAGCCGCGCGGGCGCGGTCGGCCTGGTGTTCGTCTGGGACGTCCCCGGCGACCAGGTGCGCGGCTACTGGGGTCCGCACACCGGGACGCGCTACCGCGTGTCCGGAGTCTTCGTCGGCAACGAGCAGCGCGAGCGGCTCCGCCAGCTCGCCGCGGAAGGACGCGCAGCGCGCATCGTCGTGCGCGCCAAGTGGGACCTCGCGCGGACGCGCAACGTCATCGCGACGCTGCCCGGCCAGACGCGCGAGCGCATCGTCGTCAATACAAACACCGACGGCAATACCTGGGTGCAGGAGAACGGCGCGGTCGGGATCCTCGCGCTCGCGCGCTACCTCGCGACGCTACCCATCGAGTGCCGCAAGCGCGACGTCGAGTTCGCGCTGACCAGCGCGCACATGGGCTTCACCAACGACGGCCTGTTCGCCTACAGCAAGCAGCTCGACGAGGACTACGAGAAGGGCACGGTCGCGTTCGCGATCGTCATGGAGCACCTCGGCACGCTCGAGCAGGTTCCGAGCGGCGGCCCCGACAACCGGATCGAGATCACCGGCCTCACCGAGCCCATCGCCTGGTCGGCGCCCGAGGAGAGCCCCGCGCTGGTCGAAGCGTCGGTCGCCGCGGTGCAGCGCCGTCAGCTCGCGCGGACGATGGTCCTCCAGGGCGTCGGCGTCCCCGACCCCACGCAGGTCCCCAGGATCTGCTCGCAGGGCGGCCTCGGCACGATCCTGCACACCGACCTCATCCCCACGACCTCCGCGATCACCGGCCCCTGGTCGATGTTCGACCCCGTGTACGGTGGAGAGGACGGCATCGACTTCGAGCACATGCGCCGCGAGATCCTCGCGCTGGGCGACGTCGTGCGGAGCCTCGACGGCGTGCCGCGCGAGGAGATCGCGGGCGCGTACCTCGAGGAGCGCGAGCAGCGCGCGCGGGGCGCGAAGGCGTGCGCGCACGTGCGGCCGCCGCTGGTCGCGCCGGGGCCGGGCGATCCCGTCGCGGGTGATGGATGAGCTCGCGCGCGGCGCCGACGATCATCGACGCGGTGCTGTGGCGGCGGAGGGATGTGCCGGGGCACGACTGCTGCACGCTCGCGCGGGCTCGCGAGGGCTTCGTTCTTTCCGGTGTCGCGGTCTTCCTGCACAGAAGGTCGGCGTGCTGTCTGCAGTACCGGGTCGTTTGTGACGGTCAGTGGATGACGCGGTCGGCGACGGTGAAGGGGAACGCCGGGCGGCGGTTGGTGGATGTGCAGATCCGGCGGACGAAGCGTGGTTGGGTGTGCAATGGGCGGTTGCACCCGGAGCTCGCGGATTGCGTGGATGTCGATCTGTCGTTCACGCCGGCGACGAATACTCTTCCCGTTCGTCGGCTTAGGCTTGCCGTCGGCGAGTCCGCGGAGGTCGATGCTGCCTGGCTGCGGTTTCCGAGCTTTACCCTGACGCGAATCGATCAGACGTATCAGAACTTAGGAAGAGGAAAGTTCGCGTACCGTGCGTACGGGGGGAGATTTAGAAGACAGCTGAGCATGAGACCGTGTGCGCTCATCGAAATCTACCCGAACCTCTGGTCACGAGAACGCAGTAGCTGATGCGGCTCTGGTTCGCTTTCGCGCTCGATCAGAGCGACAAGCAAGCGATCAAACACCGAGATACGCAGAATCCTTCTTCAGTATTTCTACGACCGCAACGCTGCCGCGACGAGCGCCCGCGGAAAGAAGGGATTGCCGTTGAGATCACGGACGTACTGAAGGAGTTGAAGGCAGCGCATAACCTGTCCCAGCAGGACGTTATGAGCAACCTCAACTATCTGTTGAGTCAAGGATGGGTTAAAGAGGACAAAGTCGAGAAATCTGTCTCGCTCCCTTCGGGTACCGTCATTCCGAATACAACTTCGTATTACCAAATAACGGCAGCTGGAATCGGCAAGATCGAAGGGCCGGGTGAGTTTACCATGGACAAGTTCAGGGGATAAGAATTGAAGCGACCGGCCAGAACATCATCACCGTTGGCGACGGAAACCAGGTCAACGCTGCTCATCAAGACGCCGCTGGCGCACTCGTCCAATTGAAGCAAGCTCTTCTCGACTCCGACGGTGATCCGAAGCGCCTGGGAGTCCGTGAAGAAACTAGACACCATTGCAGGGCTGACAGCCAAGGTGGTCAGAGTCGCGGGTACGCTAGGTTCACTTCTCGGATAAGAAGTCGACTTTCGGGTTTCGCAAATTGCGTCTCCTGGCGCTTGATCACCAGGGGAGCGCCAGCCAGCGCGAGCCTTGCACCACCCAGGCCCATACCGCGGCACCACGTCGATCGCGTGGCGGAAAGCCGCCGACGAACATTTCCGGGAGCGGCGCAAGCCGGACGGCGCACGGCTACCGAGGGCACACCGCCGAGTGCGGTGTCGATGCTCCCCTGCCACCTCCAGCATTGGGTCCGCACGCTCGTCACCGCCACTGAGTAGCTGACGAGATGAGGAACGTTACGCACTTGAGTACCGCTTCATCGCACCCCCTTTACGTGCCCGCTTGATCGGCGCCCCCGTATCGACACACCTTCCGGAACCAGGCACGCCCAACTCATGGCGCTCAAGCGACTCGACAACATCCTCATCGTCGTCGACGACCTCCCGGCCGTCACGACGTTCTTCGTCGACCTCGGCCTCACGCTCGAAGGCGAGACCCAGGTCGGAGGCCCCGAGGTCGGCAGGCTGATCGGCCTCGGCGACGTGCGCGCGACCCTGGTGACGCTGCGCACGCCCGACGGCCAGGGCGTCGAGCTCGACAAGTTTCACACGCCCGACACGGTCCGCTTCGGCCCGACAGACGCGCCGCTCAACACGCTGGGGCTGCGCCGCCTGATGTTCGCGGTCGACGACATCGACGGGATGGTCGCGCGCATGCGCGACCGGGGCGCGGAGGTCATCGGCGAGATGCAGTACGAGGACGCGTACAAGCTCGCCTACCTGCGCGGCCCGGAGGGCATCGTCGTCGCGCTCGCCGAGCAGCTCGCCGCGTAGCGCCCGCCGCGCCGAACCGCAGCCCGTCTCGCCTCCCCCACCCGAATCTCGCCAAATCGAGGCCGCCCTCCGTCGATCTCGCCACCCCTCGCTCGACTAGGGGCTGAGAGCCGCCAACCGCGCGCTCCTCAAACGCAGCGACGATCAATCAGGGAGGATCACACCATGGCAACGGGCACCGTTCGTCTTCACCGCGTCCTTCGCGCCACGCCGGAGCGCGTCTATCGCGCCTTCACCGAGGCGGAGGCGATGGCCAAGTGGCTGCCGCCGTACGGCTTCACCTGCACCGTGCACAGCATGGACGCGCGCGTCGGCGGGACCTACCGGATGTCGTTCCGCAACTTCTCGACCGGCAACGGGCACACGTTCGGCGGCGAGTACCGCGAGCTCGTTCCGAACGAGCGCATCCAGTACACCGACGCCTTCGAGGACCCGAGCCTGCCGGGGCAGATGCTCACCACCGTCTCGCTGCAGGAGGTGTCCTGCGGCACCGAGGTCACCATCGTGCAGGAGGGGCTGCCGGAGATGATCCCGGTCGAGTCCTGCTACCTGGGCTGGCAGGAGTCGCTCGAGCAGCTCGCGAAGCTCGTCGAGCCGGAGATCCCGGACGCTTGACCGCTCGCGCCGGCGCAGCCAACCGCTCGCACCGTAAGCGGCTTGTGCCCGCCGGCGCGGCGCATCTATCTTCCGCGGATGCTGTCGCTCCCGCGGATGCTCTCGACCCTTTCGAAGCACCACCCGGCACGCCGGCTCCCGCGATCCCGCGCCACTGCAGCGATCGCGCTCCTCGCCTCGCTCATCGTCGCGCCGCTCCTCACGTCCACCGCGCGCGCGACCGAGCTCGTCGAGATCGAGCTCTCCTCGCCGCTGGTCGACACCAGCGCGCCCGGCGGCGAGGTGCGCGGCGGCCCGCGGCCGCTCGTCGTCCGCGTGCTGCTGCCCGACGGCTACGACCGGTTCCGCGGCCGTCGCTACCCGGTGCTGTGGCTGCTGCACGGCGCGAACGAGGATCCGAACCGCTGGGACCTCGAGGACTTCGAGGGCCTCGACGCGATCCTGGTGATGCCCGAGGGCGGCCGCCTCGGGATGTACACCGACTGGTGGAACGGCGGTGCGTTCGGCACGCCGCAGTGGGCGACCTATCTGCTCGAGGAGGTGCGCCGGACGATCCACGAGCGCTTCCGCATCCGTCCGGAGCGGCGCTGGCACGCGATCGCAGGCATCTCGATGGGCGGCCAGGGTGCGCTGCGCTTCGCGTCGCTGCTGCCGGGCTACTTCGGCTCGGTGGTCGCGCTGTCGTCCGCATTTCCGAACATCCAGGCGCCGGAAGTCGTTGCCGCGATTCCGGCCGTCACCGGCGTCGCGTACGAGGACGTCTGGGGTCCGCCCGACGGCGCCTACGCGACCGGCATGAACCCGATCGCGCTCGCGCCGAACCTCGAGCACACGCGCGTCTACCTGCTGTCGGGCGACGGCACCAACTGCCCGGGCGATCCGCCGGGTCCGACCTTCGAGCTCGACGGCCTCACGGAGCAGCTCATCCGCAGCCAGCAGGCGCCGTACGCAGCCGAGCTTCGCGCCGCGGGTGCGAGCGTCGCGACGCGCGAGCCGTGCGGCGTGCACACCTTCGGCGTCTGGCGGCGCGCGTTCCGCGACGTGCGCGCGACCTGGGGCTTCTTCGCGCCGGTCCGCGAGCGTCCGCGCGCGTGGACCTACCGGACGGCGTCCCGCGCGGGCGAGATGTGGGGCCTCGGCTTCGAGTTCGCGGAGCAGCCGACCGAGCTCGTCGAGTTCCGGCGCAACGGCTCGCGGCTCACCGCGAGCGGCTCGGGCACGGTGACGATCACCGGCGCGCGCGGCTGCCGCTTCACCGCCGAGCTGCCGTTCGCGCGTCGGCTGCCGGCGGGCTGCTGAGCGGCGCGAGCGCAAGGCCGCTGCTACGTCTCAGACGCTGCCCAAGTCGCACCGAGCCGGAGTGGGAATGAACGAAGCCGTGACACAGCAACTCGCCGTTCCATCGCCGAACCAGACGCCCGCCGAGCCCGCGCGCACGCGGCTCCCGAGCGCCGACGCCTACCGCGGCTCGATGTACGACTTCGTGCGCACGGTCCTCGAGGAGATCGGGCCGCGCGAGTCGTGCAGCGAGAGCGAGCGCCGACTCGGACAGCGCCTCGCACAGCGCTGGCGCGAGCTCGGGCTCGACGTCCGGACGGAGACCTTCACCTGCCACCCGAAGGCGTTCCTCGGCTTCATCCCGATCTCGACCTTCCTCTACCTGCTCGCGACCATCACCTACTGGATCTGGCCGCTCGTGTGCTTCGTCTTCGCGGCGGCGTCGTTCGCGCTGATCTGGTTCGAGCTGCTGCGCTACCGCGAGTTCATCGACCCGCTGTTCCGCGCAGCGCAGGGCGAGAACGTGATCGGCGTGCTGAAGCCGTCGGGCGAGACCAAGCGGCGCGTGATCGTCAGCGCGCACCAGGATTCCGCGTACGAGTTCAACCTCTGGTACTTCCTGAAGGGCGCCGCGGTACCGGTGATGATCCTCGGCTTCGGCGCGGCGCTGGTGCCGCTCTTCGGCGGGCTGCTGAAGAGCTTGATGGGTGCCGGCAACGACAGCTTCGCGTTCAACGTCGTCGGCTTCACGGCGATCGCGCTCTACCCGATCGTCGGGCTCAACTTCTTCTTTCACACCTACTCGGTCGTGCCGGGCGCGATGGACGACCTCGCCGGGATCAGCGTCGTCGACGCGGTCACGCGCGCTCTCTCCGACGCGCGGCGCGAGGGCGGCGCGCTCGAGAGCACCGAGATCGTGGTGCTCGCGCTCGCGGCGGAAGAAGCGGGGCTGCGCGGCGCCAAGCGCTTCGCCGAGCGCCACCGCGACGAGCTGCACGCGATCCCGACCTACGTGCTGAACGTCGACGGCGTGTACGACGAGCGCTACTTGACGGTCATCCACCGCGAGCTCACGACCGGCGCGCGCCACGACCCGCGCCTCGTGCGGCTCGCGCGCGAGCGCGCCGCGGCGCGCGGCTACACGTGCCAGCAGCACATGATCCCGCTCGGCGCGAGCGACGGGACGGCGTTCGCGCACGCGGGCGTGCCGAGCGTGACGCTGCTCTGCCAGGACGCGACGCGCCTCGTGCCGAACTACCACACGCGCCTCGACACGCTGGATTGGGTGCGTCCGGAGTCGCTGCAGGTCATGCTGCAGCTCGTGCTCGACATGATCGAGCAGATCGATCGCGGCGTCTGCGAGCGCGGCGAAACGCGCGCCGTCGAGGCGCCCCAGCCCGCGGGACAGGCCGCATGAAGATCCGCACGCTCGTCGCCACGCTCTCTGCGGGCGTCGCCCTGCTCGTCGCCGCCAGCTGCGGCTCCGACGACGAGGCCACCCCGGACGTCAACGGCTCGGGGCCGATCCCGATGACCGTCGTCAATCAGGTGCCGATCCCGTCGCCGTGCATGGGGCCATCGCTCACCTTCTTCGAGGGCACGACGCCGGTCGACATCCCGAGCGGCGGACAGAAGACCGTGCAGGTGTCGAACCTCTTTGGCGCCTACCAGATCGGCTTTCAGGTCAACGGCTGGTACTGGCGGACCTGCACGTCGCCCGGCAACTGCCCGAACCCCAAGGGCTGTCAGAACCCCGACAACGCGGGACAGGTGGCGATCGAGATCGCGTCCGACTGCTCGAGCGCGAAGCTCGTGAGCTTCACCTCGTTCACCTGCGACGACATGGTGCCGAACGCGATCGACGCGGTCAGCGTCAAGCTACAGAGCGCGAATCCCTGCACGGTGGTCGTCGAGCCGACGTCGAGCGTCCTGACGCCGACCGACCAGTGCTGCAGCTGCTCGAGCTGTAGCGGAAGCCAGATCCCGGCGGGACAGGTCCCGCACTGCCAGTAGCGCCACGCGACGCGCGCCTGCGTGCACGCGTCGCAAAACCCACGTTCGTGAGCACGGGCTTGCTTTCCCGCGCACGATGGCCAGACTGGGTGTTTTTGCCCGTGAGGCCGTCATGCAGCTCGATGTCGTCGCCAAGAAGTCCGATCAGCTCGTCCCGACGCCGATCGTCCACCAGACCGCGTTCTGGGGACGCGTCCACCGCCGCCTCGGCTTCGGTGTCGACGCGTTCGACGTCAAGCTGCGTCCGCCGGGCGCCACGACGGACGCGAGCGGCGATTTCCTCGTCGTCCGCATGCCGCTCGCGGACGACCTCGAGTGCGCCTACGTGCCGTTCGGGCCGGAGATCGCGCCGGACGCAGAGCACGTCGGCACGTTCCTGAGCAGGCTGTCGCGCGAGCTGCGGCCGATGCTCGGGCCGCGCTGCGCGTTCGTGCGCTGGGATCTGCCGTGGACGTCGGTGCACGCGCGCGAGGCGTCGGACTTCGACGAGCGCGGCGAGTGGCGCGGTGCGCCCGCTGCACACCTGCGCGAGATCCGCATGAACTTCGGTACCGAGGACCGGAACCTCTACAAGGCGCCGCGCGACCTCCTGCCGCCGGACACGCTGCTGATCGACCTCCGTCTCTCGGAGGACGAGCTACTGGCGCGCATGCACCACAAGACCCGCTACAACATCCGGCTCGCCGAGCGGCGCGGCGTCGTCGTCGAGGAGGGCACGGCTCGCGACCTGCCCGCCTGGTACGAGATCTACCTCGAGACCGCGCGCCGCAGCGACATCGAGCCGATGCCGCTCGCGCACTTCGTGGCGCTCTTGACGGAGCGCGGCGAGGGCTCGGCGTCGCCGGTGCTGACGCGGCTGCTTCTCGCCCGTCATGACGGCAAGCTGCTCGCCGGCGTGATCGTCGCAATTGCGCCGACGCGCGCGACCTATCTCTACGGCGCATCCACGCGCGAGCGCCGCGAGGTGATGGCGCCGTACGCCGCGCAGTGGGCGGCGATCCGTCTCGCGAAGTCGCTCGGCTGCGCGGAGTACGACATGCTCGGCGTGGCGCCGAACGCGTCGCCCGACCACCCGCTCGCGGGCGTGCATCGCTTCAAGGTCGGCTTCGGCGGCCGGATCGTGCACCGCGAGGGCTCGTGGGACTACCCGTACGACGGGGTCTACACCGAGCTGCGGCGCTGGGAGGAGTCGACGATCCTGCATCGCGCGGTCGTGCCCAGCGCGGGCTGACGCGCACGCGTGCGGCGTCGGCGGCGACGCGGAAGCGTTTCGCGTTGCCTCGGACGCCGCACGTGTGCCACCGGAGCGCAGGAGGAATCGATGAGCAGCCAGGACCTACGCCGCCGCCGGCTCGCGGTGCTCGAGAAGCACTTCCAGTCCGAGGTCGAGCACGACTGGGACGCGTGCCTCGCGACCTTCAAGGACGTCCCGCGCTACGAGATCGTCGCGACCGGGCAGATCCACGAGGGCGCGGAGGCGGTCGTCGCCTACCACCGCCGCCAGCGGACCGCGTTCCCCGATCAGCGCCACGAGAACGTGCGCATGCACTTCGCCGACGACGACACGGTGATCGCCGAGTTCGACCTGATCGGCACCAACACCGGCGAGTTCATGGGTCTGCCGCCGACCGGGCGCGCGTTTCGCGTCCCGGTGATCGCCGTCTTCAGCTTCGACGGCGACAAGATCACCAACGAGCGCGTCTACCTCGATGGCGCGAGCCTGCTGCGGCAGATCGGACGCGCCGAGCTGCTGCCGCTCGCGGGCGTCGAGAGCTTCTCGGCCGCGAACATGAAGTCCTGACGTGATCGGGGTCCCCGAGAGCGAACGTTCGTTGCGTCGCACGCGCGACCTCGGATAGGACGCGATCATGCAAACCTACGATCGGCTCTTCATCGGCGGCGAGTGGGTCGCGCCCAGCTCGTCGGACACGATCGACGTCGTCTCGCCCGCGACCGAGGAGGTCATCGCCCGCGTCCCCGCCGGGAAGCCGGCCGACATCGACCGCGCCGTCACGGCGGCGCGCGCTGCGTTCGACGATGGGCCGTGGCCGCGCTTGACGGTCGCCGAGCGCGTCGACTGGATGCGCAAGCTCTCGCAGGCCTTGCAGGCGCGCATGGACGACATCGCCCGGGCGATCACCACCGAGATGGGCTGCCCGATCAGCGTCTCGACGATGGCGCAGGCGCTGCCGCCGGGGATGGTGCTCGACAAGTACGCCGAGATCGCGAGCAGCCATCCGTTCGAGCAGGAGCGGCCCGGGCTCTTCGGACCCGTGATCGTGCGTCAAGAGCCGGTCGGCGTGTGCGGGCTGATCGTGCCGTGGAACTTCCCGCTCGCGATCATCGCCTTCAAGCTCGGCGCGGCGCTCGCCGCGGGCTGCACGACGGTCATCAAGCCCGCGCCCGAGACGCCGCTCGACGCCTACATCCTCGCCGAGGTCTGCGAGCAGATCGGCTTTCCGAAGGGCGTGATCAACATCGTCGTCGCCGATCGTCAGGACAGCGAGGCGCTCGTGCGGCACCCCGGCGTCGACAAGATCTCGTTCACCGGCAACAGCATGGTCGGCCGGCGCATCGCGAGCATCTGCGGCGAGCGGCTCAAGCGCTGCACGCTCGAGCTCGGCGGCAAGTCGGCGGCGATCGTGCTCGACGACGCGGATCCGGCGAAGGTCGTGCCGGGGCTCGTGCCGAACGGCATCCTGAACACCGGTCAGGCCTGCGCCGCGCAGACGCGCATCCTGGTGCCGCGCAGCCGCTACCGCGAGTACGTCGATGCGATCGGCGACTTCCTGCGCAGCGTACCGGTCGGCGATCCGATGGATCCGACGACGCAGCTCGGGCCGCTCGTCGCCGAGCGTCAGCGCGCGCGCGTCGAGGGCTACATCCAGAAGGGCCGCGACGAGGGTGCGCGGCTCGTCGTCGGCGGCGGACGTCCGCAAGGGCTCGGCAAGGGCTGGTACGTCGAGCCGACGCTGTTCGCCGACGTGCGCAACGACATGACGATCGCGCGCGAGGAGATCTTCGGACCGGTGCTGGTCGCGATCCCCTACGACGCCCCCGAGGACGCGGTGCGCATCTCGAACGACTCGGACTACGGGCTCTCGGGCTCGGTGTGGACCAACGACATCGAGCGCGGCCTCGAGATCGCGCGTCAGGTGCGCACCGGCACCTACAACGTGAACGGCTTCATCATCGACTTCGGCTCGCCGTTCGGCGGCTTCAAGGCCTCGGGCATCGGCCGCGAGTTCGGACCCGAAGGCATCGCCTGCTTCAGCGAGTACAAGAGCATCGCGATCTTTTCTTGACGCGATGTCCTGACGCGAGATGGAGCAAGACGAGGGCGCGCGGGCTGCCGGCGCGGCGCATGCATCGCGCGCCCTCTCTCCACGCGGCGGCGTGCCGCCCGCGCCGCGCCTGCGTCGTCACGAAGGACGTCCGGACGCGGCGCGGACCGCGTGATGCCGCTCAGGCGTTCGGCTTCTCCTTCGCCGCCGCGGCCTTGCGCATCGCCTCGAGGCGGTCGATGAGCTTCATGCGCTCGAAGCCGACGGTGTTCGGCAGGCGCTGCTCGATCTCCTCGACGGTCCAGCGCCCGTCCTTGAACATGGCGCGGACCTCCTCCGGCTGGTTCCACACCGCGATCTTGCCGCCCGACACGGTGTAGACCTGGCCCGTGATGTGACGCGCCTTGTCGCTCAGCAGGTAGACGACCATCGGCGCCACGTCCTCGGGCTCGCCGATGCCGCTGATCTCCATCGGGACGTTGGCGCTCATGCGCGTGCGCGCGACCGGCGCGATGCAGTTCGCGGTGACGCCGTAGCGGTACATGCCCGCCGCCGCGCTGCGCACGAGCGAGACGATGCCGCCCTTCGCCGCCGAGTAGTTCGCCTGCGCGACCGAGCCCGCGAACGCGCCCGAGGTGAAGCCGATCAGCGTGCCGCTCTTCTGCTCGCGCATCACCGCGGCGGCGGCACGGAACACGGTGAACGTCCCCTTCAGGTGGGTCGCGATCACCGGATCCCAGTCCTCCTCGGTCAGGTTGAACAGCATGCGCTCGCGCAGGATGCCGGCGACGCAGACCACGCCGTCGATGCGCCCGAAGTTGTCGATCGCCGTCTTGACGATGCTCGCGCCGCCTTCCATGGTCGCGACCGACTCGGCGTTGGCCACCGCCTCGCCGCCGGCGGCCTTGATCTCCTCGACGACGGCGTTCGCGACCTCGCTGGTCGGCTCCTTGCCATCGATCGAGACGCCGTAGTCGTTGACCACGACCTTTGCTCCGGCTGCGGCGCACGCGAGCGCGACGGCGCGTCCGATGCCGCGGCCGGCGCCCGTGACGGCGATCGACTTCCCTTCGAGGTACCTGCTCACTGGTCACATCCTCCTTGGCGATGTTTGCGGGTTGGCCGGTGCTCGACGGTGCGCTCGGCGAGCTCGCGCACCGAGCCGCCGCGCGGTCGACTCGACGCGCGGGACGAGACGCGCGCACGCGCTCGCGCCGCAACCCGGTCGAGACGCCGGCCTGCGGCGGATCGAGCGCCCGACCGTAGAACGGCCCGCGGCACGCGCGCAAGCGTCGTGTAGCGACCGGTACGGAGAACGCGCCCGCAGGGCGCGACGGCGGCGCGCCGCCGCGGCAGCCAGCCCGACTCGCGACGGCGCGGGCGCAAAAAAAAGCGGGAGCGAGCCCGGTGGCTCGCTCCCGCTCTTTTCAGCTCAGGACGTCGGCTCAGTAGCGACGCGGACGGCCGCCGCCGAAGCCGCCGCCGAACCCGCCGCGGCCACCGCCGCCGGTGCGCGGACGGTCCTCACGAGGCTTCGCCTCGTTCACCGTCAACGCACGGCCGCCGTGCTGCTGGCCGTTCAGCGCGTCGATCGCGGCCTGCGCCTCGTCGGCGTTGCTCATCTCGACGAAGCCGAAGCCGCGGCTACGGCCGCTCTCGCGATCGCTCACCACGGTCGCGCTCTCGACGGTCCCGTACTCGGTGAACATCTGCTCCAACGCCGACGAGTCGACGCTGAACGCAAGATTTCCCACATACAACTTTCTGCTCATGATTCCTTCTCCAATATCCCTGCGAAGATTCGCTGCGGCCCTGGTTTGACTTTCAAGCCGCGGTTGAAAGAGGCCGCTTTGCGGGGCCCACGAAGGCGGGAGGACGATCAAGCGTCCGGGCAGGAATCATGCTGCGCCGTACGGACTCGGTCGACGAACCAACCACCATCTGGATAGCACGTGCCGGGGGCTTTGAAAGCCGACTTGCGAAAAAACTTGGAAAAAGATTGCCCCGCCCTTCCTCGACGTTCCACGGGTCACGTGGACGGCGGCCGATCGGGAAGCTAGGGTCCCTTTACTCCGCTGGGTCCTTCGCGCGCGGCTCCCACGATTCCGACCCGCAGAGCGATGCATTCCGCATCGGGTTCGCACCTCGAGAGCCTTGCGAGGAAGCGCTGCGCGTCCGTGAGCGCGCAAAAGGCGCGGCCCCGCAGAAGGGATGGACGAATGAGCTTCTACGGCACGCCGCGCAAACGAACGATCCCCAAGGAAGTCCCGATCCGCCAGATCACGGTCGGCTCGTCGATCCAGGCGAGCTGCCGCAAGTGCAAGGCGACGACCGAGCACACGGTGGTCGCGAAGATCGGCGTCAAGCCAAGCCGCGTCGCGTGCTCGCGCTGCAAGGACGAGCACGACTACTCGGTAGCAAAGCCGCGCGCCAAGGCGGATCCCACGATGAGCGCGCTGCCCTGGGCGGACGCGCTGCGCGCTGCGACCGGCATCGCGAAGCCGTACAGCGTCGGCGGCTCGTACGGCATCGGTGCGCGGGTCCAGCACACGACGTTCGGTGAGGGCGTCGTGGTCCGTCACTCGAGCTCGACGGTCTGCGAGGTCCTGTTCGAGGAGCGCACCGTCAAGCTGCTCATGGCGCCGACCGCGGCCGGCTACGACGGCCCGGCGCCGAGTCCGTCGAGAGCTGTGGGCGCGCGCCGTCGTCGCTTCGCGTGACGACGGACGCTCCAGTTGCTTGACGCGCCGTCGAGGCGCGTCGGTCGAGGCTCAGATGCGTCCGGTGAGGAGCAGAATGAGCACGATCAAGAGAACGATGCCGCCGATGCCGTATCCGTAGTACATGGTCGATCCTCCTGGGCAGGAGGACCGAGCAAGCGACATGCCCCGCATCGCCAGCACGCGATCTCGCGGCTGGCGGTGCAGGTCACGTCGACGAAGGTCGCGCCCCGCAAGCTCTTTCGGTCGAGTCTGCGCGCGAGCCTGTAAAGCTGACACGAAACTCCGCGCGCTCCGGCGTCGAACGCGCCGCGGGTCGGCGCAGCGCCTCTCAGCGCAGCGGCTCCCAGACGGGCAGCGTGACGCGCTGGGTGAGCGGTTTGAAGACGACGCGCACCCGCATCCCGATCCGCATCTCGTCCGGGGTGCAGCCCACCATGTAGCCGACGAGGCGCGGCCCCTCGTCGAGCTCCACCACGACCATCACGTGCGGCAGCATGTGGCGGAAGGCGGGCAGGAACGGCTCGTGCGCGACGACGTAGGTGTAGACCGTGCCCGTGCCCCTGGCCTCGACCCACTCGAGGCGCCCGCCGCCCTTCCAGTACGCGGGCTTGGGCGGCCAGTGGTAGGCGCCGGTCAGGCGGTCGCGCTGCACGAGCAGACGCCCCTCGCGGCACCCGGTCCAGAACGGCTCGACCACCGGGTGGTCGACGTCGGGCAGCGGGTAGTCGGGGTGCAGGTCGCCGAGCGGACGGTCCTCGACCTCGCGCGTGCGCTCGCCGCGCCGGACCTCGCTACTCACCGCGCAGCACCATGGCGCTGGTCGCGACCCCGGACGCTCCGGTCACCAGCACGTTCTTGCAGCCCTCGACCTGCGCGGTCGACGTGCCGCGGATCTGTCGCACGGCCTCGAGGATCAGGTTGAAGCCGTGCACGTAGGCCTCCGACAGCCCGCCGCCCGAGGTCAGGAGCGGCAGCTCGCCGCCGAGCTCGATGCGTCCGCCCTCGGTGAACGGCCCGCCCTCGCCGCGCTTGCAGAAGCCGTAGTCCTCGAGGCCCATGATCACGAGCGGCGTGAAGGCGTCGTAGATCTGCGCGCAGTCCATGTCCTGCGGCTTCAGCTCCGAGCGTCGCCAGAGCTGCTCGGCGCACGGCACGGCGGTCGTCTGCATGTCGGGCGTGTTGTAGTTCGCGAGGTGCACCGGGTTCGGACCGCTCGCCTGCGCCACCGAGTGGACGAGCGCAGGCTTCTGCTTGAGGTCGCGCGCGCGCTCGATCGAGGTCACGACGCACGCGAGCGCGCCGTCGGTCTCGAGGCAGCAGTCGTAGAGCGTCAGCGGGTAGCCGATCACGCGTCCCGAGAGGTACGTCGCCATGTCGAGCGGACGGTCGCGCATCATCGCGTAGGGGTTGCGGTTGGCGTGCTTGCGCGCCGCGATCGCGACGTTGCCGAAGTGCTCGCGCTTGGTGCCGTAGACGTGCATGTGGCGGTGCGCCCACATGCCGATCACGTCGACCGGACGGATGAGGCCCCACGGCACGTGCAGGGCCTTGTCGTCGGTGACGAGCTCGCGCTCCTGCGCCCACGGCCGTGACGCCTTCGAGCCGCGGTTGCGCGCGCGGTGGCAGACGACGACCTCGGCGAGCCCGGTCGCGATCGCGGCCGCCGCGTGCATCACGGTCGCGCACGACGCGCCGCCGCCGTAGGAGATCTTGTCCCACCACTGGAGGTTCTTGACGCCGAGCCCGCGCGCGATCGTCACCTCGTGCGTGTGCTCCATCTCGAACATCGACATGCCGTCGACGTCCTCGGCCTCGAGCCCGGCGTCGTCGAGCGCGAGCTGGATCGCCTCGATCGCGGTGTCGGAGATCGGACGGCCGATGTCCTTCGAGAACGGCAGGTGGCCGATGCCGACGATCGCGACGCGGTCGCGGATGCGCGCAAACAGGTCGTCGTCGATGCGCTTCGCGCCCGCCATGTCGTAGCGTGGATAGCGAACCTTCGGCGGGCGGAAAAGCGACGGCGCCGCGCCCGGCGCGCCGCCCATCGGCGATCGTCGTGCGGGCGCGTCGCCGGTTGCGGGCTCGCAGCTCCAGGCGAGCCCGCAACCGAGCGACGTCAGGACCCGCGCCCCGTCGTCATCGACGTCCGGGGCGCGAACCCGTCACGTCCGCGACGAGCGCGCTACTGGCAGATCCCGCCGACGCACGAGCCGCTGCAGCACATCGCGTCGTTCGTGCACGACTCGCCCGTCGGCATGCAGCACACCGCGAGCTCGCCCGCGCCGCACACCGCGGCGCCGCAGCACGGCAGCTCGACCTGATCGTAGACCCGGCAGAACGCCGGCGGCTCGAAGCCCGCGACGCAGCACAGGCCGTTCTCGCAGCTCGAGCCCGCCGTGCACTCGGCGGACGTCTGGCAGGTCGTCGGCACGCACATGCCCGGGATGCAGCCCGGCGGCCCGCCCGGCGAGATCAGGCATTGGTCGTCCGCCCAGCACAGCACGCCCTCGTCACCGGGGTAGCCGAAGCAGCCGCCGCACTGCACGTTGCGGCACTGACACGCGTGCGCCGTGCCGGGCGCGCCGCACTCCGACTGCACCTCGACCTCGTCAAGCAACGCCGTGCAGGTCGCCCCATCGCACTCCTCACCGGCCTCGACCACGCCGTTGCCGCAGACCGGCTCCCCGGACGGCGTCGGCGACGGCGCCGGAGTGGGCGAGGTCGTCTGCCCTTGCGTGGCGGTGGGCACCGGCGTCGGTGCGTTGCAATCGCCTTCGCCGCAGGCGTCGCACAGCGACGTCGCCGAGCTCACGCACGCCGAGCCGTTGCGCGGCGCGCGGCACAGGCTCGCGTTCCTCTTGATGCTCGCGCGCGTGCGGCCCTTGGCGTTGGTTCGACAGCACGCGACGGCGCCGGGACGTCCGCAGGTCGAGCGCGACGCGCACTGCACGACGCGACCCAGGCAGCGCTTGTTGCTCAGCGCTGCGCGCGCGGCGTTGCGTGCGCAGCGGACGTACGCACCGTGGTTCGGCGCGCCTTCGCAATCACACGCGGCCTCGATCGCGGCGCGCGCTGCCGCGATGTCGGCCGCATCGGCTCCGTCGGGATCGCAGGCTCCCCAGGCTGCGACGGAAGAGCCGAGAACGAGAGCGGTGGCTAAGAGCAGGCTGCGTAGACGCATAGCGGCTTCCTCCCGCCGCCCTCTTCCTCTCCTGCCCGAGCAGTGTCAATGTAAAAAGTCGTTGCGCAGCGGCCGATTTGCGCGTTCTCGACGCACCGCAACACACAGGTGTGCATTATGAACCAAGCTCGTGTGCGAGCTGCACCGCCTCGGACGCCTCGCGCTTGCCGGGGGCGAGCGCGATCACGCTGCGCGCCTCGCTGAGCGCCGCCTCCGCGTCGCCCTTCTCGGCCAGGACCTTCGCGAGCTGCAGGCGGGCCTGCGGGTAGTCCGGCGCGAGCTCGACCGCTTGACGGATCAGACGCTCACCTTCGTCCGCGTCGCCGCCGAGCATGGCGGGCAGACGCACGAGCATCGCGCCCTTCGCGATCAGCGCATCGACGAAGTTCGGCTCGAGCGCGATCGCACGGTCGACCGCGGCGCGCACGCGCTTGACCTCGGCGAGCGCGGCGAGGCTCGGGCCCTCGCTCTCGAGCTTGCGGCCGAGGTTACAAAAGATCGCGAAATGCGCCTTGGCGTCGCGATCCGATGCCGCGACGGCGCGTTCCGCGACCGCGAGACCCTGCTCGAGCAGCGTCGTGCGCTCGTCGCCCTGCACGGTGACCGCGCGCATGCACAGCGCCACCGCCTCGCGCGCGAGCGCGCCGCCGGTGTCGTCGCGGGCGAAGACGAGGTCCGTCGCCCCTGCGCGCAGCGGCGCGGCGAGCGCTCCGAGGGTGAACGTGAAAAAGAGAAAGCCGATCGTGGATCGCGAGCGCGCGCGGCGTCGCGGGGATCGTTGGCGGCTCATGAGGCTTCGTCCCCTGTGCAAGCCGTCTGCCAACGACGCGCCCCGGCCCATTCGGCGAGGTGAATGCGCCTCCTTTCGATCCCGTCGACGCGCGGACACGGTGCCCGCGAACGTGCGCCGACGAACGTTTCTGCAAACGTGCGTCTGACAACGCGCCTGAAAACGCGCTAGCGTGTTGCGAGCGCGGGGCGAACGCATTCAGCGCCCGCGCCCGGACCGCATCCGCTCTCGAATCGAGAGCGACCGGCTAGAGCGGCGCGACCGTCAGCGCGTAGGTCTCCGCGCCGTCGCGGCGCGCGACGAGGGCGAGCACGGACAGGCCGTTCGCCGCGAGCTGCACGCCGAGCACCTCGCCGTCGCCCGGAATCGCGCTCTCTTGCCGAGAGAGGACGCGAATCCCGCCGTCGGTCGCGATGCGGCTCACGGCCAGGCGCGAGACGCCGCCAGCCGTGACCTCCTCGTGCACCAAGAGGTAGCGGTCCGGCGCGACGCCCACCGCACGCACGTGCCTGATCCCGGACGCGCTCCCGAGAACGACGCCGTCCGTCGGCTCGAGGCGCACCTCGCCGGTGACGAAGCGTGCCGCGCGCAGCTCGTCGGCACCGCCCGGTCCGCTCCCCGGCGACTGCCACGCGACGAGGTAGCCGCTGCCGTCGCTCGCGACCGCAGGATGTCCGGCATTTTCGCTGAAGGTCTGGCGCGTCGCCTGGTCGCCCACGGCCCAGACGCCGACCAACTGGCCGCCGAACGGGCCGACGCGCTTGGGGACGAAGACGCCGAGCGCGTCGCCGTCACGGCTCGCGAGCGATGCGCTCGCGCTGGTCAGCGACTCGGCAGCCTCGAGCCAGGAGGGGAAGACGAACGGTGGATCGATGGGCAGGTCGACCACGCCCCCGCCCACGACGCGGCCGAGGTGCATCGTCACCTCGCCCACGAAGATCGGTACACTGGTCAAGCACCCCCTCAGCTTCGCCCACAGCATCAGGACCTCGTCGCCGCGACCCGCAAGAGCGAGCGGCCCCGTCGCATTCGACGGGCACATGCTGAACGCGACTTCCGAGAACAACGTCGAGAACGGCAGCGGCGCGGTCGCGCCGGGCGCGATGCCGCGCGCGAGCACGAGCACCTCGTCGAGGACCCCGCCCAGCGCGCGGTACGAGCGCCACGAGAGCTGGTGGAGGCCGCCGGCGAACGCGGCACCAAGGGTGTGGAACCTCGGAGCACCGGGCGCTTCGGGCGTCTCGAGATCGGCGCGCGACGCGATCACCACCGGCTGCGCGACGCTCGGCTGCCCGTTCGCTGCGAGCCAGCGTCCGAGCACCCGCGTCGCATCCGGCTCTTCGGCTTCCACGTACGCGGCGAGAAAGCCGCTCCGGTCCGCGGAGAGCGCGATCTCGCCGCTGCCGCGCACGCCGCTCGCGAGCGGCACGACCGGTGCGAGCGCGCTCGCCTGGCAGATCCCGTCGACGCACGAGCCGCTGCAGCACGTCGCGTCCGTCGTGCACGCCTCGCCGCCCGGCAGGCAGCACGAGGCAACGGCGCCGGGTCCGCACACCGCGGCACCGCAGCAGGGCAGCTCGACCTGACCGAACACCCGGCAGAACGCGGGCGCCTCGAAGCCGGCCACGCAGCACTGGCCGTTCTCGCACGCCGAGATCCCTCCCGGGCACTCCGCGACCGTCTCGCACATGGGCGGCGTGCTGCAGGCGGCGCACGCGTCGCACGCCGACGTCGCCGTACTCACGCACGCCGTGCCGTTGCGCGGCGCCCGACACAGGCTCGCATTCTTCTTGATGCTCGCGCGCGTGCGGCCTTTGGAATCGGCTTGACAGCACGCGACCGCACCGGGGCGTCCGCAGGTCGAGCGCGACGCGCAGCGCGAGACGACGCCAGGCAGCTCCTGTTGCTCAGCATCGCGCGCGCGACGTTGCGCGCGCAGCGAACGTACGCGCCGTGGCTCGGCGCCCCCTCGCAATCGCACGCGGCCTCGATTGCAGCGCGCGCCGCTGCGACGTCCGCAGCATCGACTCCCGTCGGATCGCACGCGCCCCATGCGGACGCAGCGTGCGAACCGAGGATGAAGACGGCGACGACGGCCAGGTCGCGAAGACGCATGGCGAGCTCCCTCCGCCCGCCGTCATCCTCGGCTGCAAGAGCGTTGTCAACGCGAGAAAATCGCTTCGCAGGCGACGCACGCGGCCGCGGCTCGCGAACGCGCTCTACGGCGCACAAGCGCGCTCGACGGGTGCCCGAGCGACCTCAGCGCTCGGCGAGATCGATCCCCACCGGGCAGTGGTCCGAGCCGCGCACGTGGTCCCACACGAACGCATTGCGC
Source organism: Candidatus Binatia bacterium (assembly GCA_036563615.1). Taxonomy (NCBI): domain Bacteria; phylum Candidatus Binatota; class Binatia (SeqCode); species Binatia bacterium. The sequence goes on from DATCMB010000021.1 coordinate 259,681, forward strand.
ACGCGCGGCAGCAGGTCCGCGGACACCAGCACGTGGTCGATCCGCCAGCCGATGTTGCGCTCGCGCACGCCGATCCGGTTGCTCCACCAGGTGTACTTCACCTCGTCGGGGTGCAGCGCGCGGAAGGTGTCGACCCAGCGTCGTCCGCGCACGCGCGCGTAGAGCTCGCGCTCCTCGGGAAGAAAGCCGCTCGTGGTCTCGTTGCCGCGCGGGCGCGCGAGATCGATCGGCTCGGGCGCGATGTTGAAGTCGCCCATGATCATCGCCGGCAGGCGATGTCGGCGGCGCGCCGCGTCCATCGTGCGGAAGACGTGCTCGGTGAAGGCGAGCTTGTAGGGCACGCGGCTGTTGTCGCGCAGCGTGCCGCTGCCCTTCGGGAAGTAGACGTTCGCGACCAGCAGGTCGGGGAAGCGCGCGAGCAGGAAGCGTCCCTCACGGTCGAAGCTCTCGTCGCCGAGCTCGGTCACGACCTCGAGCGGCTCGGTCTTCGACAGCAGCGCGACGCCGCTGTAGCCGCGCCGCGAGCGCGCCGAGATCCAGGCCGCGTGCCGGAATCCCGGCACGCGGTGCAGCATCTCGGGCAGGTCCTCGCGCTCGCAGCGCGTCTCCTGCAGGCCGATCACGTCGGCGCGCGACTGTCGCAGCCAGTCGAGAAAGCCCTTGCGGACGCACGAGCGGATCCCGTTCACGTTCCACGACACGAATCGCGCCATCGCGGCGTGCGTATAGACGACCGCGCGGCGCTGCGTTAGGGGCGTGCCCGATGTCGGTGCCGCCTCGTCCCACGCGCGTGCTCGCGCTCAGCGAGGCGCCGATTCCATCCGCGGTGCTCGGCATCCACGCGGTGTTCGACGCGCTCGCCGCGGACGGACTGTGCGAGCTCGCGACCGGCTCGTCGATCACGCCGCGCGCCGAGCAGCTCGCGTGGGCCGACGTCGTGGTCCTGGTGCGCGGCGCCGCACCGTCGGAGCGTCGCATCCTGTTCGAGGCGCAGCGCCTCGGGCGCAAGGTCGCGACCTACCTCGACGACGACCTCGAGCGCGTGCCGGCGGAAGCGCGCAGCGGCTACTTCTTCACCTCGCCGGAGGTGCGCGCGAACGTCGCGACCATCGTGCGCCGCGCCGACGCCGTGCTGGTGTGCAGCGAACGCCTGGGTGCGGAGCTCGCGTCCCGCCACGGCGTGACGCCGATCCTCGTGCGCCAGCCGCGTCCGCCGCGCCTGCCCGACGAGCCGACGACGCCGCCCGCGCTGCGCGACGACGCAGATGCGGCCGCGCGTCCGGTGCGGATCGGCTTTCTCGGCAGCGTCGATCACGCGCGCTTTCTCGACGAGCTGCTCGCCGAGCCGCTGCGTCGCCTGAAGGAGCGCTTCGGCGCGCGGCTCGAGCTCGTGTTCTGCGGCGCGATTCCGCAGGTCGCGCGCGACCTCGGCGCGGTGACGCACGAGTTCGAGGCGGACTTCGTGACCTGGCGGCGTCGCGCGTTCGCGCTCGCGCTCGACGTCGGGCTCGCGCCGCTCCCCGACACGCCGTTTCACCGCTGCAAGTACTTCAACAAGTACCTCGAGTACGGCTCGCTCGGCGTCGCCGGCGTGTACTCGAACGTGCCGCCGAGCGCCGACGTCGTGCGCCACGAGCAGACCGGGCTTTTGTGCCCGAACGAGGGATCGGCGTGGCTCGCGGCGCTCGAGCGGCTCGCGGAGGATCGTGCGCTGCGCGTCGCGATCGCGCGCGCGGCGTGGGACGACGTCGAGCGCCGCTTCTCGAGCGCGGCGCTCCTGCCGCACTGGCGCGACGCGCTGGGCGAGCTGCTCGCGCACCGCGCGCCCGAGGTCCGTGAGAGCGACGTGCGCCTGCGCGGCGGTCCGGTGCGGCACGCGCTCGATCGCCTCGCGGTCTACGGGCCGCTGCGCTTCGCCGAGCGCGTCGTCGGACGCCTGACCGGCCGGCTGCGGCCCGGCTGACGCGGACGCGCGCGTCCGCGCCGCCTGCCGTGCGTCGCGCCGGCTACGACCTCGCGCTCTTCGCTCCGGCGCGCTTGGCCGCCTCTTCGGCGCGCAGCCGCGCGAGCACGCTGTGGTGCCGCCCGTACAGGAAGTAGATCGCGAGGCCGATCGCGAGCCACACGAAGAGCCGCAGCCAGTTCTCGGCCGGCAGCGAGAACATCAGCATGAGGCAGGTCGCGATGCCGAGCAGCGGCACGACCGGCGAGAACGGCACGCGGAACGGCCGCTCGGCGTCGGGGTACACGCGGCGCATGATGAGCACCGCCGAGCACACGACGACGAACGCGAACAGCGTCCCGATGTTGACCAGGTCGGCGAGGATGCGCAGCGGCAGCAGCGCCGCGGCGATCCCGACCAGGACGCCGGTCAGGATCGTCGACTTCCACGGCGTGCGGAAGCGATCGTGCACGGCGCCGAAGAACTCGCGCGGCACGAGCCCGTCGCGCGCCATCGCGAGCCAGACGCGCGGCTGGCTCAGCATCATGACGAGCAGCACCGAGGTGATGCCGGTCAGCGCGCCGAGCGACACCAGGAAGTGCGCCCACGGCAGCCCGACCTGCGCGAACGCGGTCGACACCGGCGCGTTGATGTCGATCTGGTCGTAGCGAACCATGCCGGTCAGCACCGCGGCGACCGCCACGTAGAGGATCGTGCACACGATCAGCGACGCGATGATGCCGAACGGCACGTCGCGCTGCGGGACGCGCGATTCCTCGGCGTGCGTCGAGATCGAGTCGAAGCCGATGTAGGCGAAGAAGATGATCGCCGCGCCGGCGAGCATGCCAAGCGGCTCGCCGCCCGGCCCTTCCTGACCGTAGATCGTGCCGCCGAAGAAGCTGAGCCCGCCGTAGCCGTACGGCGCGAACGGCACCCAGTTTTCCGGATTGACGTACATCGCGCCGACGCCGATCACGAACAGCACCACCAGCACCTTCGCGATCACCATCGCGGTGTTGAAGCGCGCGCTCTCACGGATGCCGAGCACGAGCACGACGGTGATCACCGTGGTGATGAAGATCGCCGGCAGGTCGAGGATCGCGCCGGTCGCGACGAAGCGTCCCGCCTCGGGATCGTAGTCGAATGGTGAGTTCCCCAAGGCTTCGGGCCATTGGATGCCCAAGATGCCGATGAAGTCCTGGAAGTAGTGCGACCAGCCGTGCGCCACGGTGGCGGACGCGACGGCGTACTCGAGGATCAGGTCCCAGCCGATGATCCACGCGCCGAGCTCGCCGATGGTCGCGTAGGCGTAGGTGTAGGCGGAGCCTGCGACCGGGGCCATCGAGGCGAACTCGGAGTAGCAGAGCGCCGCGAAGATGCAGGCCAGGCCCGCGACGGCGAACGACAGCGTGATCGCCGGACCGGCCTTGTCGTGCGCCGCGACGCCGGTCAAGACGAAGATCCCCGTACCGATGATCGCGCCGATGCCGAGGCTCGTGAGCTGCCACGGCCCGAGCACACGTCGCAGCCGATTGTCGTCCTTCATCTCCTCGAGCAGGAGCGACAGCGGCTTGCGGGCGAAAAGCGGATTGGACGACAACGTGGTTCTCCTTTTGGCTTGGCCGTGCAACTTGTTCTACGAAGGCCCCGCGTTCAAGCCGACGCAGCCCTGAGCATCGCCGCGAGGCTCCGCTCGACGTCGTCCGCGGTGGTCGCCCACGACGACACGCTGATGCGGATCGCCGTCTGCCCCTGCCAGGACGTGAGGCCGCACCAGCAGGTGCCGTCGCGCTCGAGGCGCTCGGCCACGCGGCGCGTGCGCTCCGCGTCGCCGAACGACACCACGACCTGGTTCAGCACGACGTCGTTCAGGACGGCGTGGCCCGCGGCGCGCAGGCCGTCCGCGAAGCGCGCCGCGTGACGGCAGCAGCGCTCGACGAGATCCGCGACCCCGCTGCGCCCGAGTGACCGCAGCGCCGCCCAGACCTCGACGGCGCGCGCCCGGCGCGACGCCTCGGGCGTGAAGTCGCCGGGATCGCGCGCCGCGCCGCGCGGGAAGTACGGCGCCGCGACCGACATCGCGCCGCGCAGCAGGCTCGGGTCGCGCACGAAGGCGAGCCCGCTGTCGTAGGGGACGTTGAGCCACTTGTGCCCGTCGGTCGCCCAGGAGTCCGCCTCGGCGAAGCCCGCGACCAGGTGCGCCCGCGACGGCGCCACGGCGGCCCAGAGCCCGAACGCGCCGTCGACGTGCACCCACGCGCCGGCGGCATGCGCGGCGGGAATGATCTCGTGCGCGGGATCGAATGCGCCGCTGTTCACGTTGCCCGCCTGCAGACAGACGATGGTCGGCGTGTCGTCGAGCGCCGGCAGCGCGTCGGGGCGCATCCGGCCCTGACGGTCGACCGGTACGACCTCCGCCGTGGCGCGGCCGAGCCCGAGGAGACCGAGCGCCTTGCGCACGGTCGGGTGCGCCTCCGCGCCGAGCACGACGCGCAGCCGCGGCGCGCCGACGAGCCCCTGCTCGTCGACGTCCCAGCCGGCGCGCAGCAGCACGGCGCGCCGGGCGGCCGCGAGCCCGGTGAGGTTCGCCATCGTCGCGCCGGTGACGAACGCGCCGCCCGTGCCCGGCGGCAGGGCGAGCAGCTCGACGAGCCAGCCGAGCGCGACCTCCTCGATCGCCGCGACGGCGGGTGACGTGGTCGCGGAGAAGGCGTTCTGGTCCCACGCGGTCGCGAGCCAGCTCGCGGCGACGGTCGCCGGCAGCGCGCCGCCGGTGACGAAGCCGAAGTAGCGTCGCCCCGCGCTCGCCACCGTCGCGGACGAGGCGACGTCGTCGAGCAGCGCCAGCACGTCGGCGTCGGAAGACGGGGCGTCGGGCAGCGGTCCGCCGAGCGCTGCGAGCCGCGCGCGCCCCTCCGGCGTCGGGAACACCGCGCGCTCGTCGAGCCGTTCGAGGTAGCGGATCGCGCGCTGCGCCGCTTCGGAGAGAAGCGTCTTCATCCGCTTGCGGCTAGCATCCCGCCCGCCCGGGCGCGCGCCGCAGGATCCGCGGACGAAAGCCTGGCGCGGGCGCGCGCCGCGGCGTCCGCGGAAGTGACGAGAGGCGCGGCCGCGCGCGGGTCGATCAGCGGTAGTGGCAGTAGGCGCACGAGCTCGCGTCGCCCGCGCCCATGAACGGCGGGTCGTTCGAGCGGTCGTCGTCCTGGTAGAGCGCGACCCGCTCCTCGACGTTCTCGAGCCGCTCGCGCACCGCGGCGACGAACTCCGGCCGCCAGCCGCTGCTCTCGCCGACCGACAGCGCGGTCGCGTACGACGAGCGCGCCTGCTCGGTGCGTCCGCCCTTCGCGTAGATGTCGCCGAACAGCGTGAACGTGCCCTCGATGTTGTGCGGCGCCATGCCGTCGTTGAAGCAGATCTCGCCCTGCGTGCCGCAGAGCTGCGCGACCTCGTTGAAGGTCACGTCGAGCAGATGCAGCACGCGCTGGTAGAGCGGGTCGCTCGGCGGCACCGCCGGCGCGACCGCGAACAGGTCGAAGGCGTTGAACAGCGTGTTGATCTCGGCCGCGTACTCGAGCTCCTCGATGGCGCGCTCGATCGTGGCCGGGTCGTCGAAGCCCACACCCTTCGCGTACGTCGCGGCGGCCGCGAAGCCGGGCACGCGCGAATCGCCGACGCCGTCCTTCCACAGGAGCGGCACGGCGCGGTCGAACGCCTCGCGCGACGCGAGCACCTCGCGCTTGGCGTGCGGGCTCGGCGCGAGCGGATCGGCGACCAGCTGCCCGTAGCGATAGAGGTGCATCATCCCGAGCAGGAAGTACGAGCGCGCCGCACGCCGGTCGCCCGCGACCGCGCGCCGCAACAGACGCAGCGCCTCGTCGCCGCGGTCGGCGTCGCCCCAGAGCGTGTCCCAGAACGCCGCCTCGCCCGCCGCCGCGTCGCGCGACGGCTTGCGCGAGATCACCGCGCCGGCGCCGTTCGCGACGAACTCGTGCATGCGGACGAGGTAGCGCGCGTCGCCGACGGTGAGCCAGAGCTGCACGAAGCCGACCGGACCGACGACCGGCTCGTAGCCCGGCCCGGACGCGAGCACGTCGATCCCGCGCCGCGTGTAGACGACGCGGCGCACGCCGCCCGCGCTCCCGCTCGGATCGCGGTAGACGTAGCCGTCCGACACGCGCGACCAGCGCTCGCAGGGCAGCTCGACCGTCGGACCGCCGGTCACGAGGTTGGTCGCCGTCGGGTAGTACGCGATGCGCAGCGTCGCCGACGACGGGCACACGGTCGGATCACGCAGCTCGCGCAGCGCGCGATCCGCGCCGATGCGGATGTGCGCCGAGCCCCGACCCGACGCCGCGTCGTGGCGGAAGACCCCGAGCTTGCCCTCGGTCAGGAGGATCAGCGCCTCGGCGCGCTCGGCGCCGAAGAGCAGCAACGGCGTCAGCACGAGAGACAGCAGCAGAGGAGTCGAAAGCCGGGTCGCGGTCCGCATGAGGGTCACCCCCTATCCGCACGACGCAGGGCGGACAAGTTGCGTCGGTATGCGCTTTTTTCGATATGTGCCGGACGGCCGATGAGACCGTCCCTCGCCCTCGAGCAGCGAATCGAGCGCAGGCTTCTGCGCTTGCGTGCCAACCGGCACTGGTTGCGCGTGAAGTCGCTCTTCCTGCCGAACGTCGTCATCCTGTCGCACAAGCGCAGCGGCTTTCAGTGGTTCCGCCAGATCTGCCACGCCAACATGCGGCGCCACGTCGTCATGCCGCCGGGCGCACGATACCAGCACTTCAACGTCGAGCGCGTCCCGGAAAAGAACAAGCTGAACCACAACGCGATCCTGCTCGTGCGCGACGGGCGTGACGTGATGGTGTCGCTCTACATGGCGTCGACGCGCGACGGCCCGGGCGGCACGCGGCGCTGGGAGGGCGACGGGACGCCGATCAGCTTCCGCGACTTCCTGCGCACCGAGTTCATGGAGCTGCGCAACGCGCGCCGCGAGGTCATCCGGCGCATGAACCCGGTCGACTACTGGGCGAAGTTCAACGCCGACTGGCTCGCGAGCCCGCACATCGTGAGCATCGTGCACTACGAGCGCCTGCTCGAGAACCAGCGCGGCGTGATCTGCGACGTGCTGCGCGCGTTCGGCTACGCGGAGGACGAGATCGATCCGGTCGAGGTGCAGCTCGACTTCGACCGTCACTCGCCGGTGGGCCGCAACATCCCGAGCGGCTACCGTCGCATGACGACCGGCAACTGGCGGCGCATCTTCACGCCCGACGACGAGACCTGGTTCGAGGCGCGCGCCGGCGCGACGCTGCGCGCGCTCGGCTATCCGACGCGCAAGGACGGACCGACGCTCGAGATCGCCGCGAACGCGCAGTTCGCCGGCGCCCGGGGCGTGAGATAGCCGCGCTTCAAGCGCCGCGCTCGTAGGCCGCGGTCACCTCCGCGGCGGGGCCGTCGAGCTTCACGCGGCCCTCGTGCAGCCAGATCGCGCGCTGGCACATCTGGCGAACGGTCTCCATCGAGTGGCTGACCAGCACGAGCAGCGAGGCGCGCTCGACCATGTCCTCGAGGCGGCGCCGCGCCTTCTCCTGGAAGCGCGCGTCGCCCGCGGCGATCACCTCGTCGAGCAGCAGCACGTCGGGCGAGATCGCGGTCGACACCGCGAACGCGAGGCGCACGAACATGCCCGCCGAGTACGTCTTCACCGGCCGGTCGAGCGCGCTGCCGAGCTCCGTGAACTCGGCGATCTCGCGCATGCGCTCGCGGATCTCGGCGCGCGAGAGCCCGAGCAGGAGACCGCGGGTCAAGATGTTGTCCCAGCCCGTCGCCTCCATCTCGAAGCCGGTCGCGAGCTCGAACAGGCAGGCGATGTCGCCGTCGACGACGACGCGTCCGGTGGTCGGCGCGTAGATGCCGCACATGACCTTGAGCAGCGTCGTCTTGCCGGCGCCGTTGAAGCCGATGATGCCGACGCGCTCGCCGCGCTCGATCTTGAGGTTCAGATCGCGCAGCGCGGTCACGGCGCGCGGCTCCTCGTCCGCGGGCCAGACGCCGAACGCGCGGCTGATCCGCTCGCGCAGGCTGCGCGCCTTCTGCGCCGGGAAGGTCAGCGAGACGGAGGTGAGCTCGACCATTCTTCAGAGCCAGAACACGAGACGCGGACGTGCGAGGCGCATCGCGAACACCGCGCAGGCAAGGACGAACGCGAGGCTCAGCGCGCTCGCGACGTAGTGCGACGGCTCGGGGAAGTCGTTGTACAGCAGCGGGACGCGGATGATCATCATCAGGTGGTAGAGCGGGTTCCAGGTGAGGAACCACGCGAGGTCGTGCTTGACCAGCAGCCCCGCCGGGAACATCACCGGCGTCGCGTAGAACAGCGCCTGCACGCCGACCGACTGCAGGTACTGGAAGTCGCGCACCGCGGTGTTGAGCACCGCCGACAGGCAGCACATCGCGAACCCGAACAGCATCCACGCCGCGAGGCCGGGGATCGCGAGCAGCCACATCGGGGTGATGCGTCCGCCGAGCGCGACGATCACCACCGCGACCGCGCACAGCCCGAGCAGCAGCGTGAAGAACGCGGCGAGCGTCATGCGCAGCGGGTAGGTGTAGAACGACACCTTGGCGATCTGCTTGATGTAGCCCTCGGCCGCGAGGAACGCGATCGCGCCGCTGTCGAGGCACGCCGCGAAGAACGCCCACAGCGTCAAGTTGAGAAAGAGGTACGGCAGGAACTCGCGCAGCTCCATGCCGAAGAGCTGCGAGAAGACGATGCCGATCACGATCGACATCAGCAGCGGCGCGAGCACCGCCCACACCATGCCGAGCATCGTCGCGGTGTAGCGGCGCAGGATGTCGAGGCGCGCGAGCTGCCACGCGATGCTGAACGTGTGCAGGTGCGCCTGGCGCGAGCCGAAGCGCGGCCGCGGAGCGCTCGGACGGGCGCCGCCGCCCCCGGCCGGACGCTTGCTCGCGTCGGCGTCCACCGGTTGCGACGCGCCGCTCATCGGAACCACCCCGCGACCTCGGCGCCGTCGCGCCGGCGCCGCGCCTGGATCCAGGCGCGCTGACGGCGCGCGCGCGGCGCAAGCCGCGCGACCTCCCACAGCGCCGGCAGCGAGCTCCACTCCCACGCGAGACAGCCCGCGACCACCGCGGCGTCGCGCGCGAGCCCGCGCACGCCGCAGCGCCGCCACACCGCCGCGTCGACGTTCTTGATCCGCATCAGGAAACGGTTCTTCACCGAATGTCGATTGAGCATCGCCGGAAGCTGCGCGCGCCGCGCCGGCAGGACCCGCCGCACGTGGTAGCCGAGGGCGGAGGGGACGTAAAGGCAGTCCCAGCCGAGAAGCTGCGCGCGCCAGGCGACGTCGGCGTCCTCGCGGTAGGCGAAGAACGCTTCGTCGAAGAACTCGCCCTCGACCGAGACGTCGTCGATCATCGCGCGCCGGTAGAGCGCGGCCGCACCGGTCGCGCCGAAGACGAGCTCCGGCGTGCCGTAGCGTCCGTCGTCGGGCTCCTCGGAGCCGCGGTCGAGGTGGCGGAACGTGCGCCGGAACTCGATGCCGGCCGAGTCGATGCGCGGCGGCGACACGGGACGCCCGTCCTCGTCCATGCGCAGGAGCTTGCCGCACAGCGTGCCGAGCGGCGCCGGCCGCTCCGCGTAGGGCGCGAGCTCCTCGAGAAAGCGCGGATCGAGCACGACGTCGGGGTTGAGCACCAGCACCCAGTCGCCGCGGCTCGCCGCGATCGCCTGGTTCTGTCCCGCGGCGAAGCCGACGTTCGCGCCGTTCTCGATCACGCGCGTGACGACCGCGTGACGCCGCGCGATCGCCACGCTGCCGTCGCGCGAGTCGTTGTCGACCACGATCACCTCGCGCGGCGCGAGCGTCTGCGCGGCCAGCGAGTCGAGGCAGCGGCCGAGGTGGCGTGCGCTGTCGAAGGTGACGATCGTCACCGAGACGTTCGGCGTCACGTCAGCCCGCGGTGCCGTCGCGCGCGCCGTGCGACGGGCGCGCGAGCGTCGCGCGCACCGGCAGCGCCGCGACGCCGGTGAAGCTCGGGCCCGAGCCGGGCGCGACCTGCAGCACCAGCGCGCGGTCCCACCAGTCGAAGCTCTGGTCGACGTGCGCGCGGTCGGTGTGCAGCGCGACGCTCACCGAGTAGCTGCCGGCGCCGACGGCGAGCTCGACGTCGAATGCCGCGACCAGCTCGTCGCCCGCCGCGCAAGGCTCGTGCGCGACGCCGAGGTGGAAGGTATTCGAGCCGAAGACGTCGTTGCCGAGACGGTCGCGGATCAGGAAGCCGACGGTCGGCGACGGCATGGCGCGGTTCGTGCGCAGCCGCACGCGGATCCTCGCCGTCTCGCCGACGGTGAACGAGCGCCGCGGCGCTCCTTGCGTGTCGAGCAGCTCGACCGCGACGATCTCCGCCTCGCGCGTGCCCGAGCGCGTCACGACCTGACCCTGCGCCTCGACCTGCACGATCTCGCGCTCGTGCTCCTTCTGCGCGATCATCGCGTTGTAGTAGTCGAAGACCGCGTCGGGCGGGCCGTCGCGCAAGAGCGTGCCGCGGTCGAGCAGGATCGCGCGCTGGCAGAGCGCCTTCACCGCCGCCGGGTCGTGGGTCACGAAGAGCAGCGTCGTGCCCTGCTCCTGGAACGAGCGGATGCGCGCCATCGACTTGTGCTGGAAGTACGCGTCGCCGACCGACAGCGCCTCGTCGACGATCAGCACGTCGGGGCGCACCGCGGTCGCGATGCTGAACGCGAGGCGCACCTGCATGCCGGTCGAGTACGTGCGCACCGGCTGGTCCATGTGGTCGCCGAGCTCGGAGAACTCCTGCACCCAGGGCAGCACTTCTGCGAGCGTTGCTTCATCGAGTCCGAGGAGCTGGCCCGCGAGCGTCGCGTTCTGCCATCCGGTGAATTCTGGATGGACGCCGAGCCCGAGCTCGAGCAGCGCCGCGACGCGTCCCTCGACCGTGAACGAGCCCTCGCTCGGCAGCGTCGTGCCGGTCAGCACGCGCAGCAGCGTGCTCTTGCCGGCGCCGTTCATGCCGATGATGCCGAGCGACTCGCCGTCGCCGACCTCGAAGCTCACGCCGCGCAGCGCCCACTCCTCCTCGTGACAGACGATGCGGTCGCCGCTCAGCCACTCGACGAGACGCAGCATCGGGTGGCGGTAGCGCTTGTACTTCTTCCCGAGCGAGCGGGCGACGATGCGCGGCATGACGGCCTACAGATGGTCCGCGAGCTCGCCCGAGAGACGGCGGAAGGTCATGCGGCCGAGCAGCAGCGCCGCGACCGCCAGCACGACCTGCGGCACGTACGAGCTCCAGTCGGGCCAGCGGCCGTGCAGCAGGATCTCCTGGTAGCCGACGACGACGTTGGTCATCGGGTTCAAGCGCACGAGCGACTGCGTGCGCTCGCCGAGCACCGACAGCGGGTACACGATCGGCGTGAACCAGAACCAGAGCTGCAGCCCGATCGCGAGCAGGTGGCCGACGTCGCGGAAGAAGACGTTCACGACGCCGAGCGCCGTCCCGAGCCCGAGCGCGAGCGACTGCTGCACGAGCATCAGCGGCACGACGCCGAGCACCGACCAGCCCGGAAAGCGTCCCAGCGCGAGCAGCAGCACGAGCAGGATCGTGAACACGATCGCGAAGTTGACCAGCGCCGAGATGAGGACGATCGTCGGCAGGCTCGCGCGCGGGAAGCTCACCTTCTTGATCAGGTTGCCGTTCTCGAGGAACACCGTCACCGAGCGCGTCAGGATCTCGGTGAACGCGCTCCAGGTGAAGATGCCGGCGCACAGAAAGATGCCGTAGCCGAGCGCGTCGTGCGCACCCGGCACGCGCGTCCGCATCAGGTGGCCGAAGATCACGGTGTAGACGAAGACCAGCGTCAGCGGATGGAGCACGGCCCACGCGCTTCCCAGCACCGACCCGAGGTAGCGCGCCCGGAACTCCCGCCGCGCCATGCCGAGGATGAAGCTGCGATAGCGCCAGAGGTTGCGCAGCATCGTGCTGCGGCGGCGCTACCACTTCACTCCGACACGGGCAACGCGCGCGCGCCGCAAGACGGCCCGCGGGATTGCGCCGCACGGCGCGCGCGGCTACTCGACGCGCCGATGCACCGGGTGGGCAACGCCGAGCGTCGCGCGCTGCGCGACGCTCGCGGATCGGGAGCGGACGCGTGAGCGCCGCCAAGGTCAAGGACATCGCGGTGCCCGCACGGCGGCGGCGTCGGCGCGAGATCGTCGCGTGGACGCTCGCCGGCGCGGCCGTCGTGCTCGCGATCGTCTTCTTCCGCGAGCACCGCTTGAGCGAGCGTCGCCTCGCGGCGAAGGACCAGGAGCTCGAGGGTCTCGCCGCAGCCGACAACGACCGGCGGATCTGCCTGCGCGAGCTCGCCGAGGCGCGTGCGTCCGCGCGCGACAAGGAAGCGGCGCTCGCGCTGGTCGCGACCCCCGGCACGCAGCTCGTCCAGCTCGAGCCGCAAAGCGGTGACGAGCCGTACCGCGCGACCGTGCTGCTCAACCGTGAGCACGCGAGCGCGATCATCCTCGTGCGCGAGCTCGAGCCGCAGGAGGGCAAGAGCTACCAGCTCTGGCTGATCCGCGGCGACGAGAAGATCGCGGCCGGCATCCTGCGCACCGATCCGACCGGCGCGCTGCAGGCGCGCATCAGCCAAGAGGTGCTGCGCGGCGGCCGTCCGGACGCGTTCGCGGTGACGGTCGAGCCCGAAGGCGGCATGCCGCAGCCCACGGGGCCGACGATCCTGCTCGGCAAGGTGCCCGCGGCCTGATGCTCCGTCTACGCCTGCGCTCGGCGCGCTCGGCGCGAGCGTCGGGCGTACGGGCTCGCGTCAGTCAGGCGTACTGACGCATCAGCGCGACGCGGAACGGGTTGCTCGTCGCCTCCGCCTCGGCGCGCAGCGCCGCGCGGTCGAGCGGCACGCGTCGCAGGTCGACGCTCACCGTGCCGCCGTCCGCCGCGACGATCGCGTACTCGGCGTGCAGCAGCACCTCCGGCGTCCGCCCGCCGACGTACTGCTTGAACGGCATCCCGACGCTACCGGGATTCACGAGCAGCGCGCCGCGGTGCTGACGGAGCATCTGCAGGTGCGTGTGACCACCGGCGAGCACCGTCGCCGAGATGCCGCGCAGCGCCTCGTCGAGCACCTCGGGCGCGGTGGTCGCGAGCAGATCTTCCGTGTGCGAGCGCGGCGAGCCGTGGAACAGGAAGAGCGTTCCGGCGCCGTCGAGCGGCAGCTCCGCGGTCGGGACGAACGTGCGCAGGAACGCGAAGTCCTCGGGCGTGAGCTGCTCGCGGCACCACTCGACCGCCTCGATCACGATCTCGGCCTCGGTGTAGCCGGCGATCAGGCGCCGATCGAGGAGGAACGCGTCGTGGTTGCCGACGATGCAGAGGCAGCCGAGCTCGCGCAGCAGCGCGATCACCTCGTTCGGACGCGGTCCGAGGGTCGCGACGTCGCCCAGGCAGACGACGCGATCGACGCCGGCGCGCCGGGCGTCGGCGAGGACCGCGCGCAGCGCGACCTCGTTTCCGTGCAGGTCCGAGATGAGAGCGATTCGCATGCGTGCGGTCCCGTCGGCGGTGCGGCGCGGATCATTGACCGGCGGCCCAGCTCCGGCAAGCACCAGTTCGCGCCGACCCTCGAGAAAGACCGCCCTGACGCCGCCCGCCACCTCCATCGTGGCGCAGGTCGAGCGGCGCACCAAGCAGGGCGCTCGAGACGCTCACGGCGCTCCCGGGGTCGCGCCGGGCGGCGGCACGGCGCCGGTCGCCTCCTCCCAGGCGCGGCGCACGACGAAGCCGCGGTCGAGGCGGACGATCAGCGGGACGACGTAGGGCTCGAGGCCCGCGTCCCTGGTCAGCCGGGTGCGCTCGAGCGTCTCGTCGAGCGTCCAGCCGTTGTCGCGCGCCGTGACCGCGGCCTGCCAGAGCTCGGCGAGGAAGTCGCGGAAGCGCTCGATTCCGGCGCGGTCGGTGAGCGGCCCGTGGCCCGGGATGACGCGCTCGAAGGGCAGCGCCAGGACCGCGTCCAGCGTCGCCGGCCAGCGCTCGACCGTGCCGCCGGCCTCGAGGTCGATGTTCGGGTAGCGGCCCACGGAGAGCAGGTCGCCCATGTGCACGACGCCGTCCTCGACGAACAGCGCGACCAGGTCGCCGTCGGTGTGTCCCGGCCCCGGGTGCACGAGGCGCACCGTCTTGCGGCCGAAGCGCAGCACGTGCTCGTCGTGGAAGGTCTCGCCGGGGACGAAGCTCTCGCGTCCTTCCCAAAACTCACTGTCGCGCTCGAGCAGGTGACGTCGCGTGCGCTCGGTCGCGACGATGCGCACGTGCTCCGCGAAGCCCGGGTTCCCGTGCGTGTGATCGAAGTGGTAGTGCGTGTTGACGATCGCGACGACGGGCTCGCCGGTGAGCTCCTCCGCGAGAGCGCGGACGCGCTCGCCCTGCAGCGGGAAGGTCATGGTGTCGACGATCACCGTGCCCTCGCCGGTGCGCAGCACGCCGACGTTGCCGCCGAGTCCGAAGATCACGTGCACGTCGTCGGTGATGCGCTCGTGCGTGAGGTGCGTGATCTGCCGGTAGAGAACGACGCCGCCCGCCACGGCAACGACCACGACGGCGAGCGCGATCCAGGCGAGCGCGCGGCGCATGCCGGCAGCAAGAGCACGGGCACGGGGGTCGCGGCAAGATTTGCCGCGCGCGCACCGTTGGGTGGCGCCCACGGCCCCGCGGGGCGCGCTCGCCGTTCAGCTGGCGCGCCCGGACCCTGCGGCGCGCGGACCACTCAGCGGCGCTCGAACAGCTCGACCGGGTTGCCCGACGGATCCTCGATCACGACCTGCGCCCCGCCCGGACCGCTGACGATCTCGCTCGTCCGGAACGGCACCCCGGCCGCGCGCAGCCGCGCGACCTCCGCCTCGAGGTCGTCGACCTCGAGCAGGATCCGGTTGAAGCCGCCCGGCACCTGGCGGCGGCCGTCGGGGAGCGGACGCTTCCCCGAGCTGCCCTCCCCGCTCAGCAGCAGCCGCACGCCGTCGCGCGACAGCGCGGCGAAGGCCGGCGGCGCGGCGAGCTCCAGCGTGAAGCCCAGGTGGGTCGTGTAGAACGCGACCGCCGCGGGCACGTCGTCGATCATGTAGCGCACGCTCACCCCGGGCATGCTGCGCCCTCCTTTCCTGCCGTCCGCGGGCGGCTCGTCACGCGGCGGCGCTCGCGCGGCCGAGCGCGCGCCGGCCGAGCGCCAGGCCGATCAGCGCCAGCACCGCCCCGACGATGGCGCCGCCCTTGCCGGACCCGGTGCCGAGCCCGCCGTTCGCGGCGACCAGGTGCACGGCCGCGAGCACGATCGCAACGACGCCCAGCACCAGCGCGACGATCGCCCGGTCGCGCCCGCTGCTCCCCTCGCTGCGAGGCGCAGAGCGCCCGAGCGCCAGCCAGCCGGCGACGACGCTCGACAGCGCCACGAGCGCCGCCATGCTGCCGCCGACCCGGCCGGGCACCGTGCCGATCACGCCCTGCGCGGCCGCCGCCGCGCTGAGCGCGCCCTCCACGGGCACGGCGGCCACGGCGGCGAGCACGGCGGTCGCAGCAGAAACCAGCGTCCGGCTTCGGGAAGCCGTTCGTTCATCGGATACTCGAGGCTGCATGAGCGTCCTCCCACGTCACATCGGACCCACGTGGTCCGTCAGCCGGATGACGAAGGGGACGACGCGAACGTGACCGGGGCCCCGAGCGGGATTCGCAGATGCACGACCAGGACGCGCTGACCGAGCGCTTCGAGGAAAGCCGGCCGCACCTGCGCGCGGTCGCCTACCGCCTGCTCGGCTCGCTGAGCGAGGCCGAGGACGCCGTGCAGGAGGCCTGGCTGCGCCTGAACCGCGCCGACACGGCGAGCGTCGACAACTTGGGCGGCTGGCTCACGACGGTGGTGTCGCGCGTCTGCCTCGACATGCTGCGCGCGCGCAAGTCGCGCCGCGAGCACGCGGAGGACGCGATGGACGTGACGGACGCGATCGCGGCGCGGACGACGGAGCCCGCCGTCCTCGCAGCGCACGGCAACGATCCCGAGAGCGAGGCGGCGCTCGCCGACTCGGTCGGCACGGCGCTGCTCGTCGTGCTCGACACGCTGACGCCGGCCGAGCGCCTCGCCTTCGTCCTGCACGACCTCTTCGGCGTGCCGTTCGAGGAGATCGCGCCCATCGTCAAGCGCACGCCGGAGGCCGCGCGTCAGCTCGCGAGCCGCGCGCGGCGTCGGGTGCGCGGCACGCCGCGCGACGCGATCCTCGACGCGTCACGCGAGCGTCAGCGCGCGGTGCTCGAGGCCTTCGTGCGCGCGACGCGCGCGGGCGATCTCGAGGCGCTGCTCGCGGTGCTCGAGCCCGACGCCGTCATCCACATCGAGGCCGCGGCGCGCATCGACGCGCCGCCGGACGAGGTCGGAAAGCCGCGCGAGGTGCGCGGCGCCACGGCGTGGGCCCCGCGGTTCCTCGAGATGACGCGTCGGCTGCACGGCGTGCAGCTCGTGCTGCTCGACGGCACGCCGGGCCTCATGGTCGCGCCGCTCGGCAAGCTGTCGCGGGTGCTGCGCTTCACGTTCGCGGAGGACAAGGTCGCGCGGGTCGAGGTGATCGCCGATCCCGCGCGCCTGCGCGCGCTCGAGATCGCGTTGCCGTAGCACCCTTGTCGACGCGAGCTGCGCGCGTCGAGTGTCGCCGCGGCGAGCTTGCGTCGCGCCCACGCGCGTGCGCTGACTCGTTCAAACCCACAGCCACACGAGGGCGAAGACACCGAGGAGGCAGTACGTGTTCGTCGTCACCAACCGCATCCCCGTCAACAAGGCCTACGAGGCCGAGTTCGAGGATCGCTTCAAGAACCGCGCGCACCTGATCGACCAGGCGCCGGGCTTCATCAAGAACCTGGTGCTGCGGCCGGTGAACCGCCGCTTCAACCACCAGACGGGCGAGATCGAGGAGCGCGACGAGCAGGGCTACTACCTGGTGCAGACCTACTGGGAGTCCGAGAAGGCGTTCTGGGACTGGACCAACAGCGAGGCGTTCCGCATCGCGCACGGCAACCGTCCGCCGGCCGAGATGTTCGCCGGACCGAACGTGCTCGAGATCCACGAGGTCATCCAGACGACGGAGCCCGCCGCAGCGAAGCGCTGACGCGCGCCGCGCCGCGAGCTTCGAGCCCGACCACGGCGAGGCTCGCGGCGCGCTTCACGACTCGCAGCCGAGGCGCGTCCGGACGCGAGCCCGGACGCGCCTTGCACGAGCGACGAACACGAGCGGCGAAACGGCACCGCCGCTCGAACGCGATCTGGACCTTCCGGCACCCGCGGCAACCGACTACGGTGCGCCGCATGCCGGAGAACGAGTCGTCCAGCGTCCCCACCGCTTTCCCCGTCACCGAGCGCACGCGCGTGCGCCGGGTGCCGCAGCGCGCGAGCCACGAGCGCGCGGTCGTCGAGGCGGTGCTCGACGCGGCTCCCGTGTGCCACCTGGGCTTCGTCGAGGACGGACGTCCGTTCGTCATCCCGACGCTGCACGCGCGCGTCGGCGACACGGTGCTGCTGCACGGCTCGACCAAGAGCCGGATGATGTGCGCGCTCGCCGACGGCGCCGAGGTATGCTTGACGGCGACTTCGATCGACGGGCTCGTGCTCGCGCGCTCGGCCTTCCACCACTCCGTCAACTATCGCTCGGTGATGGTGTTCGGGCGCGCGCATCCGGTGCTCGACGACGAGCGCAAGCTCGAAGCGCTGCGCGCCTTCACCGAGCGCTTCCACCCGGGTCGCTGGGACGAGGTGCGACCGCCGAACGACGCCGAGCTCAAGGCGACGCTGGTCCTCGCGCTGCCGCTCGAGGAAGCGGTCGCGAAGGTGCGCACCGGCGGCCCGATCGACGACGCGGAGGACATGGGCTTGCCGGTGTGGGCGGGCGTCGTGCCGCTCGCGCTGGTCGCGGGCGAGCCGATCGCCGACCCTGCGCTGGCGCCGGGGCTCGAGCTGCGCCAGACGTCGTACCGCACGGGCGCCAAGTGGGAGCCCGCGCCGGTGCGCTGACGCCGACCCGACATCGCCACGCCGGCGCGACGAGCTCACGCGCGCGCGACGAGATGCTGCAAACCAGCGCGGCGGCGCGCCGCTACAGATAGCGCCACCGCCCCGCTAGCCTGACCGCCATGTCGGAAGCGATCTACATCCCGCAGGACGGACTCTTCGTCGCCACCACGCTCGCGCGCGGCCCCTGGAGCCCCGACGCGCAGCACGGCGGCCCGCCCTCGGCGCTGCTCGCGCGCGCCATCGAGCGCTTCGAGGACGGCGAGCGCATGCAGGTCGCGCGCTTGACCATCGAGCTCCTGCGTCCGGTGCCGATCGCTCCGCTCGCGGTGCGGACCGCCTTCGAGCGTCCGGGCAAGAAGGTGCAGCTCGTGCGCGCGTCGCTCTTCGCCGGCGACACCGAGGTCGCGCGCGCGACCGGACTCCGGATGCGCCGCGCCGAGCTGCCGGTGCCGCAGGACGTGCCTGCGCCGCAGCCACCGCCCGGCCCCGACAGCGGGCACACGACGCTGCCGCCGTGGGCGGAGCAGGTGCAGTACGACGCGTTCCATAGCCGCGCGGTCGAGCACCGCTTCGTCGCCGGCTCCTTCCTCGAGCCCGGGCCCGCGACCGACTGGATCCGGCTGCGCGTGCCGCTGGTCGCGGGCGAGGAGACGTCGCCGCTCTGCCGCGTCGCCGCTGCCGCGGATTTCGGCAACGGCGTGAGCTGGGTGCTGAACCGCAACGACGGCTGGGCGTTCATCAACCCCGACCTGACGATTCACCTGCACCGCTACCCGGTGGGCGAGTGGGTGTGCATCGACTCGGTGACGCTCGTCGGCCCGCAGGGCGCCGGCATCGCCGAGAGCCGCCTGTTCGACGAGCGCGGCGCGCTCGGCAGATCGGTGCAGAGCCTGCTGCTCGAACGTCACGCCTGAGCGCGCAACCCCGTACCTTCGACGCGAGCGCCCGAGTAGCCTGGGGCATGCTCACGAGACAGCTTGGCAGCAAGGGCCCCCGAGTGTCGGCGATCGGCCTCGGGTGCATGGGGATGTCGGACTTCTACGGTCCGCGCGACGAGAACGAGGCGATCGCGACGATCCAGCGCGCGCTCGACCTCGGCTGCACGTTCCTCGACACCGCGGACATCTACGGACCCTTCACCAACGAGGAGCTGGTCGGACGCGCGATCGCAGGAAGGCGCGACCAGGTCTTCCTCGCCACCAAGTTCGGCATCGTGCGCGATCCGAACGACAAGACGGTGCGCGGCGTCGACGGCAGCCCCGCGTACGTCAAGCGCGCCTGCGAGGCGAGCCTGAAGCGGCTCGAGGTCGACGTCATCGACCTCTACTACCAGCACCGCGTCGACCCGAAGGTGCCAATCGAAGAAACTGTCGGCGCGATGGCGGAGCTCGTCAAGGAGGGCAAGGTGCGCTACCTCGGGCTCTCCGAGGCGAGCGTCGAGACCTTGCGGCGCGCGAATCGCGTGCACCAGATCACGGCGCTGCAGTCGGAGTACTCGCTGTGGAGCCGCGATCCGGAGGACGGCGTGCTCGACACCTGCCGCGAGCTCGGCATCGGCTTCGTCGCCTATAGCCCGCTCGGACGCGGCTTCTTGACCGGCGAGATCAAGAGCGAGGGCGACTTCGCGCCCGACGACTACCGTCGCATGTCGCCGCGCTTCCAGGGCGAGAACTTCCGCAGGAACCTGCAGCTCGTCGACCGCATCCGCGAGATGGCGCAGGAGAAGGGCTGCACGCCGGCGCAGCTCGCGCTCGCCTGGGTGCTCGCGCAGGGCGAGGACATCGTGCCGATCCCGGGCACCAAGCGCCGCAAGTACCTCGAGCAGAACCTCGCGGCGCTCGACGTCGAGCTCACCGAGGACGATCTCGCGCGCATCGACGAGATCGCGCCGTACGGGGTGGCCGCGGGACCGCGCTATCCCGAGACGATGATGCAGTTCGTGAACCGCTGAGCGCCCGGCGCCGGCGGGACGCGTGGTTCCCTGCGTCCCGCCGGCGCCGAGCGGCGTGCGCGGTCAGCAGCGCGAGCGCTCGGGTGGCGAGCGCTCGCCCTCAATCACAAACGCGCAGCGAAGCGCGGCGTCGCGACGCCGTCAAGCAGCCGACTGCGACGTCGCGCCGGGCTGCGCGCCCTCGTCGCGCGCCATCATGCTGGCGACGAGCTGCACGATCTCCGGCGTCGCCTTGCGCACGCTGCCCGCGTCGAACGGCGGCTGCGGGTCGTACTCGATGCCGAGCTGGATCGCCTTCGCGACCTCGTCGCCGGCGATGCGCGCAGCGAGCGTCAGCGCCATGTCGATGCCCGCCGACACGCCCGCCGCGGTGACGATCTTGCCGCGCACGACGACGCGCTCCTCGACCGGATTCGCGCCGAGCGCCGCGAGCTCGTGCATCGCGCCCCAGTGCGTCACCGCGTCGACGCCCTTCAGCACGCCCGCCGCGGCGAGCACGAGCGAGCCCGTGCACACCGACGTCGTCCACTGCGTGGTCGCGTGGATCTGGCGCACCCAGTCGAGCAGCGCTGCGTCGGTGGTCATGGCGCGCGTGCCGGGTCCGCCGGGGACGACCAGCACGTCGGCCGCCTGCAGGTCGGCGAAGCTCGCGTCGGCCGTCAGGCCGAGCGCCTTCAGGTCGGTGCGGAAGACGCGCTTCTCGCAGCCGACGAAAACGGTCTCCGCGCCGGGCAGGCGCGACAGCACCTCGTACGGTCCGACGGCGTCGAGCGCCGTGAAGCGATCGAACAGCGCAATCGCGATCTTCATGCTCGTCTCCTTTCGGGCAGCGGCGCCACGAAGTGACGCCGGTAGGCGCCGGGGCTCACCCGCAGCGCGCGCTGGAATACGCGGTACATGGTCGCGGCGCTGCCGAAGCCCGCCGCCGCCGCGACCTCGTCGAGGCTCATCTCCGAGCTCTCGAGCATGCGGCGCGCCGCATCGAGGCGGCTGCGCTCGACGTACGCGGCGGGGGTCATGCCGAGCTCGCGTCGGAAGACGCGCGCGAAGTGGCGCGGGCTCATCCCGCAGCGCTCGGCGAGCGCCGGCACCGACAGATCGGCGCTCGGGTGGTCGGCGATGAAGCTCTGGAGATCGCGCAGCGGACGGCGCTCCGCCGCCTGCGCCGCGAGCTGCACGCTGAACTGCGACTGCCCGCCCGCGCGCTGCAGGAACAGCACGAGCCAGCGCGCGATCTCGCGCGCGACGCGCGGCCCGTGGTCGTCGGTGACCAGCGCGAGCGACAGATCGATGCCGGCCGCGACGCCGGCCGAGGTCCAGACGTTGCCGTCGCGGATGAAGATCGGATCCGCGTCGACGGTGACGCGCGGGTAGCGCTCGGCGAGGTTCTCGGCCGCGGCCCAGTGCGTCGTCGCGCGGCGGCCGTCGAGCAATCCCGCCTCCGCGAGCAGGAACGCCCCGCTGCACACCGACGCGACGCGCCGGCAGGTCCGCGCGCGCCGCTTCACCCACGCCACGAGCTCGCGGTCGTGCGCCGCCTCGTAGACGCCGACGCCGCCCGCGACGATCAGCGTGTCGATCGGGCCGCGCACCTCGCTCAGCACCGCGCGCGGCAGGATCGGAATGCCCGACGACGTGCGCAGCGGCCCGCGCGCTCGCGCGACGAGCTCGACCTGGTAGCGGCCCGGCTGCAGGCGCTCGGCGGTGCCGAAGACCTCGGCCGGCCCGACGACGTCGAGCATCTGCACGTCGGGAAACGCGACGATCACCACCTTGCGCGGCGAGCTCGGCATGGGCGCCAGCATGGCGCCGAACCGGGCTTGTCCGCAATGACGAAGTCATTGCATTTTCTGCCAACGTGGGGCCTCGCTGGGTCGGGCGCGCGCGGCAGTCTGCGCTCGACCGTCGCGGACGAGCGCGCTAGCCATGCGGCTTCGTCGACGGAGGAAGGCATGCGGAAGGCACCACGACTTCGGGCATCGGCATCGGCCGTCGCTCTGGCCCTCGCGGCGACGCTGCTCGCGGCGTGCTCCGACGCGCCGAGCGCGAGCCGGACGAGCTCCGAGGACGTCTGCGGCAGCGCGCCCGTCCTCGGCTACGGCTTCGACGTCTACGGCGGCTGGAAGGGCGTGCAGGTGCCGGCGACCGGGCGCTTCCAGATCGCCGAGATCGACGGCGTCTGGTGGCTCGTCACGCCGGAAGGCCACGGGATGTTCTCGAACGGCGTCACGGGCATCGACCCCGAGGGCGACACCACGCGCGAGGGCCGAAACCCCTACGAGGAGAACATCCTCGCGCGCCACGGCAGCGTCGAGGCGTGGGCCGCGTCCACGCTCGAGCGCCTGTGCGACCTCGGCGTCGCGACGCTCGCCGGCTGGACCAACTCCGCGATCCACCTCTTCACCGGCAAGCGCGCCTACCCGGTGTCGGTTTCGTTCTACGACACGGCGCCCGGCGTGCCGGGCTGGCCCGTGGGCTACACCGGACGCCGCCTGCGCGACGTCTTCGACCCGACTTGGCCCGAGGAGGCGCTGCGCTTCGCGCGCGAGAGCTCGTCGCTCCAGACCTGCGCGTCCGACCCGTGGTGCTACGGCGTGTTCGTCGACAACGAGCTGCCGTGGGGCGCGTCGACGCTGTCGGTCGGGACGCACCTCGATGCATACTTGACGCTGCCCGCGGGCGCGCCCGGCAAGGTCGCGGTGCAGCGCTTCTTCGAGGAGCGCTACGCGGGCGACGTCGCGGCGTTCAACGCGGCGTGGGACCTCGACCTCGCGTCGTTCGACGACATCCAGCAGCTCACGCGCATCACCGACTGCGAGCTCGTCGATCCGCTGGTCGACGACGACTGCCTGAAGCGCGAGCCTGCGCAGATCCGGCAGGACCGCATGGCGTTCGAGGCGCGCGTCGCCGGGCGCTACGGCGAGGTCGTGTCGGCAGCCCTCCACGAAGGGACGCCCGGCGTGCTGAACCTCGGCGTGCGGCTGTTCTCGATCTACACGCACCCCGACCTCGTGCGCGCGCTCGCGCCGCACGTCGACGTGATGTCGCTCAACGACTACGACTACGGCACCGTCGAGCGTCCGATCCTGCGCACGATCTCGGGCTGCGACGAGTTCGGCTACCTCTTCGCCACCGACGCGTTCACCGACCTCGCGACGCTGCACGAGCTCAGCGGCAAGCCGCTGATGGTCGGCGAGTGGTTCTACCGCGTCCGGCGCACCGACATCACCGGCCCCGCGCTGCCGCCGCTCTTCCCGGAGGTCGAGACGCACGAGGAGCAGGCGGTCGCCTACCGCGCCTACGCGCAGCGGATGATCGACCTGCCGTTCGTCGTCGGCCACCACTGGTTCCAGTGGCAGGACCAGCCGCGCGAGGGTCGGCGCGACGGCGAGGCGCAGTGGATCGGCGTGGTCGACATCGAGGACGACCTGCGCGAGCACCTCGCCCAAGCGATGCGCGAGGTGAACGCGACGCTGATCGAGAGCCGCGTCGCGCTGCGCGATCCGCAGGTACGCTGAACGCGGAGCACGCCGCCGGCCTCCGCGCTCGGAGGTCTCGACACCGAATCTCACCGGGATAGGATCGACTCGTGAGGCGGCGCTTCGTCGCATGGCTCCGCCGACCGAGCGTGCTGGTGCTGCTCGGCGTGCTGGTGCTGGCGATCGCTCTGCGGATCGCCCTGCCCTCGATCGTGCGCAGCGTGGCGGTCGACCAAGCCGACCAGGCGCTGGTCGGACGCATCACGCTCGAGGACGTCGACTTCGCGCTGCTGCGCGGCGGCGTCGCGCTGCACGGCGTCACGGTGTACGCCGACGAGCTCGCGCCGCAGGCGGAAGTCGGTGCGGATGCGACCGACGTGCGAGATGCGGCCGCGGCGCCGGCGACGTCGGAGCCGGTCGCGAACATCGGACGCCTGTGGGTGCGCATCGGCTGGCTGCCGCTGCTGCGCAAGACGATCGACGTCGCCGAGGTCGAGCTCGACGACTTCACGGTGCGCCTCGACCGCGCGCGCGACGGCGCGCTCGTCCTGCCTCGTCCGGTGCCGAGCGACGAGCCCGAGGCCGAGGAGCCCCCGCCCGCCGAGGAAGGGTCAGGCTGGGGCTTGCGGATCTCGCAGGTGCGGCTGCGCAACGGCCGCCTCGGCTTCCGCGACTTCGCCGCCGATCCCGAGCCCGAGCCGTTCGAGCTCGCGATCGACGACGTCACGGCGGGCAATCTGGTCTTGACGGTGGCCGGCGAAGGCCACGAGCCGGGTCACCTGACGCTCGAGGCGCGCATCGGCGAGGGCAGCCTCGCGCTCGACTCGCGCGTCGCGATGCGCGACGCCGGGCCGCACGTCGAGTCGACGATCACGCTGCGCGACCTGCCGGTCGATGGCACGCAGGTCTACCTGAAGGACCTCGGCTGGAGCGACATCAGCGGGCGCCTCGACGCGGAGCTGCAGCACGTCTTCGATGCCGAAGGACCGCACACCGCGAGCGGCACGGTTGCGCTGCGCGACCTCGAGATCGACGTGCCCGAGAACGACGGGCCGGCGCTCGCGTGGTCGCGGCTCGACGTCACGCTCGGCGAGGTCGACGTCGTCGGGCAGAAGGCCGAGGTGTCGCGCGTCGCGCTCGATGGCCTGCGTCTGCCGCTGCGTCCGAACGAGCCCGAGCGCGCGGTGCCGCTGCTGCACGCGCTGCTCGCGAAGGATGCGTCGGGGCAGGAGGCGACGGCTTCGACCGCACAAGATGATGCCACCCCCGCGCCGGGCGATGCGCCGGCCGCGCGCGAAGACGCGCCGGCCGCGGCGGAGGAGGTCGTGCCTGCTGACGCCGGGTCGGCGAACGGTGCGTCGACGGACGACGCCGTCGCGGACGCGGCAGACGCGAACGCCGCATCGTCAAGCAACGGGGCACCGAGCGACGCAGCAGCCGACGGCGCCGCGCCACCGGAACCCGCCGCCAACGAGCCAGCACTGCGCGATGCAGCTTCCGAAACCCCTGCCGCGGAACGACCGGCGTCGGGTGAAGCTCCAGCCGATGACGCCTCCTGGACCTGGCGCGTCGCCGAGGTCGAGCTGCGCGACGCGACCATCGAGCTGGTGCGCGGCGAAGCAACCGTCCCGCTCGCGCTCGAAGCGACGCTGCAAGAGCTTTCGAGCGACGCGAGCGCGCGCAGCGAGGTGAGCGTCAAGGTCGCGCCGCCCGCCGGCACGATCGAGGTCGCGGGCGGCGTCGTGCAGCAGCCGCTCGCCTTCGACGGCACGGTGCGCGTCGCGCAGCTCGCGCTGCCCGAGCTGCTCGCCGCGATCGAGCAGCCGGTCCTGGCGCTGCTGCGCAGCGGCGTGCTCGACGCCGACCTGACGGTCGCGCTCGGACCGCCGTCGGGCGCCGGCGACCAGGCGGCGCGCGTCTCGGGCAAGGTCGCGCTCGCCAACCTCGAGGTCGCAGACCCGCAGTCGGCCGGCGACGCGTTCGGCGTCGCGTGGAAGAACGTCACGCTCGAGATCAGCGAGGGCGTCGTCCCCGCCGCGCTCGGCGGCGAGAGCAACGAGCCGATCCGTGCGACGCTCGCGAGCCTCGAGGTCGTCGAGCCCGCCGTGCGGGTGACGCGCACCGAGCGCGGCATCGTGCTGCCGGCGGCGCTCGGCGGCAGCGACGCTGCGTCGTCTGCGCCGGAGGGCGATGCGGCCGGCTCGAGCGAGGCGAAGCAGCCACCGGAGCCAGCGGCAGCGCGCGCGGCGGAAGCGCGTGACGCCGCCGCGAGCGAGCCTCCGGCGCCGGTCGACCTGCGCATCGCGCGCGCGACCATCGCGCGCGGGCGCATCAACGTCGAGGATCGCGCGGTGCGGCCGCCCTTCCGGAACGAGATCCTGCCGCTCGACGTCCGTGCGACCGGCGTGCGCTGGCCCGGCCCCGTGATCGAGGATCTGAAGCTCGACGCGAAGACCAAGCAAGGCGCGAAGCTGAACCTGACCGGCTCCGTGCGCGGCAACGCGACCAACCTGACGGCGAAGCTCGACGACCTGCCGCTCGAGCCGCTCAACCCCTACGCCTCCGGCACCGGCTACGGCCTCGGCGGCGGCACCGTCTCGCTCGAGTCGAAGGTGAAGATGACGGGCGACGCCTTCGACGCCTCGAACCGCCTCGTGCTCTCGCAGCTCACGATCACCGGCGAGCAGGGCGAGGCGCTCTTCCAGCAGCAGTTCGGCATCCCGCTGTCGCTCGCGCTCGCGCTGCTCACCGACCTCGATGGAAAGATTTCGCTCGATATCCCGGTCGCCGGCGACCGCAGCGGCGCGAGCGTCGCGCTGGGCTCGATCATCGGCCAGGCGCTCACTAAGGCGATCCTCGGCGCCGTCACCTCGCCGCTCAAGCTGGTGATGGCGATCGGCACGGCCGGTGGAAAGGTCGAGAACGCGACGCCGCAGGCGATCGCGTTTCGTCCGGGTCGCGCCGAGCTCACCGAGAACGGCGAGGAGCTGGTCGAGAGGCTCGCAGAGCTCCTCGAGCGCTCGCCCGCGCTGCGCATCGAGCTGCGCGGCCGTGCCGGCGCCGAGGACGAGCGCTGGCTGCGCGAGCAGGCGCTGCGCGAGGAGATCGAGCAGAGCTCGGGCTTCTGGGGCACGATCGCGAACGTCGGCGAGCTCGACCAGCGCGAGGCGGTGCTGCCGGTGCTGCAGAAGCGCGCCAACGACGAGCCCGCGGACGTTCCCGAGGAGGCGCGCGAGTGGTTCGAGGAGCGCCTCGCGGAGCAGGACGTCCCTCCTTCGCGCATCCCCGAGCTCGCCGCCGAGCGCGCGCGGGCGGTGCAGGCGGCGCTCGTCGAGAAGCACGGCATCGCCACGGAGCGCGTCGCGCTGGCGGAGGTCGATGCGTCGCCGAGCGGCCAGCAGGCGCCGGAGGTGGCGCTCGAGCTCGGCGCCGGACCGGCGGCGTCGGCGAGCCTCGCGTCGAGCACGACCGCCGCGCCCGCGCCGTAGCGCGACGCCGCGTGCCGCATCTGCGTCACTCCGACGTCAGCGCGTCGCGAACGTCGCGCGCAGCATCTCGAGGTTCGCGGGTGCGAACGTCTCGTCGCGGGGATGCATCTTCCGGACGCGCGCGAGCTGCACCGCGAGCTGCGGCGAGCGTGGATCGTCGGCGAGCCACTGCGCGAGCATGACGGCGCACTCGCGCGGCCGGTGCTTGCAGGTCTCGTGCACCGCCTGCGCGCGCTCCTCGTCGCCGAGCCGCCCGCCGGAGAGCGCGGCCCAGCGCTGCAAGAGCGTCGGCGTGTCGCCGCGCGCCGCGGCGACACGCATCACCTCCGGGACCTGCGCCTCGCCGCCGCGGAAGAAGGCGCGCGCCGCGTGGTGGCTCAGGATCGGATGGAGCAGCGCGTGGATCGGTCCGTCGCCGATCAGCGCGTTGACCACGCCCGGCGGCAGCAGCTCGTGCGCGAGCAGCGCCGGCACGCCGTCCACGCCGGAGCGCTTCAAGCCGAGCATGAAGTCGACCTTGCGCGCCCGCTGCACGAGGCGCTCGAGATCGATCTCGGCGTCCGGCGCCTGGAAGCCGAGCAGCAGCAGGTCGTTGGTCATCGTGTACCAGACGGCGACGCGGTCGAAGACCGAAGCGTAGGTGCGCAGCACGATGTCGAGCGTCGCGTCGTCGGTCTCGTAGGTGTGGAACCACTGCGCGAGCACGCCGCCCGGCGCGAGGCGGTCGCGTGCGGCGGCGAGGAACTCGCGGCTGAACAGCATCTCGACGCCGGTCACCCAGGGGTTGCTCGGCTCCGAGACGATGACGTCGAACGGCTGCCGGCTGCGGAGCAGCGCGCGATAAGCGTCGGACACGACGACGCGCACCTTGTCGCTCTTGGACGCGTTCAGGTTGCCCTCGTCGAAGTACGGCGCCGCCTCCATGATCGCCGGCGAGATCTCGGCGACGACGATCTCGCGCATCGTGCGCAGCGCGGCGAGCTCGCCGACCGTGACGCCCGTGCCCCAGCCGATGACGAACGCGGTCTCCGCGCGCTCGGCGAGCAGCGCCGGCACGAGCGCCGCGAGCCCCATCGTCGTGTAGTCGAGCGCGAGCGCGCCGTCGGGCTTGCCGTTGGTGACGATCGCGCGCGTGCGGCGTCCGGCCCAGATCGGGAACTCCTTGACGGTCACCGACGCGACCGGGTCGTCGCGGTGGTAGAGGATCTCGATCCCGTCGGTCTGGGCGAAGAAGGCGTCGGGGCCGACGTAGGTGCGCTTGGTCGGCGTACGGGTGCGGAAGAGCCCCGCCGACAGGCGCTGCGGCGACCAGTCCGGCAACGCGACCAGCACGACGAGCGCGAGCACGGCGCACGCGAAGCTCGCCGTGCGCAGACGCGCGCCGGGCATCAGCAGCGTCAAGATCGTCGTGCCGACGATCAGCGCGCCGCACGCGACCTCGAAGACGGCGTGCATGTCGACCCAGAAGAAGAGCACGTAGCCGCCGAGCAGCGCGCCGAGCAGCGAGCCGACGGTGTTGAAGCTGTAGAGGCGACCCGCGACGGCGCCGAGGTCGCCGATGCGGCCGCGCAGGTGGTGGAAGAGCAGCGGCAGCGTCGCGCCCGAGAGCAGCACGGGCACGGCGAGCACCGCGAGCACCACGGCGAAGCACGTCAAGTAGTACGCGTAGAACGCGCCGTCCTCGCTCGGGAACGAGACGCGCAGCACGTGCGCCCAGTACGGGGCGTTCTCGAGCTGGCTGTCGAGCAGCAGCAGCGCGCCGATCAGCGCCCACTGGCTCGCGATCGTCATCGCGGGCGAGATGCGCGGCAGCGCCGACACGCCGAAGCTGCCGAGCGCGATGCACAGCACGAACGCCGCGACCACCATCGCGAACACGAAGTGCGACGAGCCGAAGGCGAGACCGGCGAGACGGATCAGCACCGTCTGCACGGTCATCATCGCGAAGCCCGAGAGCAGCGCGACGAGCGCGAACGCGGCAAAGCGCGGCACGACGGCGGGTGCATCCGTCGCCGCGGGCTCGGCGACGACGTTCGCCTGCGCGCGCGTCCCGAGCAGGATGAAGACCGTGCCCGCGAAGAGATTGACCGCACCCATCGCGCGCAGCACGCCGACGAGCCCCAGCTCGGGCACGAGCCAGAACGCCGAGGCGAGCGCGCCGAAGAAGGCGCCCGCGGTGTTGAACGCGTAGACCAGCGCGTGCAGACGCGTCGCGTCCGCGACGCTGCGCGACAGCGCCTGCGTGAGCATCGGGATGGTGCCGCCCATCAGCACCGTCGGCGGGCCGATCAGCAGCGCCGCGAGGAGAACGTCGAACGCGAACGCGACGCCGGGCTGCGTGGTCGGCAAGCGATACGATGCCGCCTGCGCGAGCCCGAAGAGCCACGGGAAGGCGAACGCGTAGACGCCGATCGCCGCTTCGACGACGCCGTAGGCGAGCGCGAGGCGCGGCGGCGTGCCGCGCTCCGCGGCGCGCGCGACGAGGCGCGCGGTCACGCGCCCGAACAGCGCGTAGCCGACCGACAGCCCGCCGAGGAAGATCGCCAGCACCGCGGCCGTCGCCTCGCTGTGCGAGCCGAGCAGCGTCGCGAGGTAGCGCTGCCACGCGACCTCGTAGACGAGACCGCTCACGCCGGTGAGCAGCGTGAGGACGAGTGCGATGAAGCGGGTCAAGGAGGAGTCGTCGGCCGTCGGCTGCGGCCGACCGGCGAGCCTAGGCCGTGCGTCGCGCGACGGTCAAGGCGCTGCGCTTCGCGCGGGTCGTTCGGTGCGGAGATCCGGATGCAGCGCGGACGCCGTTACGGCTCGTCGACGCCGAACGTGTCGCACGCCGCGAGCGTCCCCTTCTCGAAGCCGCGGCGGAACCAGCGCGCGCGCTGCTCGGCGGAGCCGTGCGTGAACGACTCCGGCACGACGTAGCCCTGCGTGCGCTTCTGGATGCGGTCGTCGCCGACGGCGGATGCGGCGCCGAGCGCCTCCTCGACGTCGCCGGCTTCGAGCACCGCCTTGGCGCGCTGGGTGTGGTTGGCCCACACGCCGGAAAGACAGTCGGCCTGCAGCTCGAGGCGCACCGAGAGCTCGTTCGCGACGGCGCGATCCGCGCGCTGCTGCGCGTCGCGGACCTTCCCCGCGACGCCGAGCAGGTTCTGCACGTGGTGTCCGACCTCGTGCGCGATGACGTAGGCCTGCGCGAAGTCGCCCTCGGCGCCGAAGCGCTCCTGCAGCTCGTCGTAGAACTGCAGGTCGATGTACACCTTGCCGTCGAGCGGGCAGTAGAACGGACCGACCGCCGCCTGCGCGAAGCCGCAGCCGGACTCGACCGCGCCCGAGAACAGCACCAGACGCGGCTCGCGGTACGCGCTTCCGATCTCGCTCGCGAAGACGTCGTTCCAGACGTCCTCGGTGTCGGCGAGCACGACCGCGACGAACTCGCGCCGCTCCTGCTCCTGCGCCGACTCCTGGTAGGGCTCGCCGGTCGTCGTGTCGGTCGCGGGTCCCGACACCTGCTCGAGGAGCTGCAGCGGGTCCTGTCCCGTGACGAGCGCGAACAGCAGCAGGACGACGAGTCCCGTGCCGCCGATGCCGACGATGCCACCGCGCGAGACGCGGTGGCCGCGCACGTCCTCGATGTTGGCGCTCTGCCTGCGGCCCCGCCAGCGCATGGCGGGTCTCTATCCCAGGTCGCGGGCTAGGTCAGCAGGGATTCGAGCTCGGCGCCGAAACCGTCGGGATTCGACCACGGCACGAGCAGGCGGTGCGTCGCGCGCGTCATGCCGGTGTAGAGGAGCGCTCGCGCATTCTCCCGCGCGCTCGCGCCGTTGCGCGGCGCGTCCGTCCCGAGCAGCACGACGACGCGCGACTCGAGGCCCTTGAAGCTGTGCACCGTCGACAGCGCGACGCCGCCGTGGTCGAGGACCGCGTCGGCCTTCGTGCCGCGATCTTTCGACAGCCAGTGCAGCGGCACCTGCGCATCCGCGAACGCCTGCTTCAGGAGCGCGACGAGGTCGACGCCGCCCGGGGCTTCGCGCCCAAGGGGGACGCCGAGCTCGTTCACCCTCGATCCCGTGTAAAGGACGGCGAGCTCGTCGGGCATCCAGCCTTGTGCGACGAGCTCCTGGCAACGCGCGGCCGTCCACGCGACCTGCTCGAGGACGTCGGCGCAGCGCTGCACCTCCACCGGCTCGCCGGAGCGCTCGGAGGAGATCGGCACGATCGCGCTCTGGTCGCCGATGCGGATGGTCGTGCCCTCGGCGACGTCGCCCCAGAGAAAGCGCCGCGACAAGGTGTTGATCTCGCGCGTGCAGCGATGATTGACCTTCAAGATCCTCGAGTGCCCGCGCGCACGAACGCCGACGCTCGACAGCGGGAAGCTCCTGCCCTCGTAGATCCGCTGCGCGTTGTCGAGCGCGAGGAGAAAGGTCTCGCGGCCTTCCTCGAGCGCGGCGAGGCAGGCTTGCAGCATCGGGACCGAGAAGTCCTGTCCCTCGTCGACCAGGACCGCGTGGTAGCGCTGCGTGATCCGTCCGTCGCGCAGCGCGTCGAGCAGAAGCTGCGGGTACGCGTCGTCCTCTTCGTAGATTCGCCGCGGGTAGGAGACGCCGGCGCGATCGAGCAGGTCGCGCGCCCACTCGTGGAAGTGCAGGACGGTGAGCGCGCGCTCCTGAAGCTCGCCACCCGCGAACACGCGCGAGCGCAGCCACGCGGCGAGGCTCACGTTGAAGCAGAGGACGAGGATGCGCCACGTCGGGTTCGCGTCGGCGAGGATGCGTGCGCGCGCCGCGACCACGTCGCTCTTGCCGCTGCCCGCCACGCCCTGCAGCACCTGATGGCCGCCCGAAAGCTCGAGCGCGACTTGACGCTGGTCGGGCGACATCTCGCGCATCGACCCGAGCGCCAGCGCGAGCTGCTGGCCGCTCGGGGGCCGCGGCGCTCTGCGGTCGGCGTACGAGCGCTGGACCATGACGTCCGGGAAGAGGACGGAGCGCACGGCGCTGCGCATCTCGGCGGAGAGCGTCCAGGGGAAGCTGACGCTGAATGCGCAGCGCAGGCGCTCGACCAGCTGGCGACCTTGCAGCGCCCATCGCGGAGAGCTCCCGATCTCGTCGCCGGCGATCACGGCGCCGTCTGCGTAGCCCGTGCAGAGTTGCAGATCCGCGACCTCGCGTGCCGTCACGTTGGGCAGCACCGCGCCCTTCGCGAAGGGAAACTGCAGCTTGCCGCGGTGGTCACCACCCATGTGGACGCAGGGCGGATGCTTCTCGAGCAGCTGCTTGATGGTGAACAGATGCTGCTCCGCCTGCTCGACCGGGTGCGTGTAGACCTTCGCGGTCGGCACGTCGCGCAGGTGCACGCTTCGCGCCGGCTCGACCGCGACGATCGCATCGGCCGACCAGTCCTTGACCTCGAGCACGAGCAGTCCGAGGTCCGGTCCGAAGACGACGACGTCGGGCTTCTTTCCGCCGATCCGCGGCTCGTGCCAGACGTCGTAGTCGTCGGGCAGAGCGTCGCAAAGCCACTGGAAGGTGAGCTGCTCGCCGGGGTTCGCGTTGGAGAGGCGGTCTTCGACTGCGTAGCCTGTCGCCATCGTGGATTCGTTGCACGACGCGGTGCAGTCGCGCCAGCGGCGAACGCCTATCGAGATGCGTTCGCGAGACGCGCGAGGTGCGTGCGCAGCGCGAGGAGTCGGTCGGCGAAGGATTCGATCAGCTCGCGGTGCGCGAGCCGCGTGCGCCACGCCTCCGGGATCCCCTGCTCGCCGTAGTACGCGCCCGCGAGCTGTCCGTAGATTGCGCCGGTCGTGTCCGCGTCGTCGCCGAGGTTGACCGCGAGCAGCGCGCCGTCGCGGAACGAGTCGGAGCGATGGAACGCCCACAGGGCGGCCTCGAGTGAACGTACGACGTAGCCCTCGCCCCTGATCTCCGGCGGATTCCTGTCGATGAATGCGTGCGCTCGAAGCGCGCGAGCGCCGTGCGTACGGTCGTGCCGATGTCGAAGCAGCGGCCGTTCGAGCTCAGGTGCCCGTCGCGCCACCAGCGGACGTAGCGCTCGAGCTGGTCGAGCGGGTCGAAGCCTCGGCGCCCGATCAGGCTCTCGGCGAGGCAGAGCGCCATCGAGGTGTCGTCGGTCCACTTGCCGGGTGCGAGGTGGAACGGGCCGCCGCCGACGATGTCGTCGATCGGGGCGAAGGTGGCGGGGCGGCGGAACTCGAGCGTCGTGCCGAGTGCGTCGCCGGTGGCGAGGCCGAGGAGGGTGCCGTGGTAGCGGTTGCGCAGGCGGTCGATCATCGGGAATATCGAGATCGTCGCTACCAGAATCGCCGTTGCCGCGCGGTATCACGATGGGCAGCGGCTTTTGCAGCCCGACGTTCGCCCCGCGTGTTTCAAGCAAGGTAGTTCTCGAGATTAGAACGTCACGGGCAAAGAGCGGATACGTCGCCAGCTACTTTCTCGCCACGATCAACGCCACGTAATGCCGGACCTGACGTGCCCATTTTGCGCGCCGCCCCTCGCTCGCCTGTTCCACGAGGGGACATTGGTTCTCGGCCTCTGGGACGCCTTTCCTGTGTCCCCTGGGCACGCGCTCCTCGTCCCGCGACGCCACATCGCGACCTGGTTCGACGCCACACGGGACGAGCAAGCTGAGCTGACGGCGTCGATCGAGATCGCGCGGGATGCGATCCTGCGCCGCCTGCACCCGCAGGTGCCCGACGGCTTCAACATCGGCATCAATGTTGGCGCTGCCGGCGGCCAAACCGTCTTTCATCTGCACGTGCACGTGATCCCGCGCTTCCACGGCGACGTGCCGGACCCGCGCGGCGGTGTGCGCCACGTCATCCCGGCGCGCGCGAACTACCTGCGCGACGAATCCGCTAAGGCTCCTTCGCCTCCACCGCGCGCGCTCGCGACCGGTGGTCGCGAGGATCCGTTCCTGCGCCACGTGCGTCCGCTGTTCGCGCGCGCCACGGACATCGCGATCATCGCAGCCTTCGTGCAGGACAGCGGCCTCACCCGCCTGCAGCCGCTCGTCAACGATGCGCTCGCGCGCGGCACGCGCATTCGCATCGTGACCGGCGACTACCTCGACATCACGCAAGCGAGCGCGCTCCGCCGCCTGCTCGACTGGCAGAGCGCGTCGGAGGCCTTCGAAACGACCAGTGATGACGCCACGGACGACATCACCGGCGAGGCGGGGGAACCTCCAACGGCGCATGAGCCGCCCTCCGCGCCGCGCGGCCGCCTCGAAGCACGCATCGTCGAAGTGCGCGACGAGCTCGGAATCGTCTCCTTTCACCCGAAGTCGTGGCGCTTCGAGGGCGATGGCCTTGCAACGGCCTTCGTCGGCAGCAGCAACGTCTCCGAGACCGCTCTTGACGCGGGAGTCGAATGGAACCTGCGCGTCGACCGCGATCGTGATCCTGCAGCGTACGGCGAGATCGTCGAAGCCTTCGAGAGCTGGTGGACGCGCGCTCGTCCGCTCACTGCAGATTGGGTCGACGCGTACGCAGAGCGCGTGCGTCGCATGCCGCGCGCGCTCCCCGCGGGCGAGGTCGAGTCCGAGGAGTTGCCGCCCAAGCCGGAACCGCACGAGATCCAGCAGGCCGCACTCGACGCGCTCGCGGCGACGCGTGCCGACGGCCGCAAGCGAGGCCTCGTCGTCATGGCGACCGGTCTCGGCAAGACGCTGCTCGCGGCGTTCGACGTCGAAGCCGTGCGCGAGTCGCTCGGTCGCATGCCGCGCGTCCTCTTCATCGCGCACCGCTCGGAGCTGCTCGAGCAGGCGGCCGCGGCCTTCCGTCGTACCTTCCCGGACGCGCGCTTCGGCTGGTTCGCCGCCGACCGCAGCGACACGAAGGGCGACGTGATCTTCGCATCGGTCGCGAAGCTTTCGCGGCCGGCACAGCTCGAGCGCTTCATCCTCGACGCCGGCGGCTCACCCGACTACGTAATCGTCGACGAGGTGCACCACGCGACTGCGCCCTCGTACCGGCGCATCCTCGACCGCCTGGAGCCGGGTTTCGTCTTGGGTCTCACCGCGACGCCCGATCGCCTCGACGAGGCGGATGTGGTCGGGCTGCTCGACGACAACCTCGTGTACCGCGCCGATCTAGGCGTCGGCATCGTTCACGGACGCCTGTCCCCGTTCGTGTACTTCGGGCTCGCCGACGTCGTCGATTATGAAAACATCCCTTGGCGCAACCGACGCTTCGATCCGGCCGTGCTCGCGCAGGCGGTCCAGACGCAGGCCCGCATGGAGCGCCTGTGGCAAGCGTGGAACGAGCACGCTGCACGGCGCTCGCTCGTCTTCTGCTGCTCGATCGCGCACGCACGCTTCGTGCGCGATTGGCTCGTCGAGCGCGGCGTGCGCGCGGTCGCGGTGTACGCGGCACCGGGATCCGACGATCGCGACGAGGCGCTCGAGAAGCTCGCCGCCGGAGAGCTCGATGCGGTGTGCAGCGTCGACCTCTTCAATGAAGGCGTCGACGTCCCCGCCGTCGATCGCGTCGTCATGCTGCGACCGACGGAATCACCGATCGTCTTCCTGCAGCAGCTCGGCCGCGGCCTGCGCCCCGCGGACGGAAAGGAACGGCTGATCGTCATCGACTTCGTCGGCAACCACCGCGTGTTCCTCGATCGCATGCGCACCCTGATCTCGCTCGGCGGGCGCCGCGTGAGCGTACGCGACTTCCTCGAGCAGGGAGTTCAGCCGGATCTGCCGGAAGGCTGCTCGGTCGACGTCGAGCTCGAGGCAATCGACATGCTGCGGCGCTTCCTGCCGGCGGGCGCAAGCGAGGTCGAGCGCGCGTACCGCGAGCTGCGTGCATCGCGCGACGAGCGGCCGACGGCGGCCGAGCTTACGCGCCTCGGCTACCG
This sequence comes from Candidatus Binatia bacterium, assembly GCA_036563615.1. Lineage (NCBI taxonomy): Bacteria > Candidatus Binatota > Binatia (SeqCode) > Binatia bacterium. The sequence goes on from DATCMB010000021.1 coordinate 295,510, forward strand.
GACGCGCACGCTTCGCCAGACATACAACGGCTGGTTCGACTTCGTCGCGCGCGAGGGCGACCTCGACGAGGCGGAGCAACGCGTGCTTGCCGCGGCGGGCGACTGGCTCCGTGAGCTCGAAACGACCGCGATGACGAAGTGCTTCAAGATGGTCGTCCTCGAGGTGCTGCTCAAGCGCGACGCGCTGGCGACCGGAATGCCGTTCGACGAGCTGGCGCGCCTGAGCCACGCCTACCTGCTCCGCTTTCCGGAGCTCATGCGCGACCTCGAAGGCGTCAAGGAGCTCGACGATCCGCAACGTCCCGACCCGATGCGCTGGCGCGCCTACTGGCGAAAGAACCCGATCGCTGCGTGGACCGGGTCTCGGTGGTTCTCCGTGGAGGACGAGCGACTGGTGTCGCACATCCCGTCGTTGCCCGGCGACCAAGCGACGCTCGCCGCGATGACGCGCGAGCTCGTCGAGTGGCGTCTCGTCGAGTACGTGGCGCGAGCGCGCGCCGAGGCGGCCGGCGACACGTTCGAGTGCGTCGTTGGCTGGAAGCAGCGCGATCCGCTGCTCGAGCTGCCGTCGCGCGCCGCGCGTCCCGACCTCCCGAGCGGCGAAACGGACGTACGCTTGCCCGACGGCTCGGCGTGGCGATTCCGCTTCATAAAGGACTCTTGCAGCATCGCCCGTCCGCTCGGGACCGCGACGAACCAGCTTCCCGACTTGCTGCGCCGCTGGTTCGGACCGGATGCGGGTCGCCCGGGCACGGCGTTTCGCGTTCGCTTCACGCGCTCGCCCGACGGCTGGTGGGTCGAGCCGGCGAGCGCGCGCGTCGTCCCGCTCGCGCGCCGTGACGCAGTCGTCACGTTCCCCACATTGCGAGCCGCGGCCGGTTATGCACGAGCGACGGCGCTCGCCGACCGCGTCGCGGACGCGCCGGGCGCCGAGACGGTGCGACTGCCGGTCTCGGGTTTGCCATCAAGCGAGCTTTTCGCCGTGCGCGCCGTCGGCGGGTCGATGGACGGCGGCGATACGCCGATCCGCGACGGCGATTGGGTCGTTCTGCGTTGGGCGCGCGCGGCGCGCTTCGGTGCGGTGGAAGGACGCGTGGCGCTGGTCGAGCTCCCGGCGTCGCCGAACGACGCGTCGCCCGACTCGGCGTACGTGCTCAAGCGCGTTCGGCGCGACGGCGATCGCTGGCTGCTCGTTTCCGACAGCCCGGGTGGACCGACGATCCCCGCGAGCGCAGACACGAAAGTCATCCGCAATCGTGGAACAAGCGATTCGTCCCGAGGACATCGCCCCTGCCGTTGGCGAGCGCATCGCGGACGAGGATCTTCCGAGCGCATTCAACCTCACCACGATCTTTCGTGAAGAGCGCGGTTCGCGTTCCTATAAGCGCATCGACGGACACTTGTTCATCCTCATCGAGCAGCGCGGGGCATTGATCGAGCCAGATCGCATCCGTGCGAGCGTCCCCGACCGACGGCCCGGCGAGACGGCCTTTGTCTTGACGCGTACCTCGCATGAACAGCCGTGGCGCTACGCCGGCGTCGCGCGGGCGCTCGGTGGCGACATCTGGTCGATCCCCGCCGTCGACTTTGCGACCTGGCGCGCGCTCGGCGCGGGACGCGAAGTCTCCCGTCGCCTGCCCGACGGCTACCTCGAGCGAGCGCGCGAGGTCGTGCAAGCCGTCCTGCGCGATCCTGGCGTCGGCGGCGTGCTGGCGCGCGACGGCAAGCAGCTACGGATCGTCGGCGAGGCGCCGCGCGGCGGCTTGCGCATTGCCGGCGTCCGAGATCCGAGGAGCGGCGACGGCGGCTTCGCGGAGCGCACGGTGTCGCTGCAGGACATCGCCTGGGTGCTCGCGGCCGCCGACGACGTCCGGGCACGCGGCGGCGTCCTCGACGAGGCGCGCGTCAACCGCCTGCGCTATCTCGACGGGACGCCGAAGGCCTCGACCCGCTGGATCGACACAGGGTGGGCGCTGCTCATCGCCGGCGCCGGCCGGTAGGCGCGCCTTCCTTTAAGAAGGTCCGCGCCTCGGTCGCCCGGCGAAGCGCGAGTGGTCGCACCTGGATTCGAACCAGGGACCTCTTGCATGTGAGGCAAGCGCTCTAACCAACTGAGCTATGCGACCCCGGAAGAGACGGTGATTAACAACCGCGCCGCGGACGGTCAAAGACCACCCGTCCGGCGCTCGGGCGCCTAGCCCCGCCCGCCCGCACGCGCGACCCGCGCCACCCAGCCCGCAGCGCACACCCGCCCGGCCCTTCCGCCACCCCCGTCCGGCCCCTCCGCCGACCCCCGCCGGTTTGCCACCCCGCGCGCCGATTGTATGACTCGCCCGTGGACTTCTCCTACACCGAAGCCGAGGAGCGCTTCCGCGCCGAGCTGCGCGACTTCCTGCAGCGCGCGCTGCCGCCGGGCTGGGGCACCGACGCCTGCCCGCCGCCGAAGGACATCGACGAGATGGTCCGCTTCGACAAGGCGTTCCAGCGCAAGCTGTTCGAAGCCGGCTACGCGGGGCTGTCGTGGCCGAAGGAGTACGGCGGGCGCGGCGCCACCCTGATCGAGCAGATCATCTTCCTCGAGGAGACGGCGCGCGCGAAGGCGCCGCTGCCGGTCAACCTGGCGGGGCTCACCATGGCGGGCCCCGTCCTGATCCGGCACGGCACCGAGGAGCAGAAGCGGCGCTTTTTGCCGCCGATCCTGACCTCGGACGAGATCTGGTGTCAGGGCTTCTCCGAGCCGGGGGCGGGCTCGGACCTGGCCTCGCTGCGCACGAGCGCAATCCTCGACGGCGACCACTTCGTGGTCAACGGCCAGAAGGTGTGGACGAGCTTCGCGCACTACGCGCAGTGGTGCATGCTGCTCGCCCGCACCGATCCGAACGCGCCGAAGCACAAGGGCATCACCTTCCTGCTCGTCGACATGCGCTCGCCGGGGATCTCCATCCGGCCGCTCAAGCAGATCAGCGGCGACGACGACTTCAACGAGCTGTTCTTCGACAACGTGCGCGTGCCGCGGGCCAACGTCGTCGGCGAGATCAACGACGGCTGGAACATCGCGATCACCTGCCTGATGCACGAGCGCGCGACGCTGACCTTCCAGCGCCAGCTGCAGTCGCGCACCGCGCTCGACGACATGCTGGCCTCGCTCGACGAGCGCACGCGCCGCGACCCGATCAAGCGGCAGCGCTTCGCGAGCACCTTCATCGACAGCGAGATCATTCGCTTGACGGCGTACCGGGGCCTCACCCGCCAGCTGCGCGGCCACCCGCCGGGACCCGAGGGCTCGATCGAGAAGCTCTTCTGGAGCGAGATGTACCAGCGCCAGCTCGAGCTGATGCTCGAGGTGCTGGGGCCGTACGGACAGCTCATGCCGGGCTCGAAGCACGCGGTCGCGAACGGCCACTGGCCGCACCTCTTCCTCTACTCGCGCGGCCGCACGATCGCCGCGGGCACGTCCGAGGTGCAGCGCAACATCATCGCCGATCGCGTCCTCGGGCTGCCGCGCTGAGCGAGCGACGCCGCAGCGCCCGCGGCCGCGCCGCGCCGCCAGCTGCGCTCCGCGCCCGGCCCCGGTCACGCCGCATCGTCGGCGTGCGCGGCGGCGCGACCCACCGAATGCTGACGCCCGTCAGCGCGCGAGCTTGACCGGCCCGATGCCGAAGCGCAGGTCGCGCTGCTGCTCGAGCCAGGCGCGCTGCGCCCAGGCGCGACCGCCGATCCGCTTGCCGAGGCGCTTGGCGACGCCGAGCAGGAGCGGCGCGAAGCGGCTGTTCCAGCCGCGCGCGTCGCGGTGCTGCAGCGTCTGCGCGCGCGCGATCTCGGGCTCGCGCTCGCGCTGCACCGCCTCGGTCGCCGCGGCGAGCCTCTCCGCGCCCCAGCCCGCGCGCGCCGCCGCGACGACGTGGTTCGCCGTGACGATCGCGTCGCGCAGCGCGACGTTGATCCCCTGCGCACGGATCGGCGCCATCGGGTGCGCGGCGTCGCCGATCGCGAGCACGCCGGGCGCCGACCAACGGCGGCAGCGGCCGACGATCACGTCGAGCACGACCGGCCCTTCGACGTCGCCACGCACCGCCTGGACGTGGTCCGCGAGCCAGCGGGGCAGCGGCCTGACGAGCTCGTCGAGCCACGCGGCGCCGCGACGCTCGCGGTAGGCGCCCTTGCGCAGCACGAGAGCGAACTGCAGACGGCCGTCCCACGAGGTGTAGCAGGCGGCCTGCGTCGTCGCCGACGCGAACATCATGAACGAGCAGCGCTCGCGCAGCTCGTCGGGCGCGGGCATCTTGAACCACAGGACGTCGTAGTGCTCGGGCGAGCGCACGAGCTCGAGGCCCGCGCGCGCCCGCACCGTGGAGGCGCGACCGTCGCAGGCGATCACGAGGTCGGCCTCGAGCTCCTGGGCGCCGCTCGCGCCGAGGACGCTCACGCCGCGCACGCGGCCGTCGGCGTGCAGCAGGTCGCGCACGCCGGCGCCGGTCAGCAAGTGGAACGCCGGCTCGCGCCTGGCTTCGGCCACCATGCGCTCGAGCAGCGCGGGCTGCGGCACGATGCGCACCGCGCGCTCGCCGAGCTCGGCGATGGGCTCGGGAACGCGGAAGATCGGCTCGCCGTCGATGAAGATCTCCCAGCCCTCGAGGCGGCGCGCGCCGAGCTGATCGAGCGCGGAGCCGAGCCCCATCTCGTGCAGCGCGTCGACGCCAGACGGCATGAGCGCCTCGCCACGGAAGACCCGATCGAAGCTCGTCTCGCGCTCGACGAGCGTCACGTCGACGCCCGCGCGCGCGAGCAGCAGCGCGGTTGCGGCGCCGGCGGGACCGGCGCCCACGACGACCACCTTCATCGCGACCGCCCGTCGTCGTGGCTGCCCGAGCGCACGAGATCGCTCACATCACGAGCGCGCGACGCCGTCGAGATGACCCGAACGCGCCGGCCAGCGTGCAACCGCCCGTGCGCCGCCGACGTCACTTCTTCGGCCGGCTGCCGTAGTCGCCGAACGGGTCGTCGCGCTCGCGCACCGCCTGGCGGAAGCCGACCTTCTGCGCGCGCGCGACGAAGTCGAGCCCTTCCTGCGTGTGGCGCGCGATGCCGTCGAACAGCGTGCCGAGCATGCGCGACGACGCGAAGCCCATGTTCTCGACCGTTTGATTGACGAGCAGCTTCAGCATCACGAGCTGGTTCAGCGGCAGACGCGCCATGCGCTCGGCGAGCGCGGTCGCCCGCTCGAGGAGCTCGTCGTCGGGCACGACCTCGAGCACGAGGCCGATCTCCGCCGCGGTACGCGCGGGGATCTCGTCGCCGGTCAGGAGGTAGCGCTTCGCGCGCTCGGCGCCGAGCCGGTAGACCCACATCGCCGTCGTCGGCGTGCCCCAGACGCGTGCGGGCGGGTAGCCGAAGCTCGCATTCTCGGCGGCGACGATGATGTCGGCGCACAGCACCATGTCGGTGCCGCCGCCGATGCACCAGCCCTGCACCGCAGCGATGGTCGGCTTCCGCGCGTACCAGAGCTTCATGTAGGTCGCGACGAAGCGCTCCATCATGCGCAGGTCGGCGATCGAGTCCCAGACGCGGCGCTCGCCGGGCGCGTTGCCCGGACGCCACGGCGCCTCGACCTCCGCGCGCTGCGTGGCGACCTCTTCCGCCGCGCCGCCCGTCACCTCCGCCGCCTGCGCCGTCGTCGACCAGTCGAGGCCGTAGCCGGCGCAGAATGCGCGGCCCTCGGCGCGCAGCAGGATGACGCGCACGTCGCGGTCGGCCTCGGCGTCGTCGATCGCCTGCGCGAGCTCGTCGCGCAGCGCGGGCGTGATGGTGTTGTACTCGGCGGCGCGACACAGGATGACGTGGCGCACGCCGTTCGCCGTCTCGGTGCGAAGCGTCGTCACGGCTCAGGCGCTGATGGTCGCGGCGGCGTTCGTCAGCACGACCTCGCCGCGCTCCTTGGTCTTCGCCTGCACGACGATGCGGGTCGGGCTCTCCTGCCACATCTCGCTGACGATCGTCTCGCCCGGGTAGACGACGCCCGAGAAGCGCACCTCGAAGTCCTTCATGCGCGCCGGATCGGAGTCGCAGAAGGTGTGCAGGATCGCGCGTCCGACGTGGCCGAACGTGCAGAGCCCGTGCAGGATCGGCTTCGGATAGCCGGCGATCGCCGCCATCTGCGGATCGGCGTGCAGCGGGTTCATGTCGCCCGACAGCCGGTACAGCAGCGCCTGCCACTCGAGCGTCGGCATCTCGACCACCGCGTCGGGCTTGCGCTCGGGCGGCACGTTCTTCGGACCGGACGGACCGCGGTCGCCGCCGAAGCCGCCCTCGCCGCGGACGAACGTCGTGAAGGTGTTCTTGAACAGCAGCTTGCCGCTCTCGTCGCGGCTCTCGACCTCGACCACGACGACCGCGCCCTTGATCTTGTCGTAGAGCGCGACCACGGTCGGCTCGCTCACGACCTTCGCGCGCGTCGGGATCGGACCCGCGAGCTCGATGCGCTGCTCGCCGTGCAGGATCATCATGGGATTGACCTGCATGGCGCCGCCCATGGTGAACATCGCAGGGAACGCGGGGATCACCGCGAAGGTCGGCAGGACCTTGAGGTTCTGCTCGTACGCGAACGGCAGCGACGTCTCGCCGACGCCGAGCGCGTACAGCATGACGTCCTTCTCGCTCCACTCGGCGGTGCTCTTCTCGAGCTTCTTACCGACGATGCTTGGGTCGATGGGCATGGCCCGTTCTTGCCCTTTGTCCGCTCGCAAGCAAGTCTGTCCGCCCATGGCACGAAGCGTCAATCTCGCGGTTCTTTCCGTGATCGGCCGCGATCAGAAAGGGGTGGTGGCGCGCGTCTCGACCTACCTCGCGAGCCTCGGGATCAACATCGAGGACATCGTCCAGCGCGTCGTCGAAGGCTTGTTCGTGATGACCATGAAGATCGACGTCGGCGAGATGACGGCGTCGCTCGACGAGCTCGTGCTCGGCCTCAAGGAGATCGGGCGCGAGATCAACATGGAGGTGTCGCTGCGGCTGCTCGCCGAGCGTCCGCGGCGCCGCGTCGTGATCCTGGTGAGCAAGGAGCCGCACTGCCTCGAGGCGCTGATCCGCGAGCGCGACCGCGGCACGATCCCCGCAGAGTACCTGATGGTGCTCTCGAACCACGACGTGCTGCGTCCGATCGCGGAGCAGCACGGCCTGCCCTTCGCGTGGCACCCCGCGGACGACAAGCAGGCGCACTTCCGCTTCATCGGCGAGCGGCTCGCGGAGCTGCAGCCCGATCTCGTGGTGCTCGCGCGCTACATGCAGATCCTGCCGCCGGAGATCGTCAACCGCTTCCCGAGCCGCATCATCAACATCCACCCGTCGCTGCTGCCGTATCACCCGGGCGCCAACGCATACCGCCAGGCGTTCGAGGAAGGCGTGCGGGTGTCGGGCTGCACGGCGCACTTCGTCACCGAGCAGCTCGACCAGGGGCCGGTCATCCTCCAGGACGTGTTCCACATCCGCGTCGGCGAGGACACGCTCGAGGACGTCAAGGCGCGCGGCAAGGCGCTCGAGGCCGAGGTGCTCGCGCGCGCGGTGCAGCTCTTCGTCACCGATCAGCTCGTGGTGAAGGACAAGAAGGTGATCTTCCGCCCCGGGATGAGCCCCGAGAGCGCGAGCTGAGCGGCAATCCGTGGCGCGAGGAGCTGCCTAAAAGCCGAGCAGCTCCTCGCGCAGGTTCGGGGTCGGCGTCGGCCCGGTGATGGGCTCGCTGCGCTCGACGGTCTCGACCAGCACGAACTGCGAGCCGAGCTGCGTGTAGCCGGTGATCTTCAGCAGCTGGTTCGGCTGCGCGGTCGCGATCTTCTGGATCAGCTCGTCGTCGCCGGTGAAGATGAAGTTGGGCTTGATCATCTCGACCTGCTGCAGGAGGTCGGCGCCCATCACCGGCCCTCCCGACAGCGACTTGATGTCGGTCATCGCGAACTTGCGCATCGGGCCCTCGCCGACCCGCACCTCGAGCTCTTCCCAGGCCTTCGTTTCCTGTCGCGTGGCGCCGAGGTAGCCCTCGATGCGCACCTGCACTTGACGGGACTGATCGAATCCGCCGGTGAGAAGGACCGTCAAGAGCGCGATCGCGATCGACGTCATGCAAGCAGCATACGCGCCACCGCGCGAGGCGTCCAACGTGGTGTGGCAAGATGCCCCGACGTCGGCGGTGTGCGTCGATCGCGCGACCCAATCCAGGCCCGCTCATCACCGCATCGCGTGATCGCGATCACGTCGCAGCAGACGCCAAGGCGCCGCGACGCGTCATCCGATCGCGCATCAAGCATACCGTCCGCGACACCCAGCTTGACGCGTGTCAAACCTTACCAGTTGCTTGACTATCGACACGCCGTCGGCTAACCACGACCGAGTCCCCATCCGAACGAGGGAACCTCGGCCGGGTTGTAGAGGGGATGACGCGCGTCGCACCGTGCATGGGGCGCGGAGACGGCGTTCGTGGGTTGAGGAGGCGCTCCGGCGCACCCGGCGTAGTCGTTGCGCAGTCCCGCTCGGGTCGAAGCGGAGCGTCGGCGCGTCGAGCGAAAAGCTCCGCGCAAGCCAGGTTCCCAGAAAGCGAGCGATCACATGCAAAAGGACGAATCGCAGATCAGCCGCCAGGCGCGCTGGCAGCGGAAGCATCGCGCCATGGGCCTGTGCGTGCTCTGCAGCCGTCCGGCGTACAAGGGCTGGCGCTGCAAGAAGCACTACGAGCAGCACAAGATCACGATGCGCCTGCGCTACATCCCGAAGGTGCGCGGACGCTACAAGGTCGGCGGCACCTCGACGGCGAGCGAGTTCACGGCGAAGCGCTCGACCACGAAGACGCGCGCCACGGCCGCGAAGAAGACGACCGCCAAGAAGGCCGCGGCCAAGACCACGGCGCGCGTGCGCAAGACGACGACCACCAAGAAGGTCGCCGCTCGCAAGACCACGGCGCGCAAGACGACCACGCGTCGCACGACCGCCAAGAAGGCCGCCAAGGCCTGAAAGCCTTTCGGCCGGGGCGATGGCAACGTCGCCCCGGTCGCTTTCTCACCTCAGCAAAGCACCTCTCCGAAGCACCATCCCAGCGCGCCGCTCAGACGGCGCCCCTACCTTCGTATCTCCACGCCCCCGTTTGACTGACCGGCGGCGAACGACGAAACGATCCCGCATGGCGAAGACGATGCGGGCGGTTGGCTGCCGCGAGCCCGGCAAGGTGTTCGTGCACGACGTTCCGATGCCCGAGCCCGGGCCGGGCGAGGTCCTGCTGCGTGTCAGCCGCTGCGGCATCTGCGGCACCGACCTGCACTGGTTCCACGGCGCGATCCCGATCCCGTCGGTGTGCCCGGGGCACGAGATCAGCGCCGTGGTCGCCGACGTCGGCGCCGGCGTGACCGGCGTCAAGCCGGGAGATCGCGTCGCCGTCGAGGGGATCCGCGTCTGCGGGACGTGCGACTACTGCCGCAGCAGCGACTACCAGCGCTGCCGCGCGGTGGGCATGATCGGCATCACCGTCCCGGGCGGCTTCGCCGACTACATGGTGACGACGCCGCGCCACGTCTTCGCGATCCCCAAGGACGTCGACGACGAGACCGCGCAGCTCACCGAGCCGCTCGCGGTGTCGGTGCACGCGCTGCGGCTCGCGCGCCTCGAGATGGGGCAGCGCGTCCTCGTGCTCGGCGCGGGCACGATCGGCTTGACGGCGGTCGCAGCCGCCAAGGCGGGCGGCGCGGGCGAGATCGCGGTCACCGCGCGCCGTCCGCAGCAGAAGAAGGCCGCGCTCGCGCTCGGCGCGACCCGCGTGTTCGACTCGTCCGAGTCCGGCGAGCTCATGTCGTGGGCCTTCGACAACCCGGTCGACGTGGTGGTCGAGACGGTCGGCGACGCGACTTCGTCGCTTGCCGACGCGCTGAACTGCGTCCGGCCCGGCGGCTCGATCGCCATCGTCGGCGTGTTCATGCAGCCGCCGCAGCTCAACGCGCTCCTCGTCATGATGAAGGAGGCGCACCTGGTCGGCTCGCTGTGCTACGGCGCCGCCGGCTCGCGGGCCGACTTCGACATCGCACTCGACATCCTGGCGCGCGACGGCGCGACCATCCGCCGCGAGCTCGTCACCCACCGCTTCCCGCTCGAGCGGATCGAGGAGGGCTTCGCCGCGGCCAACGACAAGACGACCGGGTCGATCAAGGTCAGCATCGCGCCCGCGTAAGGGTGCGCGCCATGCGGCGTCGATACCGCCCAGATGATGCGGCATGGGGTGATGGAGGCGGGCTTCGCGGCCGCGGCGACCGCCGGGACGCTGGCCGTGCCGCTGCCCGCGCGCGGCTTTGCGGGCGGCGGACGGCGCGGGACGGCCGTGAAGAGCGACGCTAGCCGCCGCGGCGCGCCGAGCGGCCGCGCCTCCGGCACGGGCGCGAAGGAGCCCGAGCACGCCGCAGGGGACGCCACCGGCCCGAGCGACGCCTTCGCGCGCGGCCAGGACTTCATCGCCCGCTGCATCGCCGGCGACCCGGCGACGCGCGACGAGTTCGTCACCGAATACACGGGGCTGATCCGCTTCGCGATCGCCGGCGTGCTGCGCCACCGCGGGGTGACGCTTTTGCGCGAAGAGATCGACGACCTCGCGCACAACGTCATCGTCTCGCTGTTCGACCGCGACTGCCGCAAGCTCAAAATGTACGAGGGGCGCAACCAGGCGTCGTTCGCGACCTTCGTGCGCGTCTGCGCGACGCGGCTGACGCTCGATCACCTGCGCTACCGCCAGCGGCGTCCCGCGATCGCGGCCGACGCGATCCAGGTCGAGCCCAGCGGCGAGGCGCGCGACGTGCTCGCCGAGTCGCCCGCGCCCGGCCCCGATCCCGAGCAGCAGGCAGCGACGAGCGAGGAGATCGAGCGGCTGCGCCGTCTGGTCGCGGAGCTGCCCGCGCGCGAGCAGCTTCTGGTACGCCTGCACTTCGTGGACGGGCTCGACGTCCCCGAGGTCGCGCGCGTGCTCGGCATCACGGAGAACGCGACCCACGTGCTGAAGTCGCGCGTGCGCGCGAAGCTGCGGGACCAGATGCAAGACGAGGAACGAGATGCGTAGGGGCGCAACCGGCGACGACGCCTTGGCGCGCGCGCTCGGTCGCGCGCTCGACGCGCAGGCCGACGACGCTGCGCGCGGCGCACACCCCGACGAGGCGCAGGTCGCGCGCTACCTCTCGCGCGAGCTCGCACCGGACGAGGTCGAGCGCTTCGAGCGCCACGTCGCCGCGTGCGCGCGCTGCGCGGAGGAGCTGGCGATCGTCGCGGCGCTCGAGGCCGATGCGGCGTCGGCGACGTCTCCCGCAGCGGACGTCGACGAGCGCGCTGACGTGCGCGCGCGTGCCGTCGCGTCCGCGTCGGCGCGCGACGAGCGGGGCGCGCACGCCGCACGCGCCGCGCAGGTCGAGCGGACCGCGCACGCCGAGCGTGGCGAGCGCGTGGAGCGCGTCGCTCGCGTCGAGCGCGCGAAGCCGCGCCGGCGCCGGCTCCGCTGGCTGCGCATCGCCGCGGGGCTCGCGGTGGTGCTGCTCGCGGGCGGCGCGGTCGCGGGCAACTGGGCGGTCGGCCGCCTGCAGCCGACGCTGGTCGCCGGCATGGCGAGCGCGCTCGGGCGCGAGGTCTCCGGCGGCAGCGCGTCGCTCGTCCTCGCGGGCGGCCCCGGTCTGCGCCTCGACGACCTCCGCGTCGCCGAGGATCCGCGCTTCGGCGGCGGCGCGTTCGCGACCGTCGAGGGCGCGGTGCTGCGCGTCGATCCGCGCGAGCTGTTGCGCGGACGCGTGCGCGGCGCGATCGCGCTCGAGGCGCCGGCGGTGCACCTGATCCGCGACGGCGCCGGCATCTGGAACATCGAGACGCTCGCCGGACGCGAGCCGGCGCGCGGGGTCGGCGTGCCGCCGGGGTTGCCGCCGAGCGCCGCGACGCCGCCGAAGCCAGGCAGCGCCGACGTCCGTAAAGCAAAGGAGCGCCTCGTCCGCCTCACCTCGGCGACGATCGAGAACGGCACGCTCGAGATCACCGACGAGAAGGGCGGCGGCAAGACGCTCGCGCTGCGCGACCTCGACCTGCGCTACACGAGCGACGCCCCGACCGAGCCCAGCGCGATCCAGCTCAGCGGCACGCTCGGCGCGAGCGCGCAGCGCATCGCGCTGCGCGGCGAGATCGGCCCGTTCGAGGGCGGCGCGACGCCGCGCTGGAGCTTCGACGAGGTCGAGCTCGCGCGCCTGCCGCTCGCCGACATCCCCGGCGCGCCGCAGTCGCTGACCGGCGAGCTGACCTTCACCGGCTCGCTCGCGAGCGAGGGCCGCGGCATCGAGACCATCGTCGCCAACGCGTCCGGCAAGGGCGAGCTCGGCCTCTGCTGCGGCGAGCTGCGCGAGCGAAACCTCTTCGCCGAGCTGGTCGCGGCGCTCGCCCGCGAGGCGGCGCACGACGGCGACGTGAGCTTGACGGCGCACGATCTGCTCGAGCGCGCGCGCCAGGTGCCCGCGCTCGCGAGCGCGCTCGCGCCGGGCGCGACGCCGTTCGAGGACATCGCTGGCAGCGTCGAGATCGCGTCCGGCAGCGTGAGCTTCGACGATCTCGCGGTCGACACCTCGCTGTTCCGCGCGAGCGCGACCGGCTCGCTGACGCACGCGGGCGCGCTCGACGTGCAGGGCACGGTGACGCTCGGTGCGGACGCGACGCGCGCGCTCGTCGCGCTGCTGCCCGAGGCGGGGCGGCTCTTCGCGCAGGGCGCGGAGCTCGAGGTGCCGTTCAAGGCGGCGGGACGCTGGCCCGACGTGCGCCTCGAGGTCGACGTGCGCACCGCGATCGCGCGCGCCGCTGCACCGCTCGATCCGCGCGCGCTGCGCGTGGTGCCGCTGCTCGCGCGCGTCGCGGGCTGAGCTTCGTCGGCGCGGCGCAGCGCGGCGCGGTGTCCGCCGCCGCCGCGCCGGACACCGCGTCTTCTTCGCGAGCTTCGCCTTCTGATAAGCGTGGCCCGTGGCCCGCGCGCTCGACGGCTACCGCGTCCTCGATCTCACCGACGAGAAGGGCTTTCTCTGCGGGCGCATCCTCGCCGAGCTCGGCGCCGACGTGATCAAGATCGAGCCGCCGGGCGGCGACCCGGTGCGGCACCGCCCGCCATGGATCGCGTCGGGCAGCGCGCCGCAGGCCGAGCGCTCGATCCCGTGGCTCGCCTACAACGCGAGCAAGCGCGGCGTGACGCTCGACGTCACCAGCGCGCGCGGCCGCGAGCTGCTCGATCGGCTGTGCGCCGGCGCCGACGCGCTGATCGAGTCGTACGACCCGCAAATGCTGGCTGCGGCGCGCGTCGACTACGCGACGCTGTCGGCTGCGCACCCGCAGCTCGTCGTGTGCTCGATCACGCCGTTCGGGCGCTCGGGCCCCTGCGCCGGGTGGCGCGGCAGCGATCTCACGGTCACCGCGATGGGCGGCAACATGGCGCTCACCGGCGATCCCGACCGCGCGCCGCTGCGCTGCACGATGCCGGCGTCGTACTGCCACGGCGGTGCGGAAGCTGCGGCGGGCGTGCTGGTCGCGCTGCACGCGCGCGAGCTCGTCGGGCGCGGGCAGCACGTCGACGTGTCGCTCCAGGCCTGCGTCGTCGGCACGATCATGACCGGCGCTTCGCAGTGGGCGCGCGACCGCCGCGACCGCACGCGCACCGGCGCCTGCTACCCCGTCGGCAAGACGCTGCAGCGCGAGGTGTGGCCGTGCCGCGACGGCTTCGTGTCGTTCGCGCTGCGCGGCGGACCGGCGCGCATCCCCGGGCTCGTCGCGACCGCGAAGTGGCTCGAGGAGGAAGGCATCGACGCGCCGGCGTGGCGCGATCGCGACTGGACGGCGTACAGCCACAACGACCTCACGCAGCACGAGGTCGACGCGCTGTCGGCGCCGCTGCTCGAGCTCTTCGCGCGCAAGACGATGCGCGAGCTGTTCGCGGAGTCGATCGCGCGCGGCGTGATGCTGGCGCCGGTCAACGACGCGCGCGAGATCGCGCGCAGCGAGCAGCTCGCGGCGCGCGCGTTCTTCGCCGAGGTGCGCGACGAAGAGCGCGGCCTGACGTACGCGCTGCCCGCACGCTTCGCCGTGATGTCGGCCTGCGAGACCGACGTGCGCTGTCCCGCGCCGCGCATCGGCGAGCACAACGAAGAGGTCTACGGCGAGCTCGGGATCGGCGCCGACGAGCTCGCGGCGCTGCGCCGCGCGGGGGTCGTGTGAGCGGCGCTGTCGGCGTGAAGGCGCTCGCGGGCGTCAAGGTGCTGGAATTCGGCGGCGGCGCCGCGGGGCCGATCGCGGTCCGGCATCTCGCCGACCACGGCGCGACGGTGATCCGCGTCGAGTCGCGCACGCGGCCGGACTTCCTGCGCGTGCTCGGTCTCTCGAAGAAGAACCGCAATCTCGACGACGCGCCGATGTTCATGATGCTCAACTGCAACAAGATGTCGGTGGCGCTGAACCTGAGCGACCCGCGCGGCGTCGAGCTCGCGAAGAAGCTCGTGCTGTGGGCCGACGTCGTCGCCGAGAACTTCGCGCCCAAGGCGATGCGCAAGTGGGGCCTCGACTACGAGAGCCTGCGCGCGCTCAAGCCCGACCTGGTGATGGTCAGCACCTGCCTCATGGGCCAGACCGGCCCGCACCGCGACTACCCCGGCTTCGGCGGCCAGGGCTCGGCGATCTCCGGCTTCAACTTCCTGACCGGCTGGCCCGACCGCGAGGCCGTCGGCCAGCACGGCACGATCACCGACTCGCTCGCGCCGCGCTTCGTCGCCGCAGCCGTGCTGGCGGCGCTGCTGCGCCGGAAGAAGACGGGCGAGGGCTGCTACATCGACGTCGCGCAGACCGAGACCGCGGCGTACTCGCTCTCCGGCTGGATGCTCGAGTACTCTGCGAACGGCGAGGTGATCGGGCGCGACGGCAACCGCTCGCGGATCGCGGCGCCGCACGGCGCGTTTCCGTGCCGCGGCGAGGACCGATGGTGCGTCATCGCCTGCTGGGACGACGCCGGCTGGCAGCGGCTGGTCGCGGCGATGGGCTCGCCCGCGTGGGCGCTCGAGGAGCGCTGGGCGACGCTTGCGGGTCGGAAGAAGGACGAGGACGAGCTCGAAGCGTCGATCGCGGGGTGGACCGCGTCGCGCGAGGCTTCGGAGGTCGCGGAGCTGCTGCAGCGCGCGGGGGTCGAGGCGGGCGTGGTCGCGACGTGCCGCGACCTGGTCGCGGATCCGCAGCTCGAGCACCGCGGGCACTTCGTGCCGATGCAGCACGCGGTGCTCGGCGCGCACACGTGCGAGGCGCTCGGCTACCGGCTGTCGGAGACGCCGGGCGCGATCGAGCGTCCGGGGCCGCTGCTCGGGGAGCACTCGCGGTACGTGTACCGCGAGATCCTCGGGCTCGCGGACGACGAAATCGAGCGTTTAGCCTCCGACGGCGTGCTGCGCTGAACGTCGAAGGGACGTCGTTCGCGCTAGTGTCCCGGCCGGATGCGCGCGAGCAGGCGCGGCGCCACCGCGTCCCAGTGCTCGCGGAAGAAGCTCAGCACGCGCAGGTCGCAGAGCTTTCCGTCGACGTGCTCGTGCGCGACGAAGCGTCCCTCCTCGACGAAGAAGCGCCCCACCCCGCTTCCGATCTTGTCGCTCACGTCGCCGATCACTTCCGCGTACAGCTTACGAAGCTGCCACGTGCGGAAGACGTGATCGATGAAGAGCACGACGGCTTCGAGCGGCCAGCCCTGCCCGCGCACACGCGGCTCGAAGGCGAGCTCGAGAAAGGCCGTTCCCTCGCGAAGGTCCGCGTCGTGAACGCTGATGACACCGATCCGGGCGGCGGACTTCAGTGCGATGACGACGTGCTCGAGCAAGACTGCGCGTGTCACGCTTGACGCTCCGAAGGAGCGCAGGCTCGTACGGCGCTGCGTGGACACCATCAAAGCTTCGACGAAGGCGTCGTCGCCCGGCAGGAGTGGTCGCTGCAGCGTGTGCCGTCCAACCAAGGTCGGCACGTCGTAAGCGGATGCGCCGTCCGAGACGCGGTCGGCGGCGCTGACGCGCTCCGCGTAGATGCGGTACACGTCCTCGACGGAGGTCAGGCTCGCGACCTCCGAGTCCTCGACTGTCGCGCCGAGATCGTCAAGCAAGAGTACGAGCTCGAGGATTCGTACGGAATCCAGGTCCAGGTCCTCGCGAAGGCGCGCCTTCGGCAGGACGCGGCCCACGGACATCCCCATCTCGGCCGCGAAGCGAACGCGGAAGGCGTCGGGAGAAAGCGGCTGCCTGCGTCCGGTCGCGGGGGCCGAGCTCGCCGGCGTGCTGGTCGAGGTGGAATCGGAGCCGGGCGATGGCCTGTTCGCGTCGAGACCGGTCGCTGCGCGCGGTCGCCCGTTCGATGCAGTCGGCTCGTCCATGTCGTCCTACCTTTCTGGGCGCCGTCGGCTGGGTACGTCCGTACGCGGCGCTCCTACTGGGTAGGCGTGACGAGGGAGCGAACACGGGCCGTTCGTTTTGAGCGAACAGCCTTTCTCAAAGCGAGGCAGGGGCGGTGTCCAACCTGGAAACTGCCCCGTCCCAAGCGAGTGGGGGCGAAAATCTCTAGTATTTTCGCGGAGATGCTACGGAGTGATCAGAGTCGCCAGCGAGTCTGCCTTTGCTCGCCGTAGTCTCCTACCGGACCTTCCAACACACTTTTGGGCTGCGCTAGCCCGAGACGGCTTCGCGCCAAGAGCAGGCGAACGGTCTCCTCTACCCGCAGAGCCCAAGTCCGTTCTCCCGATGGTTTGCCTGCGGTTCCCGGCCCCACTGCTCCCACTGGACGGGCTACCGCCTTTCTTACAAGGAAGCCTGGGGCCGACCGCTACCCTGGCCCTAGAGCGGGGCGGCAGGCAGGCTGGCGCAAGCCCACTCCATCTAGTCGCCCGGCACGATCAGTCTTGACCAGGCTATGGCCCCCGACAACTCTCAACTTTCCGTCAATCAAGGCTTTTCGCCACCAACGAACGAGTAGCCCGCTGGGGCTCGGCCTAGGAGAAGCATTGGCTCCAATCTGCGGCGGTGCGTGAGCACGCGCCTCGCAGATGATTCCGCTTGACCACACGGCGCGTGGCCGCCGCCGCGCAGGCCCTCGAGATTTTGTCATGCAGACACTTCCGCTCTTGCTGGCGCTGATTAGGTCTTGACGACGGATGCGGAAACGATCCATTTCAACCATCGCCGACATGCTAGCTGCGACCCCGATCCGAGATTCAGCCGCACCGGGGAATGTCTGCGACGCTCCTGCGGCAATCCGCTCTCCGACGACGACTCCTCGGAGGAGAGTTTCTCTCGCGATCTCATCTCTCTCGCACTCTCCCACAAAGGGTTTGATCACGCGTTGTGGGCTCAAATCCACCGCAACGTCCGCCCACAATCACAGCGGACCTCAGAGTCGTGCAGATCGCTCGCGCGAGCGATCCGAGAGAAGTGTCGTCGTCGATTATGCCGATCGCGCGTACCACCGCGATCTGACGGTCGCTCGGCAATCGTTCCGGCGCAGGAGAAGAGGCCGACGCGGGGCGCTTCACGCACCGGCCCGCGATGCGCCAACGAATCGCGTGCCGACACATACTCGCGGACCAAGAACGCGACAACTGACGCAGTCACCCCCCACATGCCCCATAGAGCGTACGCGATTCTGAAAGAGTCGCCGGAAAGGACTGCGATGCGAAAGGTCTACACGCAAGCCGTCGATGACCTCAGTACGCTCCCTCTTGAGCCGCCGTTTGTTGGTCGACTGGAGGAGATGGGCATCCTGGCGGCCGCGCTCCAAGACGTTGTGCGCGGAATCGGCCGCGCCATCCTGGTTTCCGGAGAACCGGGAATCGGCAAGACGCGCCTAGCCCGGCACTTTAGCGATCTTGCCCGTACCCGCGGCGTCAACGTTCTATGGGGTCGGTGTTGGGAGACTGGAGGAGCTCCCCCCTACTGGCCGTGGCTAGAGGTAGTGCAGTCTCTACTCGCTACCGGCAGCGACACCCATGGCTTCGACACCGACTCTCTCCTCCAACTTTTGCATGCTACACCCGATTGTCAAAGCACCGAACTATCTACCTCATTCACCGTCACTAGTGACGCGACACGCTTTCGCTTGTTTCACGCGATGGCTTCGCTGCTCCGCAGCTCGTCGCAGCAGGCGCCTCTGGTCATCGTGATTGACGATTTACAGATGGCCGATCGCCCATCACTAGCACTCTTGTCATTCCTCGCGCGAGCACTGATTGATTCAAGAGTACTACTCCTGGGCACGCATCGCGACGTCGATCCTCGTATTGACACATACTTGCGCGATTCTCTCGCCCAACTAGGTTGCCAAGGGCACAAGATCGACCTCTCCGGGCTGACCTCACAAGACGTCAGAGAGCTAGTTCGCACACTGCGCAACGACGCTGACGATATCGCAGGATCCATCTACGCGGCCACTGCGGGCAATCCTCTCTTCGTTGGCGAACTTCTGCGTATGATCGCGACGGAGCAGGGACTCTCGGGTGTGTCCACGGCTCCCTTCAAGATTCCCGCGCGGATCACTGATGCGGTCCGCTTGCGACTGGGCGCTATAAGCACAGAGGCAAGGCATCTACTCGATACGGCCGCCGTAATAGGACGCGAGTTTGATCTCGCGCTTCTCGCATCAGTCGTCGGCCGTTCCGCGAGCGATGCGTTGAACTTCCTCGAGGAACCGCTTCGATACGGCCTCGTAGTGGATCTGCGACCGGGGCACTATGCCTTTCGACATACCCTCATCCGGGATGTGCTTTACGAAGACCTTTCCTCCGATCGTCGACTCCGACTGCACGAACAAGTGGGCCTCGCCATCGCCACTCGAGTATCTACCGATGGACATCCCTATCATACCCAGTGCGCCCACCATCTACTCATTGCCGCACCGCTGTCTCGCGATTACTCCTTCGTAGAGCACGCTGTCCGAGCGGCTGAGCACGCCATGATGCAGATGGCGTTTGAAGACGCTGTGGCGCTCTATCAAAGGACTCTCGATGCCGTTGCAACGGCTCCTCGGGATGATCGACGGCAGTGCCTGTTACTTCTCGGCCTAGGGAGAGCGCAGGAATGGTCCGGACACCTCGAGGGATCGCGCGAGTCCTTTCGTCGCGCAGCTCGCATCGCTCGATCGATTCGGGCAATCGATTTGCTTGTTGAGGCGGCCCTAGGAGTCGGTGCGGTCCTCTCCTTGAAGTTCGTTGCCAGTTCACGATGCGAGGCGGCACCTGATCTACTTCGCGAAGCCCTTGCAGCCGTACCGATCGACGATTCTGGGCGCAGGGCACGGCTACTTAGCCGCCTCGCGCTACACGGGTGCTTCAACCCGGCGGCGACAGACGCTGTCGCACTGAGCGCCGAGGCGGTCCGATTGGGTCGTGCAAGCGGCGACCCTAATACACTCGTGCATGCTCTTGCGGCGCGGCACGGTGTCTTGGTGGGCGCGAGTGATCTGCCTGAGCGCTATGCGATTGCTCGCGAGATACTAAACATTGCGACAAAGATGAACTCTAGCGAGTTCGCAATGCGCGGGTACGCCCTCGCAATTACGGACTTGACTGAGATAGGAGACATAATCGCTCTCGATGACGCACTTGCGGCGCACCAGCAATTGAGTAGCGAGACGGGCGACTCGTTCGAGCGGTGGGCAAACTTGGTATGGCGCGCGATGCGGGCCATGCTGGATGGGCGTTTTGATTATGCAAAACAATTGGCTCACGAGGCGTTCGACTTTGCTACAAGGGTCTCGGGGCCTTACTCGCGCGAGATCTATGCGCAGTTAAGCTTTTCGGGGCAGAAGATCCTCATTGATGAACTTTGCGGTGAGACAGCCCCTGACGTCGTTAATCATTTCCGGGAGCTTCGCGAGCGCTATCCTGAATCGGTAACTCTGCGTGCAGCGCCAGCATTCTTTCTGTCTCGAGCTGGACGATTGGATGATGCACGGCAAGAGCTTTTTGCACTCAGTCGCAACGGGTTTGCCGAACTACCACAGAATGTCACGTGGCTCTTCGGAATATGCCTTCTCGCTGAGGCAGTTCATTACGTTAACGATCGAGATTGGGCAGAGAGTCTCTATAGATTGTTGCTGCCGTACCATGACCGAAACGTCTCGATCAGTGTTGTTGCATGTTTCGGATCGGCACACCGCTTTCTTGGTCTCCTTGCCGCGACGTGTGATCGCTGGCAGGACGCGGCTCGCCATTTTGAGGAAGCCTTGTGCATGAACGGGCGCATGGGGGCTCGGCCCTTTGTTGCGCTAACTTCGTACGATTACGCGCGCCTGATTCCCATCGAGGGCGACGCACTTGCACACAAACGAGCATTGGCACTCGCCGAGGAAGCCCTCCGCATCGCGCGGGACATCGGCATGAAGCGCCTAGCACGCGACACCGAAGAGCTGCGGCGCCGCCTGCTCAAAGCTGCCGCCCACAACGGTCTGCCAGCCAATCGGAACTCGGCGCTACCCCAGCTCACAAAGGAAGGCGAGGTGTGGATCCTCACCGGACACGGCGAGCGCACGTTGCTCAAGGACTCGAAGGGTCTTCAGTACCTCGCCGAGCTCCTTCGTCGCCCTGGTGACGAGCTGCACGCCCTCGAGCTAGTGCGACTCACTGCGCCGCCGCCAGAAGAGGGCGTGTACGACGAATCCCTGGAGGCAAGGGAGGCGGACTTCCAGGCCGAGATCGTCGACGCGCGCGCGCGTCGCGCCTACAAGAAGCGGATCAACGAGCTGACGTGCGAGTTCGAGCGCGCGACCGCGGCCGGGGATCCGGAGAAAGCGACGATACTACACGACGAGCTAACGAAGTTGCGCGATGAGGAACGCCGTATCTTTGGCCTCGGTGACCGTCCGCGTCGCAGCGGAGATGCAGAGCGGGCGCGTCTCAACGTGACACGAACGATCCGCCTCGCGCTCTTGCACGTCCTCGACGCAGCGCCAGCGGTCGGAGCGCACCTTGCCCGCAGCATCCACACGGGCACGTTCTGCAGCTATGCGCCCGAGGGCGAGCTCGAGCGCGGGGTCGGGCCAGTGGTCGCCGCGGCCCCCTCGCCCCCCACCTGAGCGCCGCTCACCGCGGGATCAGCACCAGCGCCCGCCCCGATCCCCTGAGCTGAATGATCAGCAGCAGGTCGCCGCGGTCATTGATGTCCGACAGCGTCTCGATGCTGCCGATGATGCCGCCGCTGAACTCCGAGCCGGTGCG